>DALYEH010000205.1:857-1557 GCA_031972715.1 Gammaproteobacteria bacterium | reverse complement strand
CTGGATTTTTAATTAATACTGGAATAACTGCAATATTACAAGATACTCTCATACAAGCAACAGAACTTAATATACTAACCTCGCCGGCAGAAATGGGCGAGTTATTTAAAGCTATAATTTTAACTAAAAATTATATAAGCGCAGAAACTTTAATTGGATTTAGACAATTTGATAAGTTACATAGTTTGTAACTAGCCGCAGACCACCGCTGGATCTTTGACCAATATGTTGCCATGCGAAATTGCACGCACTTGATCTAACAAATGCTGAAAATCAATTTCCAGATTGGCTTTTTCTTGTTTCTCTTTATGCAGTTTAGCTTCTAGCTCGCGCAGCCTACGACTTTGTACTGCAAGCATTTCAGCCATTTCTTCGACTTGAGATCTAGGAATTAACTTCAACCGCAATATTTCCTTATCCACCACTTTAGCATCCCTTAAATTAATGACCACCTATGGTACTTATGATGACCATATATGAGATATCTTTCAAGCCACTTATGATCGATTTTATGCGAGAAAAATGCCATTCGCTATATGGACAATATCCCACAAATAACAGCTTATTTTATTTATGCAACGCTATTTTGATAGCACGCTCTCTGGCTTTGGTAATTGCTAATCCTAATTGCTCGCCTGCAAGCCCCTGTTTTATTAGATCTTGTACGTCAACAGCTAATGCCGCAGCAAATGCTTGTTGA
>DALYEH010000205.1:0-847 GCA_031972715.1 Gammaproteobacteria bacterium | reverse complement strand
TGAATTTTGTTGCATCCCAGTGCGTCCCGTTGCATCTGACTTACAAGCTAATAAATAGTCTTCAAGATAACTAGGGTTTCTAAACGCATCAAGCCCCTTTAATAACTTGAGCATGGTTTCGGGACGCAGCTCAGCGGCGCGATGCGCATGTAAATGCCATTTGGCGACCTTAATTGCTAAGTCTTTAAATTCGGTTGGGACCCGATATGCAGCACACCATTCCTGAATCGGTTTAATACCACGCTCTTCATGTCCTTTATGACTGGGCCATTCTTCTTTCGGCGTTAAGCCTTTACCTAAATCATGGCATAGCACTGCAAAACGTACTTCAGGTTTATTGCTGAAAATAACTGCCTGTTGTAACGCCAACATCACGTGCACTCCAGTATCAACTTCTGGATGATATTCTTTTTTTTGTGGGACCCCCCACAAATTATTTAGTGCCGGGAATATACGTGCTAACGCCCCACAAGCACGCAAGGTAGTAAAAAATACTGATGGCATCTGCTCATTTAGCGCTTTTAACATCTCTTGCCACACACGCTCCGGTACTAACTCATCTACTTCGCCATCACGCACCATACTAGAGATTAATAATTCAGTTTCCGGTGCAATGGTGAAGCCTAAGGGCGCAAAGCGCGCAGCAAATCTAGCCAAACGCAAAATTCTAACTGGATCTTCGGCAAAGGCCGGTGAAACATGTCGCAAAATTTTGTGCTGCAGGTCGTGTCGGCCATTGTATGGATCAATGATCTGTCCCGCAGCATTTTTAGCAATGGCATTGATTGTTAAATCGCGGCGTGCGAGATCTTCTTCCAGACTCGTTCCCCAGACCACCGCATCAGGA
>DALYEH010000204.1:0-1583 GCA_031972715.1 Gammaproteobacteria bacterium | reverse complement strand
TGAAAATTCCAGGATTGTCAGATCTTATCTAAACTTCTACACTTAAGTTTTGCAACAAATTCTTCTAATAATTCTTCAGACGTCTCTACATCTACAGCAAAAAAACCTAGCAATAATAGTAAATCTTCGACCGCTGGACCATATGTTAGTGGTCGTGGCAGGATATTTTATTCCCTACCAAGCTTTACAAATGTCGCGCGCGACATAAACAATTTAGTTCAAAAAGCAGCAACACCATTGTGTTATGCGTATAGAAACGTCAATAATATAAAGCAAGGGTTTTATGACGTTGCTGTCAATGGTGAGACGCTGGTTAATGGGTTACAACAATTAGCTAGAGCTGGTAGATGTAGATTATAGATGTCACAATAAAACGATTACTAACACATGTTGATGCAACAAAAAACATGTATAGCCTACCCAAAAAAGTCAATGTTATTGAAATTGTAAAGCCCCCGTTATGGCATCCAATTAAAAGTAGAGAGCCATCATACGCTGCAAGCCATAAATTCCCATGGCGTTTTGTCGCCTAGAGAAGAATGTGGCCGCTGCCCATTATACATTCCCATCCATTCCTCAGTGATATTTCGTACTTCATGAATGTTATGGAACCAATATTGATCTAACACATCTTCACGGTAAGTTCTGTTAAATCGTTCAATGTAACCATTCTGTGCTGGCTTGCCAGGCTGAATATGGTTAATAGTTACGCCGTGTTGTCCAGCCCATTCCAGCAATCGCTGTGATATTAGCTCAGGTCCGTTATCAACGCGGATAAAATCAGGATAACCGCGCCCCAAAGCAATCTGATCTAAAACTCGTACTACCCGTTCAGCTGGTAGTGAAAAATCAACTTCAATTGCCAATGATTCACGATTAAAATCATCAAGAACATTTAATGTTCTAAATTTCCTGCCACAAGCAAGTGCATCAGACATGAAATCCATAGACCAAAACGAGTTAGGCTTTACAGGTTGATGCAGTGGTATTGGATCTCTAGCAGGTATACGTTTCTTAGGCTTAATACGCAAATTAAGTGCTAATTCACAGTATATTTTATACACACGCTTGTGATTCCAAGTGTAACCTTGACGTCGTAACCATCTAAACATTAAACCAAATCCCCATCGTTTATGACTGTCCGCTAAGCGCATTAGTAACTCCGTAATATCTTGCTTTACATCAGAAACTGTTATCTTGCGGCGCACTGTTGAACGCTGAACACCATACAATCCACAAATTCTCCGCTGGGAACATGACCAGTTATCCATCGCCCACGCTACCAGCGGCTTTATCTGCGTGGACGTTAGATTTTTTTTAGCGTCTCCTTAAGAATTTCATTGTCCATTTGCGCATTTGCATACATGCGTTTTAAACGTACATTTTCATCTTCAAGCTCACGCAAACGCTTCATCATTGAAGGATCCATACCGCTATATTGAGCTTTAAACCGATATAACGTGGCAGAGCTTATGCCATATTCGCGACATATATCTGCTGCTATCACCCCGGCCTCAGACTTTTTAATCATTTCAAATATCTGTGATTCAGTAAACTTAGATTTTTTCATCGTAGAACTCCTC
>DALYEH010000203.1:0-1605 GCA_031972715.1 Gammaproteobacteria bacterium | reverse complement strand
GGCATACGGCAATCCATCCATTAGAAATCGCCTCAGAGCGCTTGCAGCGCATTTGGTGGCAGCTAACACACGAGAATCTAGTCGCAGGCACACCCGAATTGCGCGAAGTGCACGACCAACTATTGCCTTTAGTGACCAATCTACATACAGAAGAAATGCAAGATCAGGACTTATATAAGATTTATCTGCATATCAGCAATAGCCCAGAGTTCGCGTCACTAAGTAAAGCCCAGCAGGCTATTATTGCTGACACTCTACGCGGCTTTAAATTAAATGGCGTAGATTTACCTGCCGCTGTGCGCGCGAACCTTAAAGAGCTACACGAACGTCTAAGTACTAAAGAGAGCGATTTTACAAATAATGTCCTAGATGCCACCCAAGACTGGACGTACCACGTTACAACAGCACAAAAATATCTATTAGAGGGGTTGCCAGAACGTTTAATTCTGGCTGCCAAAGAACGCGCAGCAAAGGAAAATAATACAGGCTGGGTGTTTGGCTTAGATGCGCCCACATATTTTGATATTATCTCTTATGCACAAAATCGCCAATTCCGACAAGAGTTTTATGTAGCATATAATAGTCGCGCCTCTGACCAGGGACCTATGGCTGGCAAATTTGATAATACACAAAACATCGCCGAGATCTTAGATTTGCGTCAACAAATTGCACAGTTAACAGGTTATGCCAACTATGCTGAATACTCCTTAGTACCAAAAATGGCGGCGAGCGCAGCTGAAGTGAATGAATTTTTATATGGCTTGGTAGCGCGCGTTATGCCATATGCTAAAAAGGATTATCAAGAGCTGCAAGAGTTTGCCAAAGCGCAAGGCTTTGCACAGGAGCTGGAAGGTTGGGATATTGCTTATTATTCAGAGCGTATGCGAGAGTCAAAATATCAGTTTAGTGAAGAAGAGTTGCGCGCATATTTCCCTGTGCCCAAAGTACTAGATGGTTTATTTAATCTGGTGCGTAAATTGTTTGGGTTTAATGTAGTGGCTGTGAAAGATTTTGTAAGTTGGGACCCTGCGGTCCAAATGTACGAGGTGACTGATAAACACGGCAAGATCAGAGGGCACTTTTATGTTGATCTGTATACACGGGAAAATAAACGTGGGGGTGCATGGATGTCGGAGTGTGTTGGCAGAATGCGCCTCTTAGATCAAAGCTTGCAAACGCCTGTAGCTTTTTTAACTTGTAACTTCCCCCCGCCACAAGCAGGGCAACCAGGGCTATTAACCCACCAAGAAGTTGTCACTCTATTTCATGAGTTTGGACATACCGCACATCATATTTTCACGCAAGTGGATTATTTTAGTGTATCTGGTTTGCTTGGTGTGGAATGGGATGCGGTAGAATTGCCGAGCCAGCTAATGGAAAATTGGGCTTGGGAATGGCAGGTGATACAAGAAATCAGCCAAAATATTTATACAAAAGAACCAATGCCTAAAGCATTGTTTGATAAGCTATTAGCTAGTAAAAATTTCCAGGCAGGTTTATTTTTGAATAGGCATTTGCTGTATTCGATTTTTGATCTGAGGATCCATGAACACTTAGCTAAAGATCATGGAAAAAGCGCGCATGAAATATTAAACGATATTAGAG
>DALYEH010000202.1:756-1688 GCA_031972715.1 Gammaproteobacteria bacterium | reverse complement strand
CCGCCATACTTTGTAAAGGCATGCCGTACTTCTGAAACTGTGCGATTACGGTTATTACTTAGGCATTCTACCACTACAGCAACACCACCAGGGCCATAACCCTCATAATCTATTTCTTCAACATTTTTTTCGCCTTCACCACCAGCACCGCGCTTGATAGCTCTATCAATAACATCCTTAGTCATATTAGCAGCCCATGCCTTATCTAGAGCTTTACGCAAGCGTGGATTAGCGCCTGGATCCCCGCCGCCAATACCTGCTGCAACAGTTATTTCACGTATTAGTTTGGTGAATAGTTTTCCGCGTTTTGCGTCTTGTTTTTCTTTGCGAAATTTTATGTTCGCCCACTTACTATGGCCTGCCATTTAAAAGAACCTCGTATTTTAAGTATCTACTAGTCAATTCGTAGCGATTATACAATAGAGCTGTTTCCTAACTCTACTAAACAGATCGCCATTTGCCACTAGATTCGCCCTGGACTATTAATTTGTCTCAACCAAAGCAACCAGGCGCTCTATTGTTGCTATTCACAGGCCCACCACAATAGCATTCGGCGATCGGATCAAAAATTGATGGTGCATTTTGAATTTTTTTGTAACCATAGCTACTACCAAAAAAGGTATCATACCAACCAAGTCTAATCTTGCTACCATCTGGATGATGAGTCCTAGGATTAGGCACAGATCTGCTTGTCACACCTTTGGTACGCGTCATTTAAATCTCCCTATTCAACACGCTTATATGATTACTGGATCCTTCTTACGCACCCTGGAAATACCTAACTCTAACAGTTGCTCAGTTGGCACCTCTGTAGGAGCATCCGTCAATGGACAGCTCGCTGACTGCGTTTTAGGGAACGCTATTACATCGCGTATCGAAGTAGAGCCGGTCATCCACATTACTAGGCGATCAATCCCAAAAGCCAGACCACC
>DALYEH010000202.1:0-746 GCA_031972715.1 Gammaproteobacteria bacterium | reverse complement strand
AAGAGATCGAACACCGCTTGCTGCATTTCTTGGGTGTGAATACGTATTGATCCACCACCTAGTTCAGTTCCGTTCATTACCAAATCATATGCTCGCGCTAATAACGTGCCCGGATCTTGCTGTTTAAATTCTGCTAAAGCGCTTACTTTTGGCGCCGTAAACGGATGATGCACCGAACACCAGCGATTCTGATCTGCGTCCCATTCAAACATTGGGAAATCGGTCCCCCACACTGGGCGCCATTCTCCCTCTAATAAATCTAAATCCGCACCTATCTTGATACGTAACGCAGACATAGACTCATTAACAATTTTATTTTGCCCGGCACCAAAGAAGATGATGTCGCCTGTTTCTGCTTTAACGCGTTTAAGGATATTGTCTAACACTTCATCACTACTGATATTTTTAATGATGGAAGACTGCAAACCATTTCTACCTTGCGACAAATCATTCACTTTAATATATGCCACACCTTTGGCACCATATTTAGCTACAAAATCATTTAAATCATCTAAATATTTGCGGCTCAATTTTTCTACAGCACTCGGTACGCGCATCGCTACTACCCTAGCATTAGCCGCTGCAGCTGCTTGTGCAAATATGGGCAATTCAACATTTGCGACCAAGTCTTTAATTTCCACCAATTCTAGAGGATTGCGTAGATCTGGCCGGTCAATACCAAAACGCTCCACTGCTTCAGCATACGTCATTCTAGGGAAAGGGTTGGGTAGATCTACATGCAATGT
>DALYEH010000201.1:0-1696 GCA_031972715.1 Gammaproteobacteria bacterium | reverse complement strand
AATCATGCATAAAATAGTAAACAGATTAACTAACAGAATACGAAACATATACATCCATGTATAGTTGGAGACATCTACCTTTAATGATATCAGGATTTATTTAAAATCGCTATATAGTCGCTGGCGCGAAATTAACCATTTATGATGAAAGAAAGGCTCTCTTTTAGTAGAATGTTGAAAGTGTTCAAAGCAATCATCATTTTTTAAAAAAAGGAGCCTTTAATCGATGAGTATCTGTGATTCTGGGATAAAAAACAAGGTTTTTGGCGCTAACGTGACAACAAAAATAGACGATCTGCATCCCTTGGTTAAGCTGGCAAACTTCATTTGCTGGGCTACTTTATTCGAGATGGTGTTGCCAGATTTAAAAGCATCTACGAAATGTGGAAAATGGTGGCTTGGTCGCAAGCTTAAAGTCAGAATGCACCTAGCAATTTACATCCTACAACAAATGCTTAATAAAACAGATCGACAAATAGAATATGATGTAAAAGACAATGCTGCTCACCAGATTTTTTGTGGTCTGGGTATTGTTGATAATTGGCATTGTCCAGATCATACAAAAATAGAAGAATTCCGCTCGCGTATTACTCCAGAAACCCAGCGCTTAATTGCAAACCACATGGCAGTTGCAGCAACTGAAGCAGGGTTTGCAAATTGCGGCAATATCGATATAGACTCTACTGTGCAAGAAGCAAATATGACATATCCAACGCAGGCAAAGATGTTAGCAAAATTAGCTGTCCTATCAAAAAAGATTGCAGACCATGTTACTAATCATGTAACTGATTTTTTTCATAAAAGAAAAGTGCATGTTTTTTCCGTTGACTTAAAGAAAATTAAGGCAATGTACAGAGACTTTGTTTTTAACTCGAAGAAATATAGCGATACAGAGAAAAAATATAAATTGCAGAACTTAGTGCAAGCTGTAGCTCCTGTGGTATGTGCTGCAAAATCGGCCAGCAAAAATCTTTTGCGTTGGGTGGTTGATTTACCATGGAATATTAAGCGCTCAATCAATCAGATGTTAGATGTTGGGGAGCCATATTTAGATAACTTGGCACGAAACTTGTATTTAGAGGCTAACAACAAATTAAGTCTGTCGTTACATTTAGGTGATGTTGCTTGTTTCAACAAAGGTAAGCTGCATAAAAACTATGAATTTGGTAGAGCTTATCAACTTATGAGATTGGGCGGTAATTTTGCGATGGTTTTAGGCAACACAGATGTAAGAATGCATGACAAGTACTCTATTAATAAGATGATCAAAATGCACCAAGATTATTTTGGTGTAAACGCAATAGAATCTGCAACAGCAGACAAAGGCTATTACTCTAGCAGCAATGAAGACCTTTTACTCATGGCTGGGGTAAAAGAAGTAGGAATAGCACGCCCTGGTAATATTAAAAAGGGACCGCTACATTCTGCTGAAGCTGTAGAAAAATTACAAAATCGACGCTCTGGTATAGAGCCTATAATTGGTCACATAAAACACAAAGGTCAAATGGGCAGAAGCCGCATGAAGTCTGACAAAACTACTCTGTCAGCTGGCTACTCTTCCGTTCTAGGTTTTAACTTGCGACAGATTATTCGTTATCAAGCCGGAAAAGTGGAGAAAGTAGCATGATTCAATTTCGCGCCAGCGACTATATACGTGCACATGCTACGTTAGTGCCATTTAAGAGGCAAGAACAGG
>DALYEH010000200.1:1217-1700 GCA_031972715.1 Gammaproteobacteria bacterium | reverse complement strand
TGCAGGTGCTATGGATTATACAATTGTTGTAAATGCATCAGCTTCTGATTCTGCAACGCTTCAATTTCTAGCACCATATACAGGTGTTACAATTGGTGAATTCTTTAGAGACAATGGAAAACATGCACTTATTATTTATGATGATCTGACTAAACAAGCCTGGGCATATAGACAAGTATCTCTCTTGTTACGTCGCCCTCCTGGTCGTGAAGCATATCCTGGAGATGTATTCTATTTACACTCTCGGTTATTGGAGCGTGCCGCACGTGTTAATGCTGAATATGTTGAGCGCTATACAAATGGTGCGGTTAAAGGTAAAACAGGATCTTTGACAGCGTTGCCTATTATTGAAACGCAAGCGGGTGACGTTTCTGCATTTGTACCAACCAACGTAATTTCAATCACTGATGGACAAATATTTTTAGAGACTGATTTGTTTAATGCCGGTATAAGACCAGCGATTAACGCTGGCTTATCTGTTTC
>DALYEH010000200.1:0-1207 GCA_031972715.1 Gammaproteobacteria bacterium | reverse complement strand
GCTGCTCAAACTAAATTAATTAAGAAACTTGGTGGTGGTGTGCGCTTGGCCTTAGCACAATATCGCGAGCTAGCTGCATTTGCTCAATTTTCATCTGAGCTAGATGAGGCGACTCGCAAGCAATTGGAGCGTGGGCAAAGAGTGACTGAAATCATGAAGCAGAAGCAGTTTGCTCCTTTATCTATTGGAGAAATGGCAGTCAGTTTATATGCTGTGGATAATGGTTTTATGGATCATGTACCGGTCAAAGAATTATCACGCTTCGAAGAGCACTTGTTAAATCATGTGCGTGCTAAACACGCCGATATTATTATGGATCTAAACCAACAAGGCGAGTTAACGAAGGAATTGGAGCAAAGATTACGCGCTGCTATCACCGAATACAAAGAAGCACAAGTATAAACGTATGGCAAATACTAAAGAAATACGACAAAAAATAGGTAGTATACAAAGCACGCAAAAAATTACTCGCGCTATGGAAATGGTTGCGGCTAGTAAAATGCGCAAATCTCAACAGAGAGTTCTAGCTTCCAGACCATATTTAAAACGTATTAAAGAAGTTATAGGGCATTTAATAAAAGGCAATTTAGAATACACACATCCTTTTTTAGTTGCAAGGCCGGTAAAGAGAGTGATTTTTTTGGTGATCTCCACTGATCGTGGCTTGTGTGGTGGTTTAAATATAAATTTATTTAAAAATATTTTTGTGCAAATGAAAGCTTTAGATGAGCAAGGTATTGAGCCGGTAATTTGCACTATAGGCAAAAGAGCAGAGAGTTTTTTTGTTCATCATAAGGCCCAGGTCTTGGCTTCTATAACTGCAATAGGCGATAGACCAAAAATGGCTGATTTGATTGGGATCATGAAGGTGGTAATGGATGCGTTTTTGAATGGCGAGGCAGATGAAGTATATTTATGCTTCAATAAATTTGTCAGCACTTTAACGCAGAAGCCTATAGTGGAGCGTTTGTTGCCGGTGACGGAACCTACGGATATAGAGCACCATGCTTCGTGGGATTATATATATGAACCAGATGCGCCTAGTTTGTTAAACATACTAGTAGAAAGATATATAGAAACAATTATTTATCAAGCTACGGTAGAAAATGTAGCTTGTGAACAAGCAGCGCGCATGATGGCCATGAAAAATGCTTCAGATAATGCAGAAGATCTGATCGATGATTTGAAATTAATTTACAACAAAGCT
>DALYEH010000199.1:397-1761 GCA_031972715.1 Gammaproteobacteria bacterium | reverse complement strand
CCAAGAATAGCGATGAAAATCAACATGTTCGCACGTATCACGTTGCGCATAAAAGCTGATAGGCTTAAACCGATGGCAATAGCCGCGGCCAGCATTAAATATACTCCGAATAAACTCGCTGCATATTGCCCCCAATCTAATGCACCGGAAAGCATAATACTCAATGGCATTATACTAATAAAGGCTATGAGCATTAGCAAGAGGATGTTGATGCTTAAAAATTTGCCAAGCATAAATTGTAAGCCTGATATAGGAGCGCAATAATAATTTATAATCGTACCTTGCTGTTTTTCTGCACAAATCATTTGTGTGGTGAGCATAGGTAGTAACACTAAAGATAATAAACCAAACCAAGCGTAAAATGGGTGTATCACTTCTTCGGTGATCCCAAAATGCAAGACACTACTGATAGCCTGGCCATGCATGTAGTTAGTAATTAGCCATTTAAATATTAAGGCCATCAAAACTTGTAAGGCTGCTAGGCAATACCAAGTTTTTGCTTTATATAGGACTTGGCGTAATTCATGTCGTATAATCGGCGTAATCATGTACTTTGCTTTCCCTTGGAATTCTTGCTGGTAATAGGATCTTTTCTAGTTTGCCGTTTGCAACTTTGAGCATGAAATCGCTGATTGCTAATAGATCTGAATATGTATGACTAGTATAAACAATTGTTGTGCCTTGTTTTTGTAAATGAGCTAAATGCTCCTTTAGCTGTGCACAATGTTCTGGATCTAAGCCATTAGTCGGTTCATCTAATACAAGTAGCTTTGGTTCGTGTATACATGCTTGTGCAAGATTGACGCGTTGCTGTAACCCTTTAGATAAGGTATGCATATATTGATAGCGCAGATCTTCTAACCCAAAAACCTGTAAACATAAATCTATATGTTTTTTAATCTGCTGTTTTGGTACCTGTTTGAGCTCAGCTATGAAGCGTAAATATGTGTGTATAGTGTCATGTGTATATAATGGTGGGGTGTCAGGCGCAAAACCGATCAGTTTCCGCAAATTATATACGTTTTTGTCTTGTTTAAAAGTGCAACCATCGATTAATAGTGATCCAGCAGTAGGCTGTAAGAGCCCACAAATAATTTTGAGCAACGTGGTTTTGCCGGTACCATTGGCGCCTATGATAGCAACCATTTGACCAGGTTCAATAGATCCGCTGCAGCCACGCAAGATTTCTTTTCCATTTATCTGCATGTGCACGTCATGAAGACTTACAAAATTCTTTTTCATCCCTATATTATAAGGTAATTGCCAAATATCGCACGCAGTGCGACAATGGCGTATAAATTGCAGGAAACTGCGCACTAGTAGAGGTTGATATTATGTTATATGGCTACCTAAATTTACCGTGG
>DALYEH010000199.1:0-387 GCA_031972715.1 Gammaproteobacteria bacterium | reverse complement strand
TTGCACCCGGCAGTGAGTCATTTTTTTCGAGCGTGGTTGTGGTTAACAACAGGCATGAACACTAAAGCGTGGGCTGCGATTCATCGTAAGCATCATGCTAAGTGTGAAACGGCTGAAGATCCGCATAGTCCACAGATCCTTGGCTTGAAGCAAGTATTATTTGAAGGGGCGGAATTATACAAAGCTGAAGCTAAGAACGCTGAAACTTTGGATCGCTATGGTAAAGGCACACCTGATGATTGGTTGGAGCGTAATGTATATACACCACACTCTAGCAAAGGTTTTTTAATTACCCTAGCAGTGAACTTGTTTTTACTAGGCATTCCAGGCATTACTGTTTGGGCGGTGCAAATGGCGTGGATCCCGTTTTTTGCTGCGGGTGTTATT
>DALYEH010000198.1:658-1768 GCA_031972715.1 Gammaproteobacteria bacterium | reverse complement strand
CGGCTTGTATGCAAGCAAAAGCGTGGCAGGCTATTTGCAGCTCTCCTATGTTTATGTCAGTGAATATTAGCCCGGTGCAATTTAGACGTGGCGATGTTCTGGATATGTTAACTACAGTTTTAGAAAGTACAGGCTTAGATCCACAAAATTTGAAAATAGAAATTACTGAAAGCGCTTTGATGGAAAATGCGCAAAAAAGCATCAATATCCTGCGTGAAATTAAAAAAATTGGGATCAAAATTTCAATAGATGACTTTGGTACCGGCTATTCATCATTAAATTATTTACGTCACTTACCAATTGATTTCATTAAAATTGATCAGTCTTTTGTGCGTCATATCACTACAAATGCAAATGATGCGGCTATTGTCAAAACTATAATAGATTTAGCTCATAACCTGCAGTATAAAGTGATTGCAGAAGGCGTAGAAACCGCAGAGCAATTACAGATGTTGACCGATTTAGGATGCTCTATTATCCAGGGTTATTATATAAGCCGCCCTCTAAATGCTGCAGGGGCTTCCAAATTTTTGCAGCAAGGCAAGGTCTTGCCTTAGTTTACATGTATGCATTATGATGCAGATTGCTACACTAATCCATATGCTATACAAATGACTAAAAAAACTGTGCGCACAGTACAAGAACTGATTGCTTCTGAATTGGTACCGGCCGACGAACATGCTGCTTTAGCTATGGTGGCGCAAAAATATTCAGTTGCCATTTCTCCATATTTGCTTGATTTAATCGCTAAGGAAGAAGGGGTGCGCAAGCAGTTTCTCCCCACGAGCGCAGAGTTGAGTACTGGGCAGCAAGAGCTGACTGATCCTATTGGCGATACGGCTAGATCACCCATAAAAGGGATTATTCATCGTTATCCGGACCGTTGTCTTTTACAGCCTGTTACAGTATGTCCAGTGTATTGTAGATTTTGCTTTAGACGAGAAACTGTAGGTAAGGGCAATCCTGCACTTACTGCACATGATCTGCAAGCGTGCTATGATTACATACAAAAACACACTTCTATTTGGGAGGTGATTTTATCTGGTGGCGATCCGCTGATCCTAAAACCCAAGCAAATAGCTAGCATTATTGAGAATTTGCATCAGATCG
>DALYEH010000198.1:0-648 GCA_031972715.1 Gammaproteobacteria bacterium | reverse complement strand
AACATGTGGAAATAATACGTATTCATACACGCATACCAACGGTTGATCCGCAGCGTATAAATGCTGAAATGCTTAGCGCTTTAACATTACGTAAACCAGTCTATATAGTATTACATATCAACCATCCTGCAGAATTTACTGCTGCTGCAATTGCAGCTATAGATTTGTTGGCAGAGAATGGGATTGTATTGTTGGGGCAAACGGTCCTACTAAAAGGCGTGAATGATAATGTTGCAACCTTAGGGAAATTAATGCGCTGTATGATTAAGCATAGAATCAAACCCTACTACTTACATCATACTGATTTAGCAGTAGGCACTAGTCATTTCCGTACCACAATAGCTGAAGGGCAGGCATTAGTAGCTGCGTTACGCGGTAATTATTCTGGGATATGTTTACCAGAATATGTGTTAGATATCCCTGGTGGTTTTGGCAAGTCGCCAATAGGCCCTGCCTATTTGACCCAACAAGAAACAGGTACTTACACCATCAAAGACTATACTGGTTGTGAGCATACTTATTCAGATTGAGAATGTGTCAAAGATATAGAAGTACACAGCAAACGTTAGATAATTAACATAGAATATATATACGGAATATTAAAATAACGACGAAACGTATATAGGGATATCCATGTTTAAGCGCATG
>DALYEH010000197.1:0-1849 GCA_031972715.1 Gammaproteobacteria bacterium | reverse complement strand
GCTATTCAAGGCTTTTCATATTCCCGCGCATACTAAAAAAGCAACCAAGATCTTAAAGCTACTAGGCATTTTACTTGCAATATTCGGGGCCGCTATTATCATGCATACTGTTTATAAGCAGATCAATAAACAAATAGCTTGTGAAGAAAGTACTGCGATTCAATGGCAACAGATCAATACTCTGCCTGAATTAGAGGCATCGCTTAAAGTAGCGCAAAAAGCACAACAATATACTGTATTAGAATTTTATGCTGATTGGTGTACCAGCTGTAAAATTATTGAAGCTAAAGTTTTTACTAATCCGGAAGTTATTTCTGAGCTATCAAGTATGAATTTATTGCGTGTAGATATGACTAATATGGATGCAAAGCAAAAGCCCTTATTGCATAAATACAAAATTTATGGCCCACCGGTCATTATATTCTTCAATCCCGATGGCACCGAAATAACCACGAAACGCGTGGTTGGTGAAATCAACGCCCAGGAGATGCTAAATTTGCTGCAGGCAATCTAGACACAGCTCAAAAATGCCTGGATCATGCTAAAAATAATTTAGCTAGTCGACTTATTGTAGGCTTTACAGCAGAAGTTTTACGATAAATGTCGACATTTTGTGGACATTTTGCACGAAATTTGCGAGAATGTCCGCAATTGTGCAGATAGGGTGTGAGGATTGTGCAAATCCTGGTACTACATGGTCCGAACTTAAATTTACTAGGCAAACGTGAGCCTGAAATTTACGGGACCCTTACGCTAAACCAACTCAATGATACCTTAATCACCCAAGCCCTGCATAGTGGGGTGCAATTAGAATGCCGGCAGTCCAATGCGGAGCATGAGCTTATTGGTTATATACACGCAGCTATGACCAATAAGACAGACTTTATTATTATTAATGCCGCTGGACTGACGCATACAAGTGTTGCTTTGCGTGATGCATTGTTAGCAACACAAATACCTTTTATAGAGGTGCATATATCTAATACATATAGTCGAGAAGAATTTCGATCTCGATCATATTTATCTGATATTGCGCGTGGAATTATTATAGGTCTGGGTCCGCTAGGTTATGAGCTTGCTGTAACAGCAGCCATAAAGTTTTTAAACAATAAAGAGTAAAACCATGGATATACGTAAAGTTAAAAAATTAATAGAGCTATTAGACGAATCTGGCGTTGCTGAAATTGAAATTAAAGAAGGCGAAGAGTCAGTACGTATTAGCAGACAACAACAACATAGTACAGTTGTTATGTCTAACCCTTATTCATCTATGCCAACACCAATGCATACAGCCCCTGCTGAAGCACCTTTAGCACCGGTTATTCCATTGACTAAAGAAGTACGCGGCCACCAAGTGAAGTCGCCAATGGTCGGTACATTCTATAAGGCATCCGCACCGGGCGCTAAACCATTCGTAGAGATTGGACAAGAAGTAAGCACAGGCGAAACCATTTGTATCATCGAAGCGATGAAAATGTTAAATCAGATTGAAGCCGATGCGAGTGGCAAGATCACTGCTATTTTAGTTGAAAACGGTCAACCAGTAGAATTTGGTCAACCATTATTCATTATCGAATAAGAGACATTTATGATTGAAAAAATAGTAATAGCAAATCGTGGCGAAATAGCCTTACGAATTTTAAGAGCATGCAGAGAATTAGGCATTAAGACTGTAGCATTACATTCAACTGCAGATAATAATTTAATGCATGTTAAATTAGCCGATGAATCGGTTTGCATAGGCAATCCTCCTGCTGCACAAAGTTATCTTAATATCCCTGCAATTATTAGTGCCGCAGAAATAACTGATGCTTCAGCTATACATCCAGGATATGGATTTTTATCAGAA
>DALYEH010000196.1:0-1855 GCA_031972715.1 Gammaproteobacteria bacterium | reverse complement strand
CTGGAAGACAATGTTTAATTCAGTCATGGAGACTTCATTATGAAAAATTCAATCAAACTTTTACTAGTAACAGCTTTAATTGCTCCTGTATTATTACTAACAGGTTGTAACTGTGGTAGCTGTGACAAACCATGTCCTTCTTATGATAAATGTGGTACTAAGTACGACAGCTGTGATGGCAAATAAGCTATTGCACTAGTGTTGGGTAGCCAAGGGAGCGTTCTAGAGCTTCTTTGGCTAACTCTCTGTCAACGCCAGCTCCAGATATTTGTGATTGTTCTATAGCCTGTTCAAATAACTCTTCATCAGACACCTTATGATAATATTCACCTGATAAAGGTTGATGCCATTCTACATAAATTTCGTTGTAATGTTTGCCTACTTTGTAGGGTTGGTGAATTATGCGTACTGGATCACCGACAGATACTTTATAAAATAAAGATTCAATATCTTCTGGATGCATACGAATACAGCCGCTGCTGCTGCGGATCCCAATACCGCGTGGTGCATTAGTGCCATGGATCAAATAGCCAGGGATAGATAAACGCATGGCGTATTTGCCCAAGGGATTTTTAGGCCCAGGATAAACAACTTCTGGTAAATACAAATCATTTTCTTCATACCAAGCACGAATACGATCTGGTGGTCTCCAGGATGGATCCTTGGTTTTTTCAATGATTTTGCCGCTGCCAAGAGGAGTTTCCCAGTCTCGTCTACCAATCCCTATAGGATGTGTAGTTACTAGGTTTTGTCCTTTATGGAAATAATATAAGCGTAATTCTGCGAGATTGATTACTATACCTTTGCGTTGCCCGCTTGGTAGAATGAATTGGGTAGGAATTATAATTGCAGTGCCTGCACCAGGGTAATTAGGATTAACGTGTGGATTGGCCTCTACTAACTCGTAGTAACCCACATCAAAACGTTGGCCTATGTCGTGAAAATCTTCACCGCTTTGAGCTGTTGCAGTTTGGATCTGGCCAACTATATCTGAGCCACGATTAATACTAAAGGTGAGCGCCTGCACAGGTGCAGCCATGCCGCACATTAGCGCTATACTTAGACCTACTTTATTTATATTCAGCATATGTCAACCATATATTGATTATCTCAGTATTTATTTCGGCATTGTTCAGCAAAACTCCACTATATATACCAACAGATCTAGTAAAAAAATGTCAAAATAATGGCACATCCAGTATGTCACGATCACTATACTAAGCAGCATGACAACAAAATTCAGGGTGTAATTATGTTAAGAATTAAAACAATAGCTATGACTAGTTTAATTGTAGCCACAGTGGCTTTGGTTGGCTGTAATAAGACACAAGAATACACAGCTGGTGGTGCCGCTTTAGGTGCCGGTGCTGGTGCAATCATAGGTGCAG
The DNA here is from genome assembly GCA_031972715.1 of Gammaproteobacteria bacterium. GTDB lineage: Bacteria > Pseudomonadota > Gammaproteobacteria > UBA6186 > Azoamicaceae > JAGVLG01. The sequence goes on along the minus strand of DALYEH010000196.1, from coordinate 467 downwards.
GTTCAGGCCATGCAGGTACAGGCGCTGCGATTGGTGCAATAGTCGGTGGTGCTACTGGCGCTGCAGTCAGCGAATAATTACAGTCTATGCCCCCATAAGATTTAAATTGTATGGGGGTGTATCTTTATTTGTATACAGTTTCAATAGTATTGCAAGAAAATTTAATGCTTGCGTTCAGATTGGTGCGGTATAGTTATTGGTGTACCTGTTTGTACAGTAAATTGTTGTAAAATATGCAACGCGTGCTCACTGCCCGTATCGTGCCATATTTCTTCTGCTAAAAGCGGATCTAAAGCGTGATTAATTTGATTGATTTCACGCGTGGCTTGTAAAATATCCATCAAATGTACAAATTTATCGGATAATAAAGCGAATAACGTGCTGTCGGAATATTTAGAACACGCAGATAGCGACTGATATGCTGATTTACCAATATTAACATAATAGCCAACACGCACCGATCTGCG
>DALYEH010000195.1:0-1935 GCA_031972715.1 Gammaproteobacteria bacterium | reverse complement strand
ACGCATCACTAATAGTGCAACTGGTACCATGACGATCAATGGCGCTAGTGTAAGCAATACTGGGACCATAAATAACAGCGGTACTATAGCAGGCGCTGGTACATTGGCAAATCAGGCAGCTGGGGTAATAGCTATACTGAATGGTTCTAATGTCAGTGCTACTATCAACAATGCTGGTAGTATGAGTACCACTGGAACTGTCGCGTTAGGCAATGTAGTTAATAGCGGCACCTTTACCTATGGCGCTAACAGTACCATTAATGCAGCGGGACGCACTTTTACTAATAGTGGTACAGTTACAGTGAGCGGACAAAATGCTCTGACTGCTACTAGTTATACAAGTACAGGGACGCATATTACTTCTATTACAGATCAATCTACAGCTGACAAGTTAACAGTTACAGGCAACGTTAGTTTAGGTGGAGGCGGAACTCTACAAGTTAATAGCTCATTTACAAGCACAAGTGATGTTTCTTGGACAGTTATCTCTGCTACTGGCACTTTAATTGGTCCTACAAACACTTCTTTCCCATCTAGTGCCTGGAGTGCTAATGTAGTGGGTAATAACTTAGTGGTAACATATTCAATTTCCACTCCTCCTAGTAATTTTGTCACTGCATCGACTGGTGCAGTGAATAGATCTATTGCAGAAGTGCTAAACGCTATGCAGAATAATATTACCAATGCAGGACAGCAGTCCTTGATAGATGCCATGACCGCTAGCTTAGCAACGCCAGAATATAATTCTGATCTACATGAATTAATGCCCAGTATTAATGCGGGTAGTACGGCGTTGGTTGCACAAAATGCATTGTTCACGCAAACCATGAATCGCATGAGTGGTGCTAAGCAAGGCGGTGTAGCAACACAGATGCAAGGTATATCAACAGGCGATATAAATTACGATACATCTGTGTGGATGAATGGTTTGGGGCAATATGTGTCACAACATGCGCATGGTGAAAATGATGGTTATACAGCCAAAATTGCAGGAGCAATTATTGGCGTGGATAAATTATTTGGCGAAGAAAAACTCTTAGGTTGTGCCTTAGGCGTAACAAACGCAAATGTAACTGAGGCTTCAAATCCTGGGTTCACTACACGCGTCTTAACTTATTATGGTTTGTTGTATGGCTCAGATACGTTTAACAGATTGTTCTATGAGTGGACTGTTGCTGGTGGTACCAATAAATATACTGGGAATAGGTTTATATCAATAGTAGGCAATAACTACAGCATTACTTCTAGCTATAGAGGGTCGCAGGCATCTGGAAAATTAAATTTAGGTGTGTATCATGACGTCATGAATATGGTGCGCGTTTCTTATTTAACCTCATTACAGTATTCATGGTTGCATCAGCCACCTTATAATGAGAGCGGTAGTGTGGCAGCCTTAAATGTGGCTAATAATCTGAATACAAATATTTTCACTTTAGGGGCTGGCATAAGATTAGCAAGCTCGTCAATGAGCACATGGCAGACTGGAGTCAGAGAGTTACATGCTAATGTAACCTATGATGTTATAAATCCAGAGCAGGTTACTACTGCCAACTTCCTTGTGGGCAGCAATAATTTTACTGTCACAAATGTACCAGAGAGGCTAGGCTTACAGCTAGGCGCTGCGTATGCATTAAACTACAAGGACAGATGGCAGTTGCAAGCCAGCTATGATCTTGAGTTCCGTAGTGGCTTTTTAGATCAAATAGCGCAATTGAAGCTTAAATTTTTATTTTAAGCGTTCTAGGTAGGCGTAGATCTATGCCACTTTGTGTGTACGCTAAAGTTATAGCTTTTTTTAACGATATCTTGCCAGTTTTGTGGTAATACCTGATTGATGGTGCTTGCAAAGAGGTACAAATTGTACCCAAACAGTGTATTTTTGCTGGCAAAACCGCCAGCTGTACTTGGTTTGTGTTCTGTTGCCCCACCATTTAT
>DALYEH010000194.1:1258-1960 GCA_031972715.1 Gammaproteobacteria bacterium | reverse complement strand
GTTCGATCCTAGCAGAACATTAGCTTTTGCGACAACTAACAACCTTAGTGATCTCAAAAAAAAAACCCCGCTTGCGGCGGGGTCTCTGTATAGCTTTAACGCTTTGAGTACTGCTCTTTCTTACGAGCTTTACGATGGCCGACCTTCTTACGTTCCACCTGACGTGAGTCACGTGTTACGAAGCCAGCTTTACGCAATTTACGTCTAAATGAGTTTTCTTTGATGTTTGCAAACTCACCTTCGCCTTCATTGGCTGCTGTTTTGTTTACAAACTCTTCATCGAAATTGATCAAAGCACGGGTAATACCATGGCGAATCGCGCCAGCCTGACCCATATCACCACCACCACGGACGGTGATTTTTAGATCTACTTTGTCGGTCATTTCTACAGATTGTAATGCCTGCATTACTACCATGCGGGCTGTAGGACGCCCAAAATATTCATCCACTGAAAGTGAATTGATTGTGATTTTGCCAGTACCAGTCTTCAAGAACACACGGGCAGTAGAACTTTTGCGTCTGCCTGTGCCGTAAAACTGTTTAACTGCTGCTGATTTTGCCATAACAAATACCTTTAAATCTTAATTTAAGACTTCTAACGCTTCTGGTTGCTGAGCCACATGCGGATGCTCTGAGCCAGCATATACTTTGAGTTTGCTAAACATCGCACGCCCTAATGAATTCTTAGGCAACATGCCTTTG
>DALYEH010000194.1:0-1248 GCA_031972715.1 Gammaproteobacteria bacterium | reverse complement strand
GGGTTGGATGCTTTGCAATCAACTTGGAATAATTCATTGAGGTCAAACCACCTGGATACTGGGAATGGCGATAATAAAGCTTATCTTCAGCCTTATTACCAGTCATCAAAGCCTGTTCAGCATTGATGATAATCACGAAATCGCCGGTATCAACATGCGGTGTATATTCTGGTTTGTGCTTGCCACGCAAAATAGCTGCTATTCTGCTCGACATACGGCCTAGGCTTTTACCTTTGGCATCTACTATATACCAGCTACGTTTAACTTCTGCTGGTTTTGCACTAAATGTTTTCATTATCTACAGCTCCTGTAGAGCACTGTTATACGTAAGTAAGAACGCGATTGTACGCAATATGAGACTGGATTGCAACAGCGTATAAGGGAAATTGTGGGGGTATGCGCATATTTACATACAAATGTGTCGCGCAACTAACATAAGCTTAGGGCTTGCTATTTCTCGTAAAATAATGCCAAATGCAATATATGAGCTATTATATAGCACATGTTATTTTTAAATCGTCAATGACCAGAAGGGAGCTCTAATTATGGCAACGAAAACTCGTAAAAAAACTACAACTAGCACAACTACAACAAGCAAAAAGAAGAAAAAAACTACAGCGGCTACAACTGCTAAAAAAGGCAAAACCAAAAAAACTAAAGCAGCATCGCCCTCTCCAGCTAAAGCTTTAAAGATCAGCAAAGCTTTAACTAGATCCCAACAAATAGCATATATCTCTGAACAAACTTCTTTAAGCAAAAAGGATGTAACTGCCGTGCTTGAATGCTTTGAACCGATGATTGCTTCTCATTTACGCGGTCCAGGTCAAATTACCTTGGCTGGGTTAATGAAAGTTGTAGCTATCCGTAAACCAGCTACACTGGCGAGCCAACTGTATTTAAGGCCAAACCAGCACGCAATGTAGTACGTATTCGTCCATTGAAGAAAGTAAAAGATCTAGTTGCTTAATTAGCACTGGCTTACCAGATGCTTTAATTGAGTACTCGGATCACCGTCGGTACCAGCTTGCGTTGCGAGCTGGTACTAGTACGGCGCACCAACCACCTAGCCGCCATCAAAAAGCCAACTAATGCCAACGCGCTACCGCCAATCCACAACCATGATTGCATAATAGCTACTTGATAAAACAATACCGCAAGCAAGTATGCAAGTCCTGTAGACCAAACTACGGAAAACAGCGCCCAACGAAAATTCAACTCTTTGCTAATTGCTGCTACTACTGATACGCA
>DALYEH010000193.1:1755-1973 GCA_031972715.1 Gammaproteobacteria bacterium | reverse complement strand
GTTTACATCTAAAGCTTGCTTGATACCTGGAATAGCAGCGCGAATACGCAAATCATTTACTACCTGTCCGTTATTAATTGGCACATTAAAATCTTCGCGTATTAAAACGCGTTTATTATGCATGTTTATGTCAGCGCAAGTCATAAACTTCTTCATGCTTATGCCCGCATCATTGCTTGTGCTGTGTCCAACATACGATTAGAAAAACCCCATTCATT
>DALYEH010000193.1:0-1732 GCA_031972715.1 Gammaproteobacteria bacterium | reverse complement strand
ACCTTTACTACATCGCCTAAAACTTTAGTTTGCGTTAAGTCAAAAATACAAGATGCTGCATTATGATTAAAGTCGATTGAAACTAATGGCAAGGTGTTAATTTCTGTAATACCTTTCAATGTAGTTTTAGCAGCTAGCGCTAAAATTTCATTTATTTCAGCAACTGATGTGTTGCGCTTAGCTTTAAATGTTAGATCAACGACAGAGACATTTAGAGTAGGCACGCGCATAGCAAACCCATCTAATTTATGATCTAATTCAGGAAGCACTAAACCAATAGCAGCTGCAGCGCCAGTTTTAGTAGGGATCATAGAATGTGTTGCAGAGCGCGCTCTATGTAGATCAGTATGATATACATCTACTAATACTTGATCATTAGTATATGAGTGGATAGTAGTCATAATACCATGCTCAATCCCAATACTATCATTCAATGCTTTTGCCAGTGGTGCTAGACAATTGGTAGTACATGAAGCGTTAGACACAATTTTGCTGTTTTTACTCAAAGTATGGTGATTTACGCCAAATACTATAGTTGCGTCAACATCAGATCCAGCAGGTGCAGAAATTAATACTTTTTTTGCGCCTGCTTTAAGATGCATTTGTGCTTTTTCGCTGCTCGCAAACAAACCAGTACATTCTAAGACAACATCAACATCCAATTTTCCCCAAGGTAAATTTTCTGGTTCTCGCTGCTTTAAAACCAAAATTTTGTGTCCGTTTATTACTAAACCTTCTGCATAAGTCGAGACATCTCCTTGGAAAATGCCATGTGTGGTATCGTATTTAGTTAAGTGTGCATTTGTTTGTGCATCGCCAAGATCATTAATTGCAACTACATTAAACTCTTTATTACGTTTATTTTCATACAAGGCACGAATAATGTTACGACCTATGCGTCCATAACCGTTAATCGCAATATTAATCGCCATCGTTAGTCTCCATTAATAATTAATGCTTGTTGCACCGCACTGACAATAGCCTCGGAGGTTAAACCCATTGCGGCATAAATGTCCTTGTATGGCGCTGATGCCCCGAACGTATTCAAGCCCAGCACCTTGCCTCTCGCACCTACAAACTGATACCAAAACTCGCGCGCACCAGCTTCAACCACAACACGCGCAGCTACAGTTTCTGGTAATACACTTGATCTATATGTAATATCCTGAGTTAAAAAGGCTTCCACACATGGCATGGAGACTACACGCACACGTACACCTTGTTGTGTGAGTTCATCCGCTGCTGATATTGCTAATTCTACTTCGGAACCTGTCGCGATTATTATCGCGTCAGGAAAATCCACGCAGTCCTGTAAAATGTAACCACCAAATTTAATCTGGCTTAGCATATGCTCCGTACGTAAAAAACATGGAAGATTTTGTCTAGATAATACTAAACATGTGGGACCAAAAGTCTTTTCTAGAGCTGATTGCCAAGCAACAATAGTCTCTACTGCATCACATGGACGCCATACTGTAACATTAGGCGTCACTCTTAACATTGTTAAGTGTTCTATTGGCTGGTGTGTGGGTCCATCCTCACCTAAACCTATAGAATCATGCGTAAACACATAAATCACTCTAATGCGCATTAGTGCACTCAAACGTACCGCATTTCTAGCATAGTCTACAAAAGCTAAGAAGGTGCCTCCGTAGGGAATAAAGCCACCATGCAAAGCAATACCATTCATCATTGCTGACATTGCAAACTCACGTACGCCATAATACAAATA
>DALYEH010000192.1:0-1976 GCA_031972715.1 Gammaproteobacteria bacterium | reverse complement strand
GTTTAAAGCTGACAAACAGATAGAGATGATAGGCATTTTGAGTGAAGCTGCTGGCTGTAATGGTATGGTGTTAGGACAAGCCTATGATTTGGCTGCAGAGAATACAGCCCTAGAGCATGGAGAGCTATCACATATGCATGCACTCAAAACCGGCGCACTCTTTAATGCATGTGTTGCTATGACACTCAAAGCTAGCCCAACTACACTACCCACAAGAACGGAACAGCAATTGTTACGTTACGCTAAACATTTGGGTTTAGCCTTTCAAATACAAGATGATATTTTGGATGTAACTGGCGATACAGCCACTTTAGGCAAAACAGCTGGTGCAGACCAAAAGCAACACAAAGCCACTTATACAAGCATTTTAGGTCTTACTGGTGCACAGCAACATTTAAGCGAGCAAATGCAGTTGGCATTTGAGGCACTTGCTGAGTTTGGAGATCGAGCCAACATATTGATTGAGCTGGCTGAATTTGTAATTGCAAGAACCTCTTAAGTTACGAGTGTCACAATGAAATTTGCATTCAGCGTTATCATCCAGGCCTAAGATGCTGTCATCCCGGGAAGCGGCCCTGCGCTTCTCCGGGATCTTTTAAGCTTATAGATCCATGTTATGAGCCAGCTAAAGCTGGCTTTAGCGGGATGAAAAATAAATTTTCCTTGAAAAAAAAAGTAATTTACCGTACATTGTGCTCTCCGTACATTAAGAGTTATATAAATAATCGTGGATAGCATCATTCGTGAAATAGTCTTCTGGCTGCAATACCATACTTCAGCGGAAGCTTTAACAATTTGGACCTTTTTACTCTGTGCAGTAGCTATACTGGCAGCGTTTAGATTTTACGGCGCTTATGGGCTCTTTGTGTATAATGCGCTAGCTATTGTAGTGGCCAATATTCAAGTTTTACGTTTCACCCAATACGCTATGTGTGCTGAACCAGTTGCTTTAGGAACTGTGTTATTTACTACAACTTTTTTTGTTAACGATGTACTCACTGAACATTACGGATCTGAATATGCGCGTAAATCAGTGATGTTAGGCTTTTGTACACAGGTATTTGTCACCATCTTAATGCTCCTCACCTTAGGACATCAATTACCTATAGACAGTACTGGCAACGCAGCAACAGCTATTGCACATGATAACTATTTGGCCATGCTACAACTATTTGCACCTTCGCTGCGCATTTTGACTGCCAGCCTAATCGCGTATGTTTGTAGTCAGTTATTAGATATTTTGATTTTTAATCGTATACGCACAATCACGGAAGGTAAGTTTTTATGGTTGAGACAAAATGTAGCGATGTTTATTTCAGGTACCTTTGACACCTTTTTATTTAGTTTTTTAGCATGGATGTTGTTAAGCGATATGCCTATTTCTTGGGCAGAGCTATTTTTTACTTACATTTTAAGCTCGCAGGTATTACGTTTGCTGCTTAATGTTTCTTTCACTCCACTAATGTATATGAGTTATTATTGTGCACCCAACAAACCAATTCGAATTTACGATTTTAAAAAGCGGTCCGCAAGCGTCTAGGCTTGGTTTACTACAGACACCGCATGGCATAGTGCAGACGCCAGCTTTTATTTTTTGTGCTACGCGTGCTGGCATGAAATCTATGACTGCCGATCAGTTGCGTGCTGCAAACACACAGATTATTTTATCAAACACCTACCATCTGATGCTGCAGCCTGGACCTGAAAGCGTGCAAGCACAGGGCGGTTTGCAAAAATTTACAGGCTGGCATGGGCCCATGTTAACTGATTCAGGCGGATTTCAGATCTTCAGTTTGGGTTCCGGCACTGTGGCAGATGAAATCAAAGGGCGCAGATTGCAAACTAATGCTAAAACACTTTTAAAAATCGATGAAAATGGCGCTAAATTTAGATCCTATGTAGATGGGCGTGAATATTTGCTAACGCCTGAAGAATCTATACGTGTACAGCGCGGTTTAGGTGCTGATTTAATAGTA
>DALYEH010000191.1:0-1977 GCA_031972715.1 Gammaproteobacteria bacterium | reverse complement strand
AGCAAAAAAGCCGTTTATAGACAAAATACGCTGGGCTTGTGCAAAAACCTCCTCTAAATCGCCCATATACACTAGCACATCACTACAGGCAATCAACTCAAAACCTGGCTTTGCATCCTGCATAAAAGTTAATAGATCTGCTTCATGCAAATTATCATACAAATTTTTCTGTTTGCACTGCTCTAGCATTTTGCTAGATATGTCTACACCACTAAGATTAGCAATCTCAAATCGTTGTTTTAATTCTACGCCTAATAATCCTGTGCCACAGCCTAAATCCAATACTTTTTGCACTGGCGTAGTCACATGCTCCTCTAACGCGGTTGCGAGCATAATATGCGATTTATACTGTAGGATTACAGTTAAATCATACTCGAAAGAAGAGGCGTAACTATCAAACAATCCTTCTACATATCCATCGACTGGCCGAGCAACATTTTCACCTTGCAGCGCCGCCAATAAATGGCCAACACTAGAGCTATCTGGGCATATTTTTGAGGCTCTTGCAAGATATTTCTTTGCTGCAGCCCTTTTTTGCAGCTGTAAACAGACTACCCCTAACATATAATTAAAGTCAAAACTGTGCGGCGCGATTTGCACCCCATATCTTGCAAGTTTATACGCGGCTTTATAATTCTTCTGCAACATGTGCAAATCTGTTAAAAGGTTTAGAACAGATGTATTCTTTGGATGATTTCTGAACAAATCGTGATATATGCTTATAGCTTTATGGTAATATCCTGCTGCAACATACTCCTCTGCTAAGGCGATTTTTTGGTTTAGCAGAGGCCTGACTGGCTCAATATCAAAGTTCAGAATTTTATCTTTTACTTTGGTAAAAGCCAGCCAAGCTACACTAATGCAGTTGTCAAGCTGGTGTTTCTTCAAATTGCTCGATCTCTGGCTCAAATTGCTCTGTTGCTACTGTATTCCTTGGCAATAACAATTGAGAGCGAATCTTAGCTTCAATTTCAGCGGCAATTTTAGGGTTCTCTAAGAGAAATTGACGCGCAGTTTCCTTGCCTTGCCCAATCTTAGTGCCGTTATAACTATACCAAGCACCGGCTTTATCAATTAAATTACATGTAACGCCCAAATCAATTACTTCTGCTAGACGGCTAATACCCTCGCCATACAGAATCTCAAAATCTGCTTGTTTAAATGGTGGCGCAACCTTATTTTTCACTACTTTCACGCGAGTTTCGCTACCCATAACTTCTTCGCCTTTTTTCACAACACCAGTACGGCGAATATCTAAACGCACAGATGCATAGAATTTTAAAGCATTACCGCCTGTGGTAGTTTCTGGGCTACCGAACATTACCCCAATTTTCATACGAATCTGATTGATAAAAATCACTAAAGTATTAGAGCGTTTTATATTTGCAGTTAATTTTCTTAGCGCTTGCGACATTAAACGAGCCTGTAGACCCATGTGTGAGTCACCCATTTCGCCTTCGATTTCAGCATTAGGTGTCAATGCAGCTACAGAATCTACAATAATCACGTCTACCGCCGCTGAGCGTACCAACATGTCAGTAATTTCTAACGCTTGCTCGCCAGTATCTGGTTGAGATACTAATAACTCATCAACGTTCACACCTAACTTTTCAGCATAAGACAAATCTAATGCATGCTCTGCATCCACAAACGCTGCAGTACCGCCCGCTTTCTGGCATTCTGCTACTACCTGTAACGTTAAAGTAGTTTTACCTGAGGATTCCGGCCCATAAATCTCTACTACGCGCCCTTTTGGAAAGCCGCCTATCCCTAAAGCTATATCTAATCCTAACGATCCTGACGAAATCGCTTCAATATTCGGTACAGTATGGTCCCCCATACGCATAATAGAGCCTTTACCAAATTGTCTTTCTATTTGTGATAATGCTGCACTAAGTGCTTTGTTTTTGTGCTCATCCATTTGGATTCCCCTGTTATATGTTTAGAGACCGTGTAGTCAAAGATATCTAAAAATAT
>DALYEH010000190.1:466-2007 GCA_031972715.1 Gammaproteobacteria bacterium | reverse complement strand
CGCAAATGATATATAGCCTTACGGCGATCATAGTGATCAACAATACCACTCATAGGTATCGCGGACATAATTCTGGTTTCTATCCCAGCACGCTCAAAAGCATCGCGCAATGCAAGAGCATTAATCAAAGTCCCCAACATCCCTATATGATCGCCAGTAATACGGCCTATGCCGGCAGCAGAAAGCGATTCACCACGGAATAGATTTCCACCACCAACAACTATCCCAACTTGTACCTCAGCTTCTACTAGTTCACGTACTTCATTAGCAATACGATCCAGCACGTTTGGTTCAATACCATAACCAGTGTTTCCTGCTAAGGCTTCACCGCTGAATTTTAATAATATCCTGCGATACTTGGGAGTTTTTGTCATATTTGCGCCTATGCTTTTACCTGTGCCATAACTTCATTTACGAAGTCACTAGTTTTCTTTTCGATCCCTTCACCAACTTCAAAACGCACAAAATCTACCACTTTGGCATTTGCAGCAGATAATAAAGCGCTCACTGTCTGATCTGGATTTTTGACAAATGGTTGGCCTAGCAAAGTAATTTCTTTGATAAATTTACCCATTTTACCAGCAATGATCTTTTCTAGAATTTCTGCAGGTTTTCCAGCATTTGCTTCTTGCGCTTGTGCGAGCATAATTTCTTTTTCTTTAGCAACACGCTCTGCAGGCACATCTGCTTCATTCAAGAACTCAGGGCGCATAGCAGCAATATGCATAGCAATATCTCTGGCTAAAGTTGTATTCGCAACATCCAACGTAACAACAGTACCAATTCTAGCTGCTATAGCATCACCACCATGTAGATATGCTACAACCACACCACCCGCTGGTGCTTGGAGGCGTTTAATTCTACGCACTGCAACATTTTCACCCAACTGTGCAACGAGCTCTAAACGTAGCGCTTCAACAGACTTGTCAGAGTTGATTTTTTGATCCATCAGGGCTGTAGTATCTGCAATTTTATTTTGTAATGCACATTGCACAACTTCATGACCAAACTTTTTGAAGCGCTCTTCACGTGCCACAAAATCAGTTTCACAGTTAATTTCACCGATTACAGCAACAGTATTGTCAGGGGTTACCACCGCACATACCACGCCTTCGGCTGCTATACGCGAACCTTTTTTCACAGCCGTGGCTTGCCCAGCTTTACGTAATGCTTCAATAGCTAAATCCATTTCACCATTAGCAGCTACTAGCGCTTTTTTGCATTCCATCATGCCAACGCCGGTGCGCTCACGAAGATCGCGCACCATTTCTGCAGTTATTTGTGTCATCTTATAATCCTTAATACTCTTAACAAATGTTAAATTGTTGTATTTTCATCTGTATCAGATAATAAATCTGCGGAGATAACTATCTCGCTTGGCTCTTCAAGCTCTACAAATTCTTGTTGGTATTTTTTGTTAGCAATACCTTTATTTGCTTCACGCGCTTTCAGAATTATATCTGCTACGGTGTTTAGATATAAACTAATAGAACGCATCGCGTCGTCGTTACCTGGGATCATGTAATCCACGCCAGTTGGTT
>DALYEH010000190.1:0-456 GCA_031972715.1 Gammaproteobacteria bacterium | reverse complement strand
GCTGTTGGTATCCACCACACCAATTACTGGAATACGTAAACGATTTGCTTCTTGAATTGCAATTCTTTCATTACCAACGTCAATAATAAAAATCGCATCTGGTAGACCGCCCATGGTTTTAATTCCACCAAGACTATTTTCAAGTTTTACTAATTCACGACGAATAGTTAAACCTTCTTTCTTGGTTAGTAATTGCAATGTACCGTCTTCTTGCATTTTGGTTAAAGAGTTCAAACGACGAATTGATTGGCGAATAGTTTTATAATTTGTCAACATACCGCCCAACCAGCGATAATTCACATATGGCATACCGCAACGTTCTGCTGCTTCAGCAACCAATTTGCTAGCTGCACGTTTGGTGCCTACGAATAAAATTTTGCCACCTTTGCTAGCAATTTCATTTACGAATTCCATTGCATCTTTAAATAAAGGCAATGTTTTTTCTAGATTGATAAT
>DALYEH010000189.1:0-2010 GCA_031972715.1 Gammaproteobacteria bacterium | reverse complement strand
ATTGTTTTACCACGATGTGATGCACGCCCAAGAGTCGTGATTTCTCGATCTGAATTGTCTCTAATTACAGCCCACAAAGCACAGGCTAAAATTAACCCAAGTAAGGCAGCCGAACTTAAAGCGTGTTGCCAGCCAGTTAATCCTACAAATTTTGCCATAAGTACCCCACCGCTTATAGCACCTAACATGCCTAATGCAGTGCAAAAGCCAGCAACCATCGCGAAATAACGTCTAGGTAACCACAAATTAGCAATTTTCAAAACACCAACATATGCGAACGCTGAACCAAAACCGACCATAAATCTACCAGCTTTAGCCATCCATATAGCATCAGTAAAAGCGAATAGGTATGTGCCAATCGCACACAACATACACGCAAATGTTAAAACACGACGCGGGCCCCAGTAATCCATCATTAAACCCACAGGGATCTGTAAAGGGACATATGCCAAATAATAGTATGCAATCAGGGTACCAAGACCAGCCTGGCTAATCCCAAATGTAGTCATTAACTCTGGTTGTATAACGCTTGGGGCAACCCGCAGATAATATTCATAGCAATAAAAGACTGCTCCCATGATGCACATAATAAATGCGACAGGGGCGATAGAAGCTTCTTTTTCATAGGATGTAACTATGCTATCAAGTCTAGAACTAACTGATGTCATACAATCTCTCTCTAAATAATTTCATAGCACTCGGATTATAAAGTACGCATATGCATCTATATTAGCTATCTGGCTCACACAAAGCAGCGTACTCATGTACTTTTTTATTGCGTCTACTGTGCCATTGTTTGCCTAATCTTGCAAACATTTCAGGGCAAAATCATGGTATTTTTTTGCTTATTTTACCATTCATCGCCTAAAACTACACATTTATATAAGCTACTGGTTATTTAGCTTTCTCTCTATAGGCGTATTGTAAATCCACAAAATTTGGCATAGTATTTTTTCTACATCCATCCATAAGTATTTATATGAAAATCACTGATGTAGTACTGCATTACGATATTATAGAGTTTATTAAGGCGGTACAGGAGGATCTTACCTATCCCGCTAAGTATGCACTAATCACGCATCTATATTTTGTTGACCAATCTAAGCATGTTTCTGAAGCGCAAATCAATGACCTTTGCTTAGCTTTGCAAGCATGTACATCACTCATGTCTATCAATTTTAGAGGTTGTGCTTTTAATGATTGGGCAAAAATTCTTAGTTCTTTGCAACATTTATCTACTCTAGAAATCAATATTCGTGCCTGTACGAATATCAAAACAATAGATGTGCAGCAGGCATTGCCAGCAGCAAGCATTATCGACGATGCAACACAGCCTTTTGTTTTACCTATAGAATATGGTGTGTTGAACAATCCTATCTATACTGAATATGAATTAAAGCAGATATTACTTTTGGGTTTCACTTTGCATATGCAAAGACTATGTATTGACAATAAAAACGAGCTTCAACAATATGACCCTAAAATCAGCCGTAAAACTACGCTTCTACCATACTCTATAGGTTTCGTAGATCATAAGCCTTATATTTTGTTAAAAAGTCAATTTAGGCCTGATATTGATAATTTTGTACAAGCTTCTAGCAATGACCTTAGAATCAGAAATGCAATATGTTTTAGCGAGGGCACGATTGACAGGCTAGACATAATGTTAGCCAAAATAAGGCCACCAAGATTTTCAGATCCCACTAACAGACGTGGCAGTATTTTTTCTGCTCTAGAAGTCAATAATTTAAGGCATTTTCAAATAGCCTACAGAGCATATCGTATTAATAAAAGTTACATGCTGAAACAATTTATACCCGGAGAATCTCTGCATAGCCAGATTGAACGTGAAATTGCAGAATATAACCAAGAATCATCTGCAGACATGACACAAGTATCCGCTATAGTTATTGCGATTTTATGCTTGCATGCACAAGGTGTTATACATAGAGATATAAAACCTGACAATATCATCTATACAGCTGCAAAAAAAGTAGCAGAATGTATTGA
>DALYEH010000188.1:0-2096 GCA_031972715.1 Gammaproteobacteria bacterium | reverse complement strand
AATGTGCCCACTACTATTTCTATTTCTATGTCCAACCATAGCAGCAAGCGTAGTACTTTTACCCACTCCAGTAGCACCGGCAATAATCACCAGGCCTCTCTTGTCCATCGATAACTCACCTATTATTGGCGGTAAATCCAGATTTTTTAATTCTGGTATATCGGCACTAATCCTACGCAATACAGCACTGACATGAAAGCGTTCATAAAAGGCGCTGACCCTAAAACGCCCTGCATATTGCGTTTGTATTGCAAAATTGAATTCTTTTCTCTTCTCAAATTCCTTTTGCTGATCCCCATGCATTAGACTAAACACCATGGCTTTAGCTTTTTCTGGAGTAAGTACCGACTCATCTAATGGTTTAACAATACCGTGCATCTTAACGCAAGGTGGTTTGCCCGCTGTAATAAATAGATCGGAGGCTTGCATTTCTACCATCTTTTTTAATAATTGGTCAAAATTCATGCGTACTCCATCTCATCATTGAAAGAGCTCTTTATTTTCTGCTAATACATACGCGTCTTCGCGTTTTACTAAATCATCATGCACTAGACGTTGCAAGCATTGATCTAAAGTTTGCATACCCTGTTGTTGTCCAGTTTGAATTGTGGAGAACATTTGTGCAATCTTTCCTTCTCTAATCAAATTACGAATTGCAGGTGTAGCTAGCATTATTTCATGTGCAGCTATACGTCCACCACCAGCTTTGGTTTCCAGTAATGCTTGTGTAATTACTGCGCGTAATGATTCAGACAACATAGAACGCACCATATCTTTTTCACCAGCTGGGAACACATCTATAATTCTATCTATTGTTTTAGCAGCAGATGTTGTATGCAAAGTTGCAAATACAGTATGCCCAGTTTCAGCTGCTGTGAGTGCTAAACGCACTGTTTCTATATCGCGCATTTCACCCACCATTATCACGTCTGGATCTTCGCGCAATGCAGATCGCAATGCTTCCGAAAAGCCTAAAGTATCTTTATGCACTTCACGTTGTGTGAGTAGACTTTTCTTGCATTCATGCACAAATTCTATTGGATCTTCAATCGTTAAAATATGCTTAGCATAATTTGAATTTATATGATCTATCATACCGGCTAAGGTAGTACTTTTACCAGATCCAGTGGGGCCGGTGACTAGTATTAAGCCTCTTGGCGCTTCAGCAATAGTTTTGAAATGCTTGGGAGCCTTTAACTCCTCCAGGGTTAATACCTTCGTGGGAATAGTACGAAATACTCCGCCCGCACCACGCGTTTGATTGTAAACGTTAACCCTAAAACGCGCCAAACCGGGAATTTCGAAAGAGAAATCGGTCTCCAAATTTTCATCATACACTTTGCGCTGATGATCACTCATGATGTCATATAGCAAATCATGTACTTGCTTATTACTCATAGCTGGAACATCTATTTTGCGCATATGACCATTCACACGGATGATTGGTGGCATATCAGCAGATAAATGTAAATCTGATGCTTTATTTTTTACGCTAAATGCTAATAACTCTGTTATGTCCAAATGCTCTTCCCCGCATACTGACTCGTATACGTACTAAGTATAGGCAATCACTTGTCTTAACTGATCAAAGCACTTAAATTAGTATCTTGACAGGTCTTGGGTAGGTATTCTAAGGGCACATCTGTGGCAGTTCCATCCCACTGGCCACAATAGAAGCGCGTATTGCCGGTACTTGTAGTAACAGCTACAATCGAAATGCGGCAATTTTCACCATTGTTCCCGCTACTATCTGCCTGCGCATAATCAGTCAGCCCTAAGTCTAAGGTATAAAATTGCAAATAGGCATTCTGACTATCTGTGGACACACCGTAATAAATTTGATCCAACACGTTTGAAGAAACCGGGTTAAAGGTCGCTACAGCCAATGAGCCAATAGATGAGGGAAACTTGTCATTATCAAAATAGGCTGCCGTCAGATCATTTTTATATTGATTAATATTAGCGAAAACCTCTGCAAATCTTGATTTAAGTGAATAACTTGTATAAATCGGGCCACCTACGGCTAGGATAATACCAATAATAAGTATACTTACCATCACCTCTAGCAGGGTCATACCTAAGAATTTGTTCCGCCT
>DALYEH010000187.1:0-2113 GCA_031972715.1 Gammaproteobacteria bacterium | reverse complement strand
CATAAATCATCGTATTAAACTGCTTTTCTTGCCCAGCAACTTTTAGATTCATTCCAGGGATACTAGGCAGTTTTTCCATCATAGCCATCATACCGCCCATATTCACCATCTGCTGTAACTGCTCGCGTAAATCATTTAGATCAAAGCCTTTGCCTTTAGCGAGCTTCTGCGCCAACTTATCAGCCTTCTGCTTATCAACTTTACGCTCTATTTCTTCAATTAAAGACAGTACATCGCCCATGCCCAAGATACGGGAAGCAATACGGTCTGGGTAAAATGGCTCCAAAGCCTCTAGCTTTTCACCCACCCCCAAAAACTTTATGGGTTTACCTGTAATTTGGCGAATAGACAAAGCGGCACCGCCCCGGGCATCGCCATCAATTTTCGTTAAGATCACACCAGTTAATGGTAAAGCGTCATGGAACGCTTTAGCCGTATTCGCAGCGTCTTGTCCGGTCATGGCGTCTACCACGAATAGAGTTTCAGTAGGATTAGCTGCTGCGTGGATCTGCTGCACTTCTTGCATCATTTGCTGATCAATATGCATGCGCCCGGCAGTATCTATAATCAGCACATCTTTATGTGCGCGCCTGGCCGCATCGAGGGCATTTTTAACAATTTGCACGGGTTCTTGCGTGGTGTCGCTAGCACACACACTAGCTCCAACTTGTTCTGCTACCGTGGCTAACTGCGCAATAGCTGCTGGGCGGTAAATATCGCAACTTACCAACATAACTGTTTTCTTTTGCTGCGTTTGTAAAAATTTGGCTAATTTAGCGCAACTAGTGGTCTTACCAGACCCCTGCAAGCCCGCAACTAAAATTACTACCGGCGGCGTTGCTTGTAGATTGAGGGCTTGATTAGCCTCTCCCATTAGCTGCTCTAGCTCGTCTTTAACAATTTTTATAAAAAATTGTCCCGGGGACAGGCTTGGATCTACTTCCTGGCCAAGCGCCTTTTCTTTGAGCGTTTCTATAAAAGTATCCACGACACTAAGCGCTACGTCCGCTTCTAATAAGGAGTTGCGTACTTCTGTTAACGTTTCTTGGATATTTTCCGCGCTAAGTTTACCTTTGCCGGTTATATTGCGTAGCGTCTTACTTAAACGTTCCGTCAAATTTTCAAACATTTATTTAGCCCTTGTTGGTCGGATAACTATTTTATCTTCATGCCAGTATCGTATACACTAAAGCCATGCAGCATCTTAAAGATTATTGGTTCATATTTCTAGTTTTAATATTAGGGACATTAGTGTTTGTCCTCCACAGCTACGCCCCTAATCTGGCACATGCTGGATTTTCGGTAGTTGCCGTTGGCATTTTAGCCTTAGCGGCTATACAAGCCATACTTACTGCCATACAAAATCATGTGCTCAAAACCCACCCTCTACACGTATACCCATTATTACGCCATCTACCGCCCCTGGAAATTATGCATGCTACACTGTTCAAAGTCTTATGGGCTGGCTTCATTCTACTCAGTTTAGCTTTTTTGAGTGCATTTTTATATTTACCCAACGTTTGGCAGCATATCCAGTTTTCAAAATTATTATTATCTATATTAGCCTGGAGTTTATTTGCTACACTTCTATATGGGTATCATCGCTCTGGATGGGGCAGTGATCTAGTAACAACACGCACTATTATTGGGGTGTTGTTGTTAATAGTGGCCTATTTTGGCAGTAAGTGGATCGAACAAATCTAAATGACAGATGAAATCAGTAATGTAATCTCTACCAATGTCTTATTGATATTGATGTTTTTATTATTATTGATTTCTGCATTTTTTGGTGCAGCAGAAATCGCCATGATGTCTATCAACCGATATAGGCTAAAGCACGCTGCCAAAAGTAACCCTGCTGCTAAACTTGTCACTCAAATTTTATCCAGGCCAGACAGATTCTTAACCGCTGTCTTGATCGGAAATAGCTTTGCAGATATCGCCGCAGCATCTATAGCAACGATCATTGGCGTGCGCCTGTTAGGTGAAATAGGTGCTTTATATGCTGCAATAATTCTTTCGATCATAGTATTAATCTTCGGCGAGATTGTACCTAAGATTATTGCTAGTCAAAAAGCTGAACTTATCTCTTATGTAAGTGCGCGCCCGTTAT
>DALYEH010000186.1:1694-2125 GCA_031972715.1 Gammaproteobacteria bacterium | reverse complement strand
GTCTATATGCCCAGGCTTGTTTAGTCAGATCATCATAAATAATAAGTGCGTCTTCACCGCGATCACGGAAATACTCACCCATAGAGCAACCAGTGTATGGGGCAATATATTGTAACGCCGCAGCTTCAGATGCCATCGCAGCCACAACAATCGTGTGCTCCATAGCACCATGCTCTTCAAGTTTACGTACAACTGATGCAACCGAAGATGATTTTTGTCCTACCGCTACATATATGCATTTTACTCCGGTGCCTTTCTGGTTGATAATGGTATCAATTGCTATTGCAGTTTTACCTGTTTGTCTATCACCAATAATTAGTTCTCGCTGTCCACGACCGATAGGCACCATTACATCAATTGGTTTTAAGCCAGTTTGTAGAGGTTGACGTACAGACTCGCGCCAAATTACCCCCGGGGCAACCTTTTCTATT
>DALYEH010000186.1:0-1684 GCA_031972715.1 Gammaproteobacteria bacterium | reverse complement strand
AACTTCGGTGGTGGCTATAGCACCTTGTCCATCTATGGGCCTACCCAAAGCATCAACCACACGCCCCAAGAGCTGCCGGCCAACCGGTACGCTTAATACTTCTCCAGTACAACGCACTCTTTGTCCCTCATCTAGGAGCTTAGTATCACCTAAAACAACTGCACCAACAGAGTCTTGCTCTAAATTTAAGGCAATACCATAAACACCACTTTCAAACTCTAAACGCTCACCATATTGTACAGAATCCAGGCCTTGTATCCGCACGATACCGTCAGCCAAACTAACGATTATGCCTTGATTAGTATCTGTAATGTTCTGATCAAAGCGTGAAATTTTTTCTTTGATTAAGTCGCTAATTTCAGCTGCTTTTAATGTAACTTGTGTAACCATAATTAACCTTTTACTTTCTAAGCAAATTACGCATTGCGGCCAATCTGCCAAACACGGATGCATCTACCACTCTATTACCAATTTGTGCTACAGCACCACTAATTAGCATCGGATCGGTATGCCGGTTTATTAAAACCTCACCAACCAAATTTTTATCGCAAGTTTCCATAAAACGCGCAAACTCATCTTGGTTTAACTGTTGTGCTGTTGTTAAATCAACTACAATTATACCCTCAGCTTCTCGACGCATCTGTTCATATAGACTGAACAATTCCGGCAAAATTAATAAGCGCTTAGAGCGCGCTAATACATTCACCAAATTTACTGCTTCAACAGTAAGAATGTTGCCTGCAACGCTACAAACAAATTCTGCTTTATCTTTGCCAGCAATAGCCAAGTTCGTCACTAGTTTATTGCCCACAGGATCTTGAATAATAGCGGCTAACACTTGCAACATCTGTGTCCACTGCGCATACGCTTTCTGCTCTTGAGCGATTGCTAAGACTGCTTTTGCATATGGACGTGTCACTGTAGTAATATTTGCCATGCTATGCTTTTCGCCTTACACTAAATTTTTCGCTAAATCTTGCAATATAGCTTGATGATCCTGCACATTCACGCTGCGTTGCAAAATCTTTTCTGCCCCTAAAACTGCAATATCAATTACTTGATTTTGTAATTCATTTTTAGCTTTAGCTACCGCACGCTCTACTGAGGTATGCCCTGCTGCCACAATGTCATCGCGCTCTTTACGAGCTTCTGCACGAGCGTTTTCTAAAATTTGCGTTGCTTCTTGCTCTGCCTCTTCTAGCAATTTAAAACAACGTAATTTGGCTTCTTCAATTTTCAGATCAGCTTCTTCTTGTGCTGAGGCTAAAATGCGACGCCCTTCTTCCGCAGCAGATAAACCATCTGCAATTATTTTTTTGCGTTCATCTAATTGCTTGATTAAGAGCGGCCAAATAAAACGCATAGTAAACCAGACAAAGATCGCAAAAGTGATCATCTGTCCAAATAATGTTGCATTCAAAACCATAGCTTTCTCTCTAGATTATGATGCTAATTGTGGGATATATTCCAATAAACCCTTCAAAAATGGATTAGCAAAGACAAACAACAATGCCACTGCCACCCCGATCATCGAGACCGCGTCTAATAGACCAGCAACAATAAATAGCTTGACTTGCAGTTGCGGGATCATTTCCGGTTGTCTTGCAGCTCCCTCTAAAAACTTACCGCCTAAAATAGCAAATCCAAACGCGATATTAAGATTCGCAGGTGGAAGAGCAACAAG
>DALYEH010000185.1:1925-2178 GCA_031972715.1 Gammaproteobacteria bacterium | reverse complement strand
AGACTTAACATGCAATGTAGATAATTGGCCTCGTGATGTGGAAAAGCTATTTAAGGAATTTAAGTTTTTTTATCCACGTACAGATTTAAAACACGCATTGCCTGGTGAAACAGCATGCAACATGTTTCATAACTCCATGGCATATTCAACTATTCACACCACGCAACATACACATATAGCCACAGAAACTATAGATGATTATGGGGTGTACATATTGCCTGAATATATCAAGTTTACGTTTAAAGCAATAGAA
>DALYEH010000185.1:0-1915 GCA_031972715.1 Gammaproteobacteria bacterium | reverse complement strand
GCGACAATACAACTTGTACAAGTTGGCGACCAAGAAGATGCCATCTATATGCGTTGCGTCTTTGATTCTATAGAAAATACTAAATTATTGCAGTTTCTAATTGATTTCAACGATAGTCTGTTTAGGCATTTTGGTGGCTGTAAAAAGTTTGATGTACATTTGCATTTATTTGTAAATAAAGCAGGCAAGTTGGTATTTATCTATGAGCCACATGTCTTATTAATACAATTAGATCATGATACTTTCAAAAACCCAATCAATGGCATAATTTCCAAACGCAAGCCACAATTTCTGAAACCTCAAGGCGAGCACATAGAGTCATTTACCGATGCCAGGTCTAATGGCTTAAATTATATACGGAATTTTTTTGATGCTACTGCATGCCCAGGAGTGAAAAAAGCCATCACGCAGTATTTGGATCGTTCTCTACAAGCTCAGCCATAATTTTGTGTGCTATGCGTTCTGCGCTGGCCTGTTGTTCAGCTTCTGTGCCTAAGATATCAAGCGCGCCGTTATTTAGTTTTTGCAGTACAGCCTGTACTTTTGCAGTGTCTACAGCAGGCATATTGGCAATATCTTTTTGTAATACATGTAAGGGATGTAAGTTTTCTTTGGTCTCTGCTAGTAGGTCATTTTCGCTAGTATCTACAGACATTTTTCTTACTCCATGCAAAAAGGCAACACCTAGTATTAATCTGTGATATTAATTGCTGCATGTCAAGTTTATTTAACATTGGAATTCATCCCTAACGAGTCTCTGCGAGACCCGGGGCCTACTGCTCGTTTAATAAACTTAGCGACCTAAAATGGGCAAATTATTGCAATTGGAGATACAACTGCCATAATTAAGTTAATAAACAGGGATTAGTTATGGCTTTTACAGAACAAATCACTACATCAGATCCATATAAAAAGTACATGGCGGAAATTGGCGTGCAGCCAAGCAAAAAGCTTGATCGTGTATTTGCTTGCGGTCTACCTGCAGTATGGATGTATCTTAAGTCAATTGGCTTAGAAGAATTGTATTTTGATTTGTTAAAGCGAGCTAAGACTCGTTATATACTCTTCAAAGAGCTATTTTATTTAACCTTATTAGCGAATGGTAAAAGTAGCTTTTTCCCGACTCTTGGCAAAGGCTTTCTGAAACTAAGAGTGCCGCCCCTAGTCGCAGCTGCGCAAGTAGAGGTGTCAGAGCCGGTGTTTAGGATGGCTTTTGGTTTTACGCGCGAACAATTAATAGAAGTATTGAGTGCTATAACAAAGCCCAACTACATGATACGTATTGGTAACCAGACTCAAGCGATAGGCGTAATGTATAGCGATGACGCTTATCATGTATATCATACAGATAATCCACGGGCCCTGGAATTCAAAAACGTCGAAGGCTGCGTGGATTTAATAATGCGGGTGATGCATGGCTAAAGAACCTAAAGATGAGCCTATAGTACATTGTGTGATTGAAGCTACCTATCTGCAGGGTATGCAGCCTGAGCCCTTAAAAGTTGATGCAAAAAAATTGCTGCAGAAGTTTATTGCGCAACATTTGCAAAAGGTAAAAAACCAGACTTCTACTAGCCCTAAATCTACTAAACCAAACTAATTAATAACTAGTTAAATACCTAAATATACATTGTCAAAACTAGCTTTTTACGGTAAGCTTACACTTTAGTAGTGACTGTACAGGAATCTTATATGAACATGAAATTCTTGGATTTCGAACAACCAGTAGCTGAATTGGAAGCCAAAATTGAAGAGCTACGGTTAGTTAGTAATGATTCTGAGATAAACATCAGCGATGAAATTGCGCGTCTACAAAACAAAAGCAGAGAGTTAACTAAGTCAATATTTAAGTCTTTAACAGATTGGCAAGTAGTGCAAATCGCGCGTCATCCATTACGTCCTTATACCTTAGATT
>DALYEH010000184.1:326-2209 GCA_031972715.1 Gammaproteobacteria bacterium | reverse complement strand
ATTTTGCGCAGATGCCTCTTCATTGTCAGGTCCTAACTCTGAATCGTGTATGTGATGGTCTTTCTTTTTAGTCATGTGCTATCCCCATAATCTGTACAAGCTATTATGGGGTTTGTTTTTGAAATTTCAAGATTGCGGCTTTAATCTCTTCAATGCTCTCAATCGCAGCGCGACGGCCAGCCTGATAATATTCTACTACTTCTTCATCATCAAAAGGACCGTAGCCACGAATATCAGGGCGAATCACAATATCTGCAGTTTTGGCTTGTTTATCTGCCAACTCATAGTATGACAAATCAATGGCTTTACTAGTTATTTGAAAAACATTTGCTGGCTCTACCCTAGTGGGTCGTTTACAAATATCCACAGCTATTATTAACTGCGGATTATAATGCTTAGCTACAGCTACCGGTACTGGGGCTAAAATACCGCCATCTACAAACGAATTTTCGTACACATTCACAGGTGCAAAATATGGCGGTAGAGCCATCGAGGCATGCACAGCGGGGATGATTGGTCCGGTTTGTAACACCTCTAATTCATTGTTAACTATGCTGGTAGTCGTGACAAGCAAAGGTATTTTTAGATCTGCAAAATCTTTGGCACTTAAATTTTCCAGCATAAACTTCTGTAAGGCTTTACCTCGTACCGGACCAGTTGGATAAAAAGGTGCCCTTAAGGCCCACCACCAGGAAGTATCTATCAGTACCTTATAATTTGCACCTATAAGGGTCTTTTTGAGTAAGGCTGCATCTGGGTTGGCGGCATAAAACGCTCCTATAAAGCTGCCGGCGCTACTCCCTACGATTAAATCTATAGGGATGTTATTTTCCTCTAGCACTTCTATAACACCAATATGCGCTGAGCCTTTAAATCCGCCAGAACTTAGGACTAGCGCCACACGTACGTTTTCTATAGGTTTAGTCACTGGGGGGGGTAAATCTGGCACGGTTATCTTGGCTAGTTGTTGTTCTTTCTTACAACAACAGCCAATAGAGGTCATGACAACGACCCAAATAAGCAGAATCGTTCTAGCTCTATGCCAATGTAAACTTCCATGTATAGTGTTCATAGTTTGAATTATAACCTTAAAATAGCTAAAGATAAAATCTGATTTGACATATCAGCTATTTGTGTACATATTAACTTGAGATCAAGTGAATTGTACAAATATTTATTAACACAGCTTTAGGCGAGAATAAACATGCAGCCTTTATTCCAACGTATTGGGATTTTTACTAAGCCAACCGGCGAAGGTATAAGTGAAACTTTAGCTAACACTTGTGCTTTTTTGCAGCAACGAGGCCATACTGTCATCCTGGACGAAATAGCTGCAGAACGCATCCACGGTAATTTTTCAGTCTGCCCTGCTGCCCAGCTTGGCGCTGCCTGCGACTTAATTATTGTAATTGGCGGTGACGGTAGTTTATTAAAAGCAGCTAGAGCTGTCGTTAATGATCAGGTGCCAATTTTAGGCATTAATGGGGGCCATCTGGGTTTTTTAGCTGATGTGCGCCCACAAGACTTACGCCATTCTTTAGGCTCTATTTTAGACGGAGCTTTTTATGAAGAACAACGTACTATGTTAAATGCTACGATTATGCAAAATGGACGTGCAGAAGATAACTTTTTGGCACTCAATGATATTGTGCTACACCATGGAGACATAGCGCGCTTAATAGATTTTCAGATTTATATTGATGATCAATTTGTGGTGGCACAGCGCGCTGATGGCGTGATTACTTCAACCCCGACTGGCTCTACTGCATACGCATTATCCGGCGGGGGGCCAATAGTATATCCCACTTTAGACGTGATCACGCTTTTGCCCATGTTTCCGCATGCTCTAAACTCACGCCCTATTGTTATCAACAAAAATAGCA
>DALYEH010000184.1:0-316 GCA_031972715.1 Gammaproteobacteria bacterium | reverse complement strand
GGTCTTAAGTCGCAACAATAGCATTGATGCTAAATTTAGTTGCGATGGTCAGACACATATATCCTTAAAGGCTGGTGACGAAGTGCATATTGAAGCCAATAAAAAATCCTTACGTTTACTACATCCAAAAACGTATAATTATTTTAATATGTTACGTGAAAAATTAGGTTGGAACTTAAGTCCTAGGGATTAAACATATCATATAAGGGTTAGGAGTAATATGCTCACGCAATTAACAATCAAAAACTTGGCTATTGTACAAGAACTAGAATTAAATTTTGCGCAAGGCATGCATGTGATAACTGGCGAAACAGGC
>DALYEH010000183.1:0-2210 GCA_031972715.1 Gammaproteobacteria bacterium | reverse complement strand
AGTGCAGAGGCAATTAAAGCTCGCTGTTGCTCTGTGCCATGATGTAACAAATAAATTAAAGGCATGGTTGGCTTACCTTCCGCTAGATCGTTACCAAGCTGTTTGCCAAATTCGCTATTTGTCGCTTGATAGTCTAGTAAATCATCAAGTAATTGGTAGGCGGTGCCTAAATGTAAACCATATTGGCTAAAGGCCAGCTGCTCATGTTGTGAAGCTGCACATAATATAGAACTGCTACTAGCTGCTGCTTCAAATAATTTGGCAGTCTTACAGCGCACTACATGTAGATATTTTTGTTCAGAGGTTGTGTGATCATGTTGATGTAGAAGCTGCAAGACCTCGCCTTCGGCTATAGTGTTAGTCGCATCAGCAATTATGCGCAGTATATCTAAATTATTTAGTTGTACCATCAGCTGGAAGGCTCTTGAATACAAAAAGTCACCGACTAGTACCGCGGTTTGATTGCCCCACTTATGATTTGCAGTAGACCCACCCCTGCGCAAAACTGCGCTATCCACTACATCATCATGTAGTAGAGTTGCTGTATGAATAAACTCTATCACAGTGGCCATTGTGATGTGCTGTGCAGTGACCTCCCCATAAGCTTTGGCGCAAATCAATACCAATAGTGGCCGCAGACGCTTGCCGCCACCTTGAACTATGTATTTACCTATGTCTTGGATCAGGGGAACTTCAGAGAACAAGCTAGTCATAATTAGTTTGTTAACTTTATCTAGATCGTCCGTGATGGTACTTCTTAAAACGCTTATAAGCATATATTTTGCAAAAATCCGGCTAAATTGGCTTTGAATATAGCGAATTGTGCCTAGCGGCTGCAACTTTTTGCAAAAAATAGTCATGTGCACTTGATAGTTTCGTGTCTTTTGCGTAACATATCGAACCTTAACAAGAATGATTTTTAGGAGTACAGCGATGAGCGCTGCTATATACGCGGTTTTCAAGAGCGGTGGTAAGCAATACCGAGTCAAAGAAGGGCAATTCCTACATTTGGCCAAAATTGAACAAGAAACTGGCTCAACCGTGACATTCGACCAAGTTTTATTAGTTGGTGAAGGTGACTCTGTGCAAGTAGGGGCTCCTTATGTTGCCGGCTGCAAAGTAATTGGCGTGATCGAAGATCAAGGCCGTGAAGACAAAATTCGTATTATTAAACTTAAACGCCGTAAACACTACATGAAACATATTGGTCATCGTCAGTGGTATACCAGGGTTAGAATTACAGCTATAGAAGCTGCATAAGAGGGTTAAGAAATGGCACACAAGAAAGCGGGCGGTAGTACCAAAAACGGTCGCGACTCCGGCCCAAAGTATCTAGGTATTAAACGTTTTGGTGGACAGTTAGTGACTGCTGGCAGCATTTTGGTGCGTCAACGCGGTACCCAGTTCCATCCTGGTACGCATGTTGGTAGAGGCGGCGATGATACATTGTTTGCTAAAGCAACTGGTTTTGTAAAGTTTCATGTTACAGGACCTAAGAAGCGTCGTACTGTGAGCATAGTGCCAGTTACTCAAGAACAGGCAGCCTAAATAAAAAACCTCGTATCAATACGGGGTTTTTTTTTGTTATAGTTTTTATAAAAATTAATACAGGCCTTATGCAACCATGATGCGTTTGCGTAGGTCCTAACGGAATTCCCATGAAGTTTGTAGATGAAGCAATAATCCATGTCTATGCTGGCAAAGGCGGCGACGGCTGTATGAGCTTTAGACGTGAAAAAAATATTCCATTTGGTGGCCCGAATGGCGGCGATGGTGGAGATGGGGGCAGTGTTTATCTGCAAGCTGATCCAGACATGAACACGCTGGTGGATTATAGATTTAATCGTCTACATCGCGCTGAGAACGGTAGACCAGGCGAGGGCAGTAATTGTACTGGCCGAGGCGGAGATGATTTAGTCTTACCTGTACCTGTTGGCACTATTGTTTGGAATTTAGAGACTGATGAACTAATAGCTGATTTAAGTGAGCCTGGTGAACGCGCTATGGTGGCACAAGGTGGGTTTCATGGTTTAGGGAACTTGCGTTACAAGAGCAGCGTAAATCGTGCGCCACGTAAGACCACTAAAGGCACGCCTGGCGAAGAGCGTGAATTGCGTTTAGAGTTACGTCTACTAGCAGATGTGGGTTTGTATGGTATGCCAAATGCCGGCAAATCAACATTTCTGGCAGTTACAACCAGAGCTAAACCA
>DALYEH010000182.1:0-2220 GCA_031972715.1 Gammaproteobacteria bacterium | reverse complement strand
CAAGCGCGGCGGTGAAACAGGAACCTACCAAGAGCTTAGCTCGCGGGAATCCACGACATTTATGCCGAGGAGGATGTCAACCATAGAGGCATTAAGGTTCATCCATGCATAAACAGAGTAGGCGTTCCGAAATAGACGGCTTAAGGGCAATAGCTGTATTGCCAAAAATTATATTCTGGAGCATCGGATATCGCATGTTATTTGGGTAGGAAGATGGCAACTAATTTTACAAAAGCTAGATAAAAAGAAAGTTACCGAGACATTGCAAAATAACTTAGCAAAAGCTATTGATCTGTATGTGAAATATGGATTGCAATTACATATACTGTTGCAAACA
Organism: Gammaproteobacteria bacterium; assembly: GCA_031972715.1. Lineage (GTDB taxonomy): Bacteria > Pseudomonadota > Gammaproteobacteria > UBA6186 > Azoamicaceae > JAGVLG01. The sequence goes on along the minus strand of DALYEH010000182.1, from coordinate 1,883 downwards.
CCAGAACAAATGTATGATGCTCATTTCATTTATCCACGCATTTATAGCTTGCCAAGTACAGTAAGAGAGTATACTTTAGAAAAGTATGCAATTAGTAAACAGGATTATGTGCAAAAAAAGCAAGAAATTATCAGTTTAATAGAACCATACGTACGAAAAAACATAACTCTTTTTGACCCAACCAATCTTACCTGCACAACATCTAAATGCCCTATAGGCACAGTAGATGAATCATACTATTACGATAAAGATCATTTGAGTATTATTGGCAGTAAACGCTTAATTCCTATATTTGATGCTATGTTAAAAAAGGATAGTTAGCATATAAACTACGGAACCTTATTGCATTACCTGTCCTGGGCCAGGCGCATTACGTGTTATGCCCATAGATTGAGCAATCTGCCATTCCGGCGCACCTTTAGGTCGATAATAAATAGTAAATTCGCCTTCAGCTACGAATGAAAAGAGCAACTTCACAATCAATGGAATGTTTTGAATTTTGCCAAATACGTTTTCATCACCAATTTCCAAAGAAAAAGGTAAAGTTGCCTGTAGGGCATTACCGCGTATTTGGAATTCTAAAGTAGTTTTGGTAAAGACTTGCACGCGGCACTGTAACCATAGGCCTAGCACAATTTGTGCGGGAATAGCGCTGAGCATGATAACTTCTGGATACACGCCGATTAAAAAAAACTTACCATTATCTTCGCGGCGTATGTCGTCGCATACAATAGAATGGACTAGATTGATAGAAGCGACTTGTTTGTTAGCCATAATAATTCAGCTTAAAAGCGTATTTTCGCACAAATACGCAAAAAGTAAATAGCCAGCTTATACTTAAGATTAGAACTAAGGAGCCTAAAAGCATGGAGCCAATCTGGTATAAACACTACGAGCCTGGGGTACCACATACCATCAACCCAGATGCTTATCCTAATCTGAATGCACAATTCGCAGAAGCTTTTGCCAAATTTAAGACCCTGCCGGCATTTGCCAACATGGGCCAGGTACTTACCTATGGTGAAATTGATGCTAAGGCCAGAGATTTTGCTGCATTTTTGCAAAACCAACTAGAATTGCCTAAAGGCGAACGCGTAGCTATTATGATGCCAAACATCATGCAATATCCAATTTGTATGTTAGGCATACTGCGTGCAGGATGTATTGTGGTAAATGTGAATCCTTTGTATACACATGATGAATTTATTGTACAGTTGCGTGATGCAGACGCTAGCTGCATCGTAGTTCTGGAGAATTTCGCGCATGTAGTGACGCAATCTATTGCAGAAACACAAATTAAGCACGTAATAGTCGCTAAAATAAGCGATGTATTTCCAGCCAGCAAAGCTTGGTTAGTAGATCTAGTAGTGCGTTACGTAAAACGCATGGTGCCAGTATGGAAATTTGAGCATTTTTACTGGTTTAATGATGTGCTTGCGGCAGGCAAACAATATCATTTGCATGAAGTGGAAGTCACAGGCAACGATATTGCATTCTTGCAATATACCGGTGGTACAACAGGTGCACCTAAAGGCGCTATGCTTACACATCGTAATATTGTAGCGAATGTGCAGCAAACTACAGCTTGGTTGAAAAATACTCTGGTGCCACGCAAAGAGATTATTATAACAGCGTTGCCCCTGTATCATATATTTTCATTGACAGCGAACTGTTTGACATTTATCAGCTATGGTGCTTTAAATGTATTGATCACAAACCCGCGGGATAAAAAAACCTTTATCAAAGAATTAAAAAAATATCCTTTTACGGCAATTACCGGAGTGAACACTTTATTTAATTTGTTGCTGAACATACCCGCATTTGCAAAGATTGATTTTTCAAATCTCAAAGTTGCTTTGGGTGGTGGCATGTCAGTACAAAAA
>DALYEH010000181.1:1354-2246 GCA_031972715.1 Gammaproteobacteria bacterium | reverse complement strand
TTGCCGAAATTGGCCTTAACACCTACCAGTGCACCAGTGTAATTTGCCTGCGCACTTAAACTTGTAACATTTATTACAAAACTGCGATTTGCATCGGTGCGGTTAATAGAGCCACTAACATACCATTCGAGAAAATCATTAGTTTTTGATTCGGCGCTACCATAACCCATGAGATTTATTCCTAACACCCGCGTCACAGCATCACCATCAGTGATCGCCACTACATCAGCATTAGATAACCCAGCTGCCAAACCATACATATTGTCATTAATAGTTTTAATTTCTCCACCCAACATAAAACCGTAAATTTTCGATCTATAGCCCTGGAAATCATCATGTGCTTTTTGTTGTGCTATAGCTCCATACCCAGCCAGCCACACAGCTCGGTCTGTGGCTAAGTCACCACTTGCATACAGTGCGATTTGCCTTGGACCTGCAGTAAACTGAGCAGAACTTGCACCATAATTTGTGACTCTGGACTCTAATTTATTAAGCAACACATTTTGGATAGATATAATTGTAGGTGTGCCACTAGCATTGATCTGTAAAGAGGTTAAAGCTGCATTATATTGATCTTGCGTATTGGCAGAATTTACAGCATCGAGCAGTTCAGTTTGCCCAGCGTTTTTTACTGCTAGATCGTTCATTGCAGATAACACACTAGCAATTTCCGTGTTAACACCTGGAGATGGTACAAATGCATTACCGCTTTTATGCAGTATTTTTAATATATTCCCTGTGATTAAACTACTCCAGGTGCCAAATCAGCTATCATTTGGCGGTGTTATTGTAGTATTACTATTGGTAATGAGAGTTCCAGCCTCGATAATATTCCAACTTTCGCTAGCGCCTGATGGACAATATAAAGATGAAGTTACTATGACTGTGCCAC
>DALYEH010000181.1:0-1344 GCA_031972715.1 Gammaproteobacteria bacterium | reverse complement strand
TGCTGCTGTTAGTGTTCGCGTGCCACTGACAGTCATGTTGCTATTATTAGTTAAACTACGCGTAGCCATACTTAAGTTGCCAGACAAGGTAAACGAGCTGTTATTGATTATGTTAGCAGTTGTGGTAAATGCAGTATTTACTTGCATAGTTGCGTTGTTGGTGATTGCGCTAGCCCCTGATGAATTATCAAAGATTAATGTGCCGCCATCAATAGTTGTAGCACCAGTATAACTGTTTGCGCCACTTAGAGTTAAAGCATGACTACTAGAGGCAGAAATACTCAAGCCTCCTGTGCCGCTAATAGCGCCCGCGTAAGTTCCAGTTGCAGTTTGATTAATTGTGAGGGTTGCACTGCCTAAAGTTATGTTACCGCCAGTCGTGCCTCCACCAGAAAGTGCATTAATAGTTTGATTGAAATTATTGGCATCAAACACTACACCAGCAGTATTTGCCAATGTAACAGAACTACTATTAGAGATGCTATTTGCTATCCCCGCACGTAAAGTACCATTATTAATATTAGTTGCGCCGCTATAAGTATTAACCCCACCTAAAACTAAAGTTCCATCTGCAGTTTTATTCAATGCACCACTGCCCGTAATGATGCCGTTGTAAGTTAACGTTGTACCCGTTGCTGGTGCTATTGTGCCATCGCCAGAATTTAAGGTTATGCCGCGATTAGCATTTAAAGTGAAGGAAGCGCTCGTTGCCAAAATACCACCCCCAAAAGTAATTTGAGTGGCTACTACACTAGAAGGCGCCGTACCTAAATTATTATCAGCGCCAATGCTTAACGTACCTGAGCTTAAAGTTGTTATACCTTGGTAACTGTTAGCTCCAGATAAAGTTATCACGGCATTGGATGTGGTTTGTAGAGTTAAACCAGCATCTTGATTAACACCAGTAGCCGTAGTATCAACATCAATAACCGATGCGAGTGTAAGATTAGCGCTACCATTGAATTTTATACTTGCGCCTCTAAATAAAAATATATTTGTCCCAGCTGTAGATCCAGCTTGGGCAGCAGTAGAGCCTCCGCTGCCGGCAGCACCTGCTATCACGCTATTACCAAAAATATTACTTGCAGGCGAAGATCCGCTTGCATCGCTAAAAAATAATGTAGCACCGTCACCAACAAACACCCCACCACCTAGAGCTCCCCCGCCGCCGCCGCCGCCAAGAGCCCCGCCTAATGCACCACCAACAGTCCCGCTACCACCATTACCACCATATCTGCCGCCTTTACTTGTACCTAGTGCAGTACCTGTACCTGCGCCCCCTCCACCAAATCCACCACCGCCTCCGCCACCGTTGCCAAGATTTGTTTGTTGAGCCCTACTTCT
>DALYEH010000180.1:1116-2273 GCA_031972715.1 Gammaproteobacteria bacterium | reverse complement strand
CATAATAAACACATATATTTATTCATTTGATCCTCAATCTCATCTTCTTGTGTTGCAACTATAATCCATTGCACAGCAATTATTAATTTATGGTCGAAACTAGAATTTTCTAGGCTGTTGCACGCTCACGCGCAAAATTTACTTGTATCTGTCTACCTTTGAAATCGCTACCGTCTAGATCTATAGCTTTTATGGCATCAGCAACACGTTTAAAGGTAATAAAGCCAAAGCCCCTGGCTTTGCCGGTATGGCGATCTACAGGGATATTAACAGTCTCTATTTGCCCAAATTTAGCAAAATGCGCAGCAAGCTCTTGCTCAGAAGCAGCATAATCTATGTTACCAACATATAACTTGGTTTCGTCTATTTCTTCTTCGCCCTGACTGCCGGTATCGACATGGCTTTGTAATATAGTGAGATGATGGTTGATACGCTTCACTTCTACTGTTAGATTTGCTAACTTAACCTGCAGTTGCTTGAGCATGGCTTTGCTTCTAAACGAGCACCAAAACATCATAGAAAAGGCAATTGCAGCGCCATATACAAACAGATTTAAGCTGCCCATTAATTTTTACCTCTACACAGTACATAAACTAGCATTTTGAACATAAATGCTAACATATGCATTCATTATAAATTTTGATATAACGCTATAATATAGCGCAATTCATGCTAACAGAGGACAGACACTAAAGCAACTGCACAGAATGCCTGTGACAGTCAACTTTATTAATAATTATATTTGATCGCCTAATATATTTGGTGATGCTCAGCCTATGCACCGCAATTCGCTATATTATTAAATACAGCACACTCAACCTTAAAATGTCTATAAGGCGCATGAGGAACTAGTGCTCTGCCCTCGCCTTGTTTTAATTCCAGCAAACCATAATTCGCCATAGTTTTAAGAGTACGCGAAAGATTACTTTCTTTCCTACCAGAGAGTTCTGCTAACTCTGAAATACTCGTAGGTTGCGCCGTTGCAATCAGTTCCAGTAATATTTGATTTTTGGTCGATAGCACTTGGGCCAATGATTCAATAGATGAAAACCATATCTTTGGCTCATCTTTGCGTACTTTATACTCACCGCGTACAATTGCAATCATGCGTGCATTATATGCTTCAGGCGAGGCTATACCAATTATCAGTGTTTTAC
>DALYEH010000180.1:0-1106 GCA_031972715.1 Gammaproteobacteria bacterium | reverse complement strand
CACATTAACATCAGTAAAAAAATCAGCTAATAGTTGTGCTGCATTTTTATACTCGTACCTAACTATCCTGGTATTTTTATGTATGTGGTCAAATGGAAAGTCTGAACTTTCACATGGGGCTGCATGAGCATTATCATAACCTAATATTCTTACTCCATTAGGCGCATGCAATGTTAAGGAATATTTTATCCCATTTGGAAAATTCTGATCTGCTAGTAACAATTTTCTAGCCCTAATCTTACGCCAATGCCCACTTGGATAAATGAATATTTCTCCATCTAGATCCAACAACGCCTCAAGCGCATAGTCCAAACAACTCACTTAAGCGTTCCTTAACTATATACTATATCATCTGATGATATAATACAAATGGTGTAAGGCGTTCACAATCATGATTTTCACTACCACAAGTGCATATATATCTCATGGATACTGTTTCAAAAATATTAGCTGTGCTATATCATATCAAAGAATGATTATCGCATATTGAAACTCTAGCAACAGCAATATCTAGGTCAGCATTAAATTAGCAGCCTTTCAGAAGGAAAATATTATGTACTCTAGCAAAATTAAAAACTCCATCGCTTTGATGGAACGAGCCAAAAAGGCAATCCCTGGTGGGGTAAATTCACCCGTGCGTGCATTTAAAGCAGTAGGTGGCGATCCGCGTTTTATACAACGTGGTGCAGGGGCTTATATTTTTGATGTGGATGGCAATAAATATATAGACTACGTAGGTTCTTGGGGTCCATTAATATTGGGGCATGCTCATCCAGAAGTAGTGGAGGCTGTGCAGGCAGCGTTAAAAAATGGCATGAGTTTTGGTGCGCCATGTGCTGCAGAGGTAGAAATGGCTGAGTTAATTACTACCCTGATGCCATCTATAGAAATGGTGCGCATGACAAGCTCTGGCACTGAAGCAACTATGAGTGCAATACGCTTAGCGCGCGGTTTTACCGGGCGTAAAAAGATTTTAAAATTTGATTGTTGTTATCATGGGCATGCAGATCCATTATTGGTGAAATCTGGATCAGGCATTTTAACTTTAGGTATTGCAGGTAGCGCTGGGGTGATAGAGCCAACCGCTGAGCAGACTGTAGTTGTAG
>DALYEH010000179.1:1475-2346 GCA_031972715.1 Gammaproteobacteria bacterium | reverse complement strand
ATCATCCGATCATACGGAGCTTTTTTCGTATCTTCAGAAACTAAAGGCAAGAATCGCTAGGTTAGATCCGTGGTATAAATGGCATCAGCTTGAACCATATCTCGCAATAATAGCTAACCCCCAAGGCAAGCGCGACGTAGCTAATGGCTATACCCCACAAAGAAAATTAAACGCAGAGCAAACACAGTATTTTGCAACCAATAATTTGGACCCATATATTTTTTATGACCCCAAAATTGCAGTTGATGGTGTAAATAATAGTTTCAAAACAGAGGCCAGAAAAGTTATTAGTGTGTATAATTTGCATGTTCAAGTTAATAGTGCTATTGCACAAAATAATGCGCATCACCAAGGTGATCAGGATAGATTGGAAGCATATCAAGAACATATGCAAAAAATTGAACTTTTGCATCAAGCTCTGAAAAATTTTGTAAATGCAAAAAATAATAAAGAAAGTGCTTTTAAATGGGCTGCATTTGTTCTGCCATGCTTAGTACTGATATGCACATTTCAAACATCGTTAATGATTTCTACAACAGCAGCTTCGGTGTCGTTAATGCTTGCCCCAGCACTACCAATACTAGTATTTTGTATTGCCGTTGCTGGCCTCACTATGCAGGCTTGTTATAAGGCTTGGCAACAAGAGCGTGCATCTGAAGCATCCTTAGTCAATACAATGCGGTCATTTGAGCCTGCAGCATGTAATGCAGGCAAATTTGAATTTATTGATTTTGTGACTATCTGTCAATGGAATGTATGTCAAGACATTTTAGGTCCCGCTGCTAGATTAATAAAAGCGTTATGCGCGCCAAGGAACACTTTAGTGTCGAAGGTTAAAGATCCTTTGTTTTTCCCCTGTGAAAATAGAAGC
>DALYEH010000179.1:0-1465 GCA_031972715.1 Gammaproteobacteria bacterium | reverse complement strand
ATTGTATGCGCCAAATAGATATGTAGTGCCAGCTTCAGGGCGCTTTGTTGGTGCCGCTATCGCTGCCACTATGCCGAAAAAAAACAGACCATCTGCTAATCGAGCTACTGTAGTAAAGTTTGCTGCAGATGACAAGTTAGTGCAAGAAACTACTAAATATTTCGATAATTTTAATCTCGGAACTACTCAATACGTGACAGCTGCTATCGTGGCTCAAAGAGATACTGGTAAGCATAGCCGACCACAAAAATGCGAACAAAAGGTTAATGCTAATAGCGTACCTTTTTAGGCGTAGGTAATTTATTACGGATTAATAAATTAGTCAGATCTGCCATGGTCTTTTCATCCTGCAGTGGCCCAAGATAGACATGATATTTTTTCCCAGTTTTAGTTTTAGTATGTTTGACTGTGATATTAGGCTTTTTGCCACCGCGTGCTTTGTTGCCAGTTAGGGTCTCTATTTTGGTGGCAAGCTTTCTAGCGTTTTTTTTCCATGTCATAATTGCCAATACGAAAGTAAAACTGTGGTGTAACCTTTTCTGCTGGATCTAGTGCTTGGATCTCCACTTTTGCAGTGCCAGTAGCTAGTATGCCTAGTTTACTGGCAGCGGCGTATGATAAATCAATTAGCCTATCATCATGAAATGGTCCGCGATCATTGATCTTCACAATTACATGCTTACCATTACTCAAGTTAGTCACTTTGGCATACGTGGGTAAAGGCAGAGTTTTATGTGCAGCAGACATGCCATACATGTCATAGATTTCACCATTTGAAGTGTGATAGCCATGGAATTTCTTCCCATACCAAGAGGCAGTGCCGCGCTCTTTATATCCTTTGCTGCTTTGCATTACACAATATGTTTTATTGAATACCGTATAGGTTTTAGGGTTGCCTATTCTGCTTTTAGGTTCATGTTTAGGTACCGCATTAGGGATTTTAGAAAAATCTGGGATTGGTTCACTATGATGAGGCCCTATGTCTTGTTCAATTTTGTATCTTTTTGGCTTAGCTTTAGGAGCTGGTGTAGTTGTTTTCGGTTTTGCTTTAAAGCTGAAGCAGCCAGTTACACATACTGTTACGCCAAATATAATCGCTAGTTTTATAAGTGGATTTTTGCTTGGCATGATTAAGGTTTATATTTGCTTGCTATGGCAGTAGCAAGTTGATATACAGCCAGAGCATAATTAGAGCTATGATTGTAACGCGTAATCACATAAAAATTATGCATTCCTAACCAATATTCTTTGCCTTGCGGGGAATCGAATTCCAACCAGGCCACATTTATATCGGATTTCTTTAATTTAATGGATGGTTTGACATCATGTGCATGCACTGTACTCAAAGGTAATTCTGGTAGTGGGTTATTTCTAGCAGCTACGGGTAAATTTTTATGTTTTTGACCTTTAGTGACTGCTTTTATAGTGACATGCTCATCCTTTTGCCAGCCAAACTCTTTAAAGT
>DALYEH010000178.1:246-2377 GCA_031972715.1 Gammaproteobacteria bacterium | reverse complement strand
TATTCCTGATATGCTAACTCACTAGAATCATTTACACAAATTTATTTACAGTACCCAATAGATTTAACTATTAGCCATTTTTTTGTAATTATCATTACATCTTTAAGATTCTTTTTTTACACCAGGTATCTTCCAACTACCTTTGCCTGGCGGTAATATAGATGGATTAGTCTCTGTAGGCCAATACATACGTAACATTAGCGTGAACTCGCCTGTCGGAGCTGGCAACCAGTTTGATTCTTTATCCGCGCCGGGCGATTCGTGTTGGATATACAAATCGAGGGAGCCATCACTGTTAAAGATTGGTTTATCACGCATGCTAACGGTAAACTTATTTAGAGGGTTTGGATAAAACCATAGTCCAGCATCATTGACATACATTGTAATTGACCAAAATCCTTTGACCGGTGGTGTATCGTTTGCATCAAAGTGTAATACATATTTGTTAGCCCCCGTCAGTTTAGCTCCTGTTACATCCACACTTGTATAAGGATAAACAGCGTCTGCGGATAAATTTGCCGGCCACCCGAATGCTGCTACTGTAGCTCTGGCTAGATAATTTGTGCCATATTTGCCAGTTGCTCCTGGAATTAACCATCCGTTTTGTATAGTGCCACCGCTTTTTTCCAGCTCTACATTTATTTTCTCCATAGCAAGTTTATTTACATTATTTAATGCTTTTTGTATTTCTGGATTTAATTTATTAATATCAAAAACCTGGCCAGGTACTATACCGATTTTAGCCATTTGTTGTACTTGTTTCTCGTCTTCCTTAGCTGGCGGTGCAACATCTGACATAAGTTTTGTCATCATATTGAAGTAAGATGCTGTATCCATAGCATTTATGATTACCTGTGGTTTATCAGTCATACTGTAACCAACATTGTTGTCGACAGGACTCATCGCGGGTGGTGTGTAAGATTTACCGTATGAGCTTAATGGATATAATAGATATTGTGCTTGTAAGGCATTAACCAGCGCATAATCATCTTCAGTACCTGTTGAGTATGTGCGTCCTAAAATTAAAGCATATCTAGTTGGAAACTTAATCTGCTTCACCCCTTGTGGCAGTACTCCGTTCCAATTCGGTCCAGTCAACGCATATGTAGCTGCAGCACCGCCAGTTGTTCTGGACCCTGGTGAATCAATGACTGGCATCCACATGCTGTACATAGGAAATAAGTAGAAGCGATCTTTCATATCTGGATGTGAAAAAATCCAAGGCTCATCTTTGAGATCAACCCAGGCAGCAGAATAAAGGGTATCTGCATTTGGTGCAGAGACACCGCGATAATCAGCTGGCGGATAACGTTTCACATTATTGAATTGGCCCATAGGTGCATGCAGGGGTTTTTCTTGAGCATTCGCAACATTGGTAAACTGTACTCTAGTTATTTCCGTTGTAATTAATGAATATCCGTACAGATATGCGTCTACTGCGATATCTACGGCTTCTTGTACTGACAGCTCAACAGATGTTGGTGGTTTAGCGTAACAGGTTGCGAATGAAAATAAAATTGTCAACGCAATATACAGTTTTGACATGATGCAGCTCCCTTGATGTAAACTCAAAATTCCACATTTATGCTAATTTGAAACGTATTTGCATAATTTGTAGGATAATTTCCAGATAATGTTCCGTTTGAAGTAGTATTGTTTATTGTAGCTTTGCCTAGATTCAGATATTCATAAGATGCAGCGAGAGTTGTATGCTTGATTAAGTTATACATCACTCCGATCCCTGCACGTATTTGTCTGTCCATAGGCAAATCTGGTTGACGCAGTGCAACTGATGTGGGTGATGAATCATATGACACACCTGTTTGTAGCATTAATTTGCTCGTAATGTTATATTGACCACCAAGTCCCAGTCTATAAGAATCCTTCCATTGCAGTGGTGTTATTGCTGAATAGCCGTTTACAATCAAAATGGTATCTTGCATTGCTGACCAATTGGCCCAGCCAGCTTCAGCCAATAAAGCAAATTTTCTCCATACATTCTGTACACTAATAATAACATTTTGTGGCATAGTCATTTCTGTGTTTACAGTTGGTGTGTTGGCGATTTTTAAAAAAGTAACTGTGCCATTTAGGTTATGTTTGATTTGCGATCTGTAAGTTATACCTATTT
>DALYEH010000178.1:0-236 GCA_031972715.1 Gammaproteobacteria bacterium | reverse complement strand
CATTAAGCCTAGGTTAAAACCAGCGTTTGTGTCTGTAGCTTTTATTTTAGCTTGACCATCATTTTGTGCAATATATGGCAACGCTAGAGTTTGTTGTAGATTCATATATTCTATTGCTATACCTGCGCCTAAAGAGAGAAATTTATTAACTTCATAAGCAATGCTTGGGTTAAGATTTATTGTGTAAAAGGTTACTGTTTGTATGATAAATCTTCCAACCCAACCATCGTTGTAAT
>DALYEH010000177.1:0-2468 GCA_031972715.1 Gammaproteobacteria bacterium | reverse complement strand
TTTGAGTGCCTCGACTACTGGGGTTGCTGCGTCGATGGTACGCATTCTTCGCTCTTTTAGTAACTTGATCACCGTGCCATCAGCAAATCTCCTAAATGTATCGCCTGTAGGCAGTATGATGTCCATGTCATCCTCGCCTGAAAAAGTAGCTGTCATAATTTCCTCACCTGTAGGCAGTGTGAATTTCAAAACAATTTCTGTCGCGCCTGGCTTCAGAGTCTTTGTTGTTTGCAGAGCTATTCGTCCTGTAAGCATTTCTTTTGTCAAAACTGTCTCGCCTGAAGCCTGTCTTTTTTTAAAGTTTCGGTTTATCTGTTCCTCTAACTGTTCTAAATCTGTTTTTTCTTTTTCGACTGTATTTTGTTTCGACATTTCTATACTGCTGCTTGTACGCATGTTGGTGTTTTGATCTTGCTTCTCTGTATTATGATCGTTTAGAGAATTAGCCATAGCTTTAACATGACCTGGAAACTCGCTAGTAGCGATCGATTGCCTACGAACTGGATCCTTGACATCATCAGTATTCGGCATCGAAACAGAAACCGTTCTCTGATCCAGAATCTGTTTATACTTTGCCATTTCCTCTGGGGTTGTGATAATCGCAAGTAAATCACACAAACCTGATAATGCTTTTGTATCATATTTCTTATTGTTGTTTTCAGGCTTAAGACGTGCAATCTCTCGTGAGAGCTCGTTATATTTATCACCCCATGCGATCTCTTTCCGTGCTGTTGCCTTTTGCAATGCATCGAGAAGAGGCTGAAGTATCTCCAGCCTATCCTGTTCTGTATCTATTATTATAAGATTAGGTTCTTTAATTTCTGCAGTTAACTCTACCTGATTATTCATAAAATATTCAAGTACTTCATAATCTCTGACTGTGGGATTGACGTTTTCAGCATTTGCTATAAACTCGGTGACAGCGTTAGCGATATCATTGAAGAATACTTTAAACCATTCTTTAGTGTTTGGAGTAATTACGTTCCCTTTTTTATCCTTTGCTTCATACGTCATCGCACACCTCTTCAATATGCATCTTTAACTAAACTTTTTGACTAGCGCATACTGTAAAAGTTCAATTCATGCTGTACAGGGATGCAGTGTAGCTGCAATACCTAGCTATACCTGCAGCACTTGGTGTATTACTGCTCTATTTCGAAAGGTTTGATGGGCTTGTTTTTAGCGGAGGCGTGTCTGGCGCGCAGTTCTATGTCTATGTACTTGTCTGTAATTGCACTGGAACTATGCCCAGCGTCGTCACGCACATGTTCGCGCGGGCGGATCTTTACGTCATCGGAAATGCCGGTATGGCGCAACCAGTGTACGGTAGCGGATTGTAGCTGCTCAGCATCCTCGTTGAAGCCGCTGGCGCGCATCCTGGTAATGGCTTGATCAAAACAACCTTGGATGATAGTGCGAATTTGTCGGGTGCTGGCAATGGCGCCGGTACCTTTATTGCGTAAAATTAAAGGTCGCATATCGCTGGGCGAGGGTAGAGGGGTTAGGTTTAAACTTAAGCGATAGCGTTGTAGTGCATTGAGCATATTATTGCTCACAGAAATCATGCGCTCTTTATTGCCTTTACCAACAGTTGTAAACCACCAATTGCCATCTAGGTCTTGGTGGAAATCGCGCATCTTTGGGATCCAACGCGTACTAGCAGTTAATTCTGAAATACGCAGATACATTGCATATAGCGCAGTCATGATAAACAAGGTGCGTTCATGTATTTCTGGTTTTTCATTGGCCATTATCTCTGCAGTTTCTATTACGTATGACCATTGCAAATCAGACAAACGCCGAATAACTGTGGTTGTTTGCTGTTTGCGAATAAATTTACTTTTTTGCCTGATCTGTGCGAAGGGATTAGCCTCAATGTAACCTTCCTGGATCATAAAGTTAAAAAAGCTATTATTGATAGCCATCAGCTCTCTAATTGCGCGTTCAGATAAAGAATACTGTGAAATCTGCGGAGTGACGCCACTTTTAAATTCTGCCTTAGAAACTGACACTACAAACGGGCGCCATTCTGGGTTGGGTTGACTAGCACCCGCTTTTAATACAAAACGCGGTGAATTTTTTGTACCAATCCACGCTTTAGGCGGAGCCTGACAAAAATCTAAATAATGCTCTATATCTTCACGTTTTAGTTTCAAAACAGAAGTTTGTTGAATTAACCACGCCCATTGCGTCAAACGCTCAACTTCACGCCTATAAGCATTAAAAGTCGCTTCACTACCTCTGTAACTAAGTAAAAACGCTTTGGCTACAGTATAATCATCCTGATAAAGTATATTTTTAGGCTGGTGCGCTGGATTTGCTAGCATATTAGCTAGGCTGTCAAATAGAGGCTCAGGTATAGGTAGTTTTGCAGTTTTCTTGCTCATTAACCCTAGGTCTCGTTGTAGGCAAATCCCAGCATATTACAATCATGACATGATTACAATATGCTGTAGATCAACTGCAAA
>DALYEH010000176.1:1196-2471 GCA_031972715.1 Gammaproteobacteria bacterium | reverse complement strand
TACAACTTGCTTTAGAAAAGTCACAGCATGCAAAATGCCAACGTTGTTGGCATAGAACTGCAGATGTAGATACGGATCCGAAGCATCCACATATTTGCATGCGTTGTGTGTCAAACTTATCTGCGCAAGGGGAAAAACGTGTCTACGCGTAAATTATGGTCGATTAGATATTTATTTAAAATAGCAATCATTGTTTTGCTTTTGGATCAGATATTTAAAAATTTGATCATCTATACCCCTAGTTTAAAACATGTGCGGCTAACATGTAATTTGAACTTGCATTTAGCACATAATACAGGCGCCGCATTTGGTTTGCTCGGTGATGCTGGTGGTTGGCAAAGATGGATGTTCATTGCAATAGCCGTGATAATTAGTATTACTATTGTTACTTGGGCGCGACGTTTGCAAAAAAAGGACAAGCTAGAAATTTTATGTCTAGGATTGATTTTAGGTGGTGCGATTGGAAATCTTACGGATCGTATTCGCTTCGGGTATGTAATTGATTTTATTGATTTTCATATTGGCACTTGGCATTGGTATACGTTTAATATAGCTGACAGCGCCATATGCATAGGTGCTGTATTGTTGTGCATACATACCTTATTGTATTCAAAAAAGCGTTAGTGACAGTAAGTAGGGTAGATATTGTCCATCTGACTCATTAAAGTAATAGTGAGACAGTCGGTGTCATCTGCTTGCGAGGAGCCATTGACAGCTGTTGCAACTAGTGTGTAACTTTCGCTATCAACCCGGGTATAAGCTATATTGTAAAAACCTTCATCTGACACGGTTGCTAAAGTGACGTTTGAGCTAGTTGGAGTAACGCCGTTTTGCTGGAAGTATGCTTCAACAATTAACTGATTTTTACGTAGAGCATTTATTGCATCGGAGCGTCTTGATTCTATTAAATATGTTTGATATGAGGGATATCCAACCACCGCCAAGATAGCAACTATCGCCAAGACTACTATTGTTTCTATTAAAGTGATACCAGAAATCTTTTGCATATTATATTCCATAGCAGTCAGCGTTTGAAATTGTAATTACGCCATTCTGCGTTACTTCTACCAAGCGTGCATTATTACCTGTACAACCGGCCGGTTCTATTGTAAATATCCTATCACTGTAAGTACCGTTATATGCAGATCCATAAGTGTAACTCCATACCCAGTCACCACTGCTAAGTGTGCTGCTCCAAGTCCAACCGGCACGTGTTACTTGCGGATTAAGATTAGCAAAACCCATAGGATCATATGTAATATGGCCAGACACATT
>DALYEH010000176.1:0-1157 GCA_031972715.1 Gammaproteobacteria bacterium | reverse complement strand
AGTCTGTAGGAATGTCACCACCTACATATTGAATAATTGGCCAGCCATCAGTAAAAACTTCTGTAGCATTAAAATTTGAATCCACGAATACTTTCCATGCATTCCATGTTGTGGTTGCTGCACATGGATATTGCTCAGTACTTTGCGAAGGCGCTGCTGTAGGGTTGTAATTATTTATAGGGCAAACCGTGACAGGTACCCCTCTTTTTATTGCCTCTGCTTGGGCAAGCCGTAAGGAGCCCTCAAGTCGACTCGCAATAGCAAAGGCTTGGTTGTTGCGCACAAAATTTTCATAACCAGGCAAGGCTGCTGTAATAAGTAGGCTCATAATAACCACCACAGTCATAATTTCTATGATTGAAAATGCCCGTGTTTTATTACCAGCAAGTGGTTGTAGCTTCATTCGCAACTACTCCAGTACTGTTTGTTGATTGTTTAGCACCGTCCACTTTAGAAATCACCCAGCAGTTACTATCTGAACACTGATCTAATGCTTGAGCGTTTGCTACTGCACTGCATGCGGTTGTACCGCCATCAGCTATTGCTGTGGCTTTAATTGCATACGTACTGCTAGACGTTGTAATAGAGATTTTATAATACCCACCTTTACTTAATACTGGCGATGTACTGCTTGGAGAGTAATTAAGAAATTGTGTTAAAGCTAAATCAGTAGAGTCTATATTTGCCTTGTTATTTTCAGCTAAATAGCGCTCTACAATTGCTTCGGTTGCAATGACGGCAGCTTGTGCATCTGCACGCCTAGTATTTTGTTTCATGCGTACGTAATTTGGGTAGGCGATGCTAGCCAGCAGTGCGACGATTGCAAGTACTACTATAAGTTCCATCAGGGTCATGCCAAACACCATTCTGAAGTTTTGTCTCATAAACCTTCCTTCGCAACGTAAATTCTAAGAGCCCTATTAAAGTATAATTTGAGCTGCGGAGTAGCGTGGTGTTTTTTCAGACTATAATTGAAATGCCCATTGTGGTTGGTCATGCCATTAGCCTCTATGGTCAGCATTTTACTCTCATAGCCCGACTGTCTAAAGCTTAGTGTATGTGAATTTGGAATGCTGAGTGCGTAAGTACTAGAGTTTTTAGGTGATAATACAAGTATCCATTCTTCCCATATTTGACTGCAATGTAGCTGATCAAGC
>DALYEH010000175.1:664-2509 GCA_031972715.1 Gammaproteobacteria bacterium | reverse complement strand
ATGGAAGAAATGACTAGTCAACTGCAAAACATTTTTCAAAATATTTCTAGTGACCGTACTAAAATGCGTAAAATGCATGTTAAAGACGCATTAAAATTAGTACGTGAAGAAGAATCAAGTAAATTAGTAAATGAGGATGATCTGAAAGCTAATGCAATAGAGCGTGTTGAGCAATCTGGCATAGTCTTTCTAGACGAGATAGATAAAATTACGCAACGCTCTGAACGTAGCGGTGCGGATGTCTCACGCGAAGGTGTGCAACGCGATTTGCTGCCATTAATTGAAGGTTGTTCAGTGACTACCAAGTATGGTAGCGTTAAAACCGATCATATTTTATTTATTGCATCAGGAGCATTTCATTTAGCTAAACCTTCAGACTTAATTCCTGAACTGCAGGGCCGTCTACCAATACGTGTAGAATTGAAAGCTCTACAGCCCGAGGATTTTGTACGCATCCTAAGCGAACCAGATGCAAGTCTTATAAACCAGTATAGTGCCCTGCTTGCTACTGAAGATGTTAAGCTGAAGTTTCATGCGGATGGTATACAAAAATTAGCTGGCTTAGCATTTCAAATTAATGAGCGTACTGAAAACATTGGCGCGCGTAGGTTACATACAGTTATTGAAAAACTACTTGAAGACATTTCATACAACGCTAGTGAACTATCTGGCAGCACTGTAGAGATTGATGCAGCATATGTTGAACGCCAAATAGGCTCATTATGTAAAGATGAAGACTTGAGCCGCTTTATTTTATAAGGATATAGCATGGATGAGGCAACCACGGACTTTGGTTATAAAAAAGTAACTTTGCAAGAAAAAACACGCTTAGTCGATCAGGTATTTAGCTCTGTTGCTACCAACTATGATTTGATGAACGACTTGATGTCGCTTGGGATCCACAGAATCTGGAAAAAAATCGCCATACAGCATTGCGGTTTGCATACAGGACAAAAGGTCTTAGACTTAGCTGGTGGTACTGGTGATCTCACACGTGCCTTTAGTAAAGCTATCGGTGCATCTGGTCAGGTAATATTAGCTGATATCAATGCAGCTATGCTCAATGCTGGTAAAGAGAAGCTGCTCAATTGTGGTGTGCTTGGGAATGTAGAATTCGTACAACTTAATGCTGAGAGTTTGCCTTTTCCTGAGAATCACTTTGATTGTATTGCTATAGGCTTTGGTTTACGGAATGTGACGCAAAAAGACCTGGCTCTACAACAAATGTATAGAGTGCTTAAGCCTGGTGGCCGCTTAGTTATTTTAGAATTTTCAAAACCAGTACTCCCACATTTAAGCAACCTCTACGATGTATATTCGTTTAACGTTTTACCAGTTTTAGGGAAATTTGTTGCTAAAGATGCGGACAGCTATCGCTATTTAGCTGAATCTATACGCATGCATCCGGATCAGGAAACCTTAAAGCACATGATGGAAAGCGTAGGTTTTGAGAGTTGCAGTTACCTAAACTTAACTGGTGGGATCTGCGCTATACACAAAGGATTCAAATTTTAATGCTGCAAGCTATATGTAACAAAGCTTTATCATTAGATCCCAATATTACACCAGATATAGAGGCCTTGCATGGCAAAGCAGTTGCCGTGCTTTGTAATGATTACAATATGTCAGCAACATATCTGCATTTTGAAAATGCTCAACTATTATTTAGCTCAAGTATGCCAGCGCGTGTTGACGTGAGTATTAGTGGCTGCCTCAAAGATTTTGTATCATTTGCTATATTGCGTGATCCTAAAGTATTACAGATCACTGGTGATGTGCATGTTGCAGCACAATTGCAAAAGTTATTTCAGAAATAGCAGATAAAACAAAAGTCATAAATGAAAT
>DALYEH010000175.1:0-654 GCA_031972715.1 Gammaproteobacteria bacterium | reverse complement strand
ACTGGGAAGAGGAACTAGCGCAACATACTGGTGATGTATTCGCATATTATGCCCTAACCTATTTTAGAAAAGCCAAAGAATATATAAGCCAAAGCACACATGCCTTAGGTAGTATGACGGTAGAGTTTTTACAAGATGAGGCAGATGTATTGGTTACACAGCATGAAATAGATATATTCATGGAAGAAGTTGATGCCTTACGTCTACGTGTAGATAGACTTATGGCCAGGATAAATGCCTATGAAAGCAATTAGACATTTTACACGCTTTGCATATATTAATTTCGTATTAATAAAACATTTATGCAGCGTACATAAAAAGCGCGGTGTGCGCATGCGCCAGGCATGCGAGGATTTAGGACCAATTTTTATAAAATTTGGGCAACTGCTCTCAACGCGTGTTGATCTACTACCAGATGATATAGCCAATGAATTAGTCAAACTCCAAGACCGTGTCCCTCCTTTTAGTAGTGAGCGTGCACAAAAGATGATAGAGCTGGCTTTAGGCAAACCTATACATGAACTATATGCATTTTTCGAGCAAAAGCCGTTAGCAGCGGCATCCATTGCGCAAGTGCATGCGGCTACTTTATTCGATGGACAACAGGTAGTAGTTAAAGTCTTGCGGCCAAATGTTAAAAAGCATGTAGCTCGT
>DALYEH010000174.1:0-2515 GCA_031972715.1 Gammaproteobacteria bacterium | reverse complement strand
GCCAGTTTGATATTCGGTCACACGAGTTTCGAAAAAGTTCTTTTCCTTTTTAAGATCTAACATTTCACTCATCCATGGGAACGGGTTAGTAGCGCCAGGATATTGTTCTGGTAAACCAATTTGTGCGAGACGACGATTGGCAATAAATTGCAAATAATCTTCAAACATACTAGCGTTTAAACCCAATACACCACGTGGCATTGTATCTACGGCATATTGATACTCTAACTCCACACCATGCTTAATAATACTGATGGCTTCTTGCTTAAACTCTTCAGTCCATAAGTGTGGATTTTCGATCTTAATCTGATTAATGACATCGATACCAAAGTTTAAGTGCATTGATTCATCACGTAAAATGTACTGGAATTGTTCAGCAGTACCAACCATCTTGTTACGTCTACCCATAGATAATACTTGAGTAAAGCCAACATAGAAGAATATGCCTTCAAACACTACGTAGTATGCAATTAAATCGCGTAGTAAGCGCTGGTCAGTTGCTTGGCTACCAGTATGGAAATTTGGATCGCTTAAACTTTGTGTAAACTGCAATGCCCATTCAGCTTTCATCGCAACTGCTGGTAATTCTCTGTACATGTTAAACACACGCCCTTCATCCATGGACAGACTTTCGATAACATATTGATAAGCATGTGTATGCAAAGCTTCTTCAAATGCTTGACGCAATAAATATTGTCTGCATTCCGGATTAGTAATGTGTCTGTATACAGACAATACTAAGTTATTAGCAACCAATGAATCAGCTGTAGAGAAGAAACCTAGATTACGTTCAATAATCATACGTTCATCTTCAGTTAAACCATCTTTGCTTTTCCATAAAGCAACGTCAGCAGCCATATTGATTTCATTTGGCATCCAGTGGTTTGCACATGCATGCAAATATTTATCCCAAGCCCAATCGTATTTGAATGGTACTAATTGGTTTAAATCAGCACGGCAATTTATGATGCGCTTATCATCCACTCTAATACGTGCTGCACCCATTTCTAACATTTCTAGGCCAGTAGCACCACCAGTAATGCTTTCTGTGGTAGTTGTGCTCATAGACATAATTATCTCCCCAATCTCATTAATATTATTGACACGATTCACAGTCAGGATTATCAATAGAGCACGCATTCACTGCTACTGGATCCGTGCTAAGTTTTACTGCATTTAAAGAACTAGTGTGTATAGTAGACTTCTCGGCATCAGTTGCCCCTAAAGTACGTAAATAATAAGTAGTCTTTAAGCCGCGTAACCAAGCTGCTCTATATAACGCATCTAATTTTTTACCAGAGGGTTGCGCAATATATAAGTTTAAAGATTGCGCCTGATCGATCCATTTTTGTCTGCGCGATGCGGCATCGATCAGCCATTTAGCATCTATCTCAAAGGCTGTAGCATATTTGCTTTTTAAATCCGCTGGAATGCGATCAATGTTTTTAACGCTACCGTTAAAATATTTAAGATCATTGATCATAACCGGATCCCACAAATCTCTAGCCTTCAAATCAGCGACTAGATAATTGTTAACAACCGTAAACTCTCCAGACAAATTAGATTTCACGTACAAGTTTTGATACGTTGGCTCTATAGATTGTGAAACACCACAAATGTTAGAGATAGTAGCAGTAGGTGCAATTGCCATCACATTGGAATTGCGCATTCCTACGGTACATACTCTAGTGCGTAGTGCTTGCCAGTCCAAGGTTTGGCTGCGATCTTGATCTAAATATAAGCCACGTGTTTCTTGTACATTATTAATTGAATCAATTGGTAGTACACCTTTACTCCATAATGAGCCTTCAAATGTTTCATAGGTACCACGCTCTTCTGCTAAATTAGTAGAAGCTTGAATTGCGTAATAACTGATATGCTCCATGGATCTATCAGCAAATTCAACTGCTGCATCTGATTCATAACTAATATCTAATTTATATAATGCATCCTGGAAGCCCATTACACCTAAACCAATAGGTCTATGTAGCATATTAGAACGACGCGCTTGAATCACGGAATAGTAATTGATGTCTATAACGTTATCTAACATGCGGATCGCGGTTGTAATAGTCCTTTGCAATTTAGCGATGTCTAATTTACCGTCATTAATATGTTGCGGTAAATTTATACTACCTAAGTTACAGACCGCTATTTCATCTGCAGAAGTATTTAGGGTGATTTCTGTACATAAGTTAGAACTATGTACGACGCCTACATGTTGCTGTGGTGAACGTAAGTTACATACGTCTTTAAATGTGACCCACGGATGCCCAGTTTCAAACAACATGCTCAGCATTTTGCGCCATAAATTGACAGCCATGACTTTCTTGAAATTATTGATTTTTCCTTGCGCAGCTTTCTCTTCGTATGCCACGTAAGCTTGTTCAAAACTATCGCCAAATAATTCATGCAAATCAGGAGTTTCATCTGGTGAAAATAAGGTCCATTCCTTGTTTTCAATCACACGCTTCATGAATAAATCAGGCACCCAGTTAGCAGTATTCATGTCATG
>DALYEH010000173.1:0-2572 GCA_031972715.1 Gammaproteobacteria bacterium | reverse complement strand
ACAGGGATTGCTTGCTGTTGTATTGGGGTTGGTTGAGTGTGGCCTAGTTCTTGTATAGCCTGTAAAATTTCCGGGGCGAGTTGGAAAGACTGAAATGACATTTTAATGCTCCATGATTATAAAAGCACCCATTAGGGTGGCATCCCAAACTGGGATATAATGCGAGCAATTAAAATTAACTGTGTATATTCATCTATTTATTCTAATATTAGGTAAATGACAAACCTCGCGATGTGAACACTATACAAGATTAGCGGCGTTATGTCCAATTAATGTGCTAGTAAACAAACAATTCTCGATGCATAGAACGCTACATACCTTGCTAACATCAAAAAACAATGTTAACTTCTGCGTTTTTCAGAATATGCATAAAGTAATTGAGGTGTTTACAATGTTCATCAAGAAAGTAGCTGTTGCAATGGCCGCCATCATATCTGTAATGGCGCTTAGTGGATGCCATCAAAAGGTTGAGCCTGTAACTGGCATTGAAAAAGGCATGACCTGTGCTGAGCTTAAAGAAGAAATTAGCAAGACAGAAAAGGTAAAGAAAAAAATCTATGATAATCGTGGTGTTTGTGGACGTAATGCCCTTGGATTATTGTTTTTCTGGCCGAGCATTGTGATTAATGAGGTTACAGGTGAATCAGCTGATCGTCAGGCCACTGAAAGATTAGTCGAATTAAAAAACCTTTATGCTGCTAAAAAGTGTACTAAAGCTTCTTGTGGCGAGACCGCAAAAGGTTAGATATTATTCTTTATAAAGAGCCTGCATGCGGGCTCTTTTGCACCATCAGTTGACCAAAAGCTGCAAATATACTATTGTACTGGCTTATTTGAACATCTCTGGAGTCTATCATTCCTTTAGTAAAGTTGATCAATGCCACACTGGCTTTTGGCGAAATTCCTTTATTGGATAAAACAAACCTACAAATTGATGCCAATGAGAAAATATTCTTAATTGGTAGAAATGGTATGGGTAAGTCTAGTTTGCTTAAAGTATTAGCTGGGCATTACAAGCTTGATGATGGTCAGCTTTATAAAGAGCCTGGTTTAAAAATTGCTGAATTGTCGCAAGATTTGCCTAGCAATGGTGAAATTACTGAATATGTATCTCAGGGTTTGGCAGATGTAGGTACTTTACTGCAGCGTTATCATATGCTAACCAATGCAACGGAGCATGATGATGCTTGGTATACAGAAATTGAGCAGGTTCAAAAAGCATTAGAAACTAAACAAGGTTGGCATTTTGAGCAAAATATACAGAAAGCATTAACCAAATTAGATCTGCAGCCAGATAAAAAATTAGGTGCTCTTTCTGGTGGCTGGAAGCGGCGTGCGGCTTTAGCAAGAGCTTTAGTATGTGAGCCAGACCTATTGCTCTTAGATGAGCCTACTAATCATCTGGATCTTGCTGCGATAGAGTGGCTAGAAGAATATTTAACAAATTACAGTGGCGCATTTTTATGTATTACCCACGATAGAAGTTTACTAAAAAAATTAAGCAACCGTATTTTAGAGCTTGATCGCGGTAATTTAATTTCCTGGACTGGGGACTATGCTTCATTCCTAGCTGATAAAGCGCATAGACTAGAAGTCGAGGCCACGCATAATAAAAAATTTGATAAAGTGCTAGCTCAAGAAGAAGTGTGGATAAGGCAAGGGATCAAAGCTCGCAGGACACGTAATGAGGGCAGGGTACGTGCATTGGAAAAACTGCGCTTAGAGAGAATGGCGCGGCGTGAACTACAACTCAAACCTACATTCCAGGCCAACCAAGAGCTTAGCTCCGGCGCTTTAGTTGTAGACGCTGAAAATATTAATTTCAAGTACAATGATAAAGTTTTGATCAAAGACTTTTCCACCAAAATTTTTCGTGGTGATAAAATAGCTTTAATTGGACCTAATGGCGTTGGTAAAAGTACGTTATTAAAAATATTGTTGGGGCAATTACAACCGCAGTCGGGCAAGATGAAGTTAGGCACAAATCTGCATGTGGCATATTTTGATCAAATGCGTGCTGGCATAGATTTTGAACTTTCGGCAATTGATAATGTGGCGGCAGGGCGTACCACGATCACAGTTAATGGAAAAGAGAAACATATTATAAGCTATTTAGGTGATTTCTTGTTTGCACCAGATCGTGTGCGTGTGCCGGTGAAAATGCTATCTGGAGGAGAATGTAATCGCTTATTATTGGCAAAGATGTTTAGTGTGCCGAGCAATTTATTAGTTTTAGATGAACCCACTAATGATCTAGATATAGAATCCTTAGAATTGCTTGAAGAGATACTTGCCGATTACACTGGCACGGTGCTCCTAGTAAGTCATGATCGTGCTTTCGTTGATCAAGTTGTTACCAGCACTTTAGTCTTTAGGGGTGAAGGTATTATTTCTGAATATGTGGGCGGTTTCAAAGATATCCCTAAACTTACGACTACGCAGGTTGAAAAGAAATCTGCTAAAATGAGCAATCTGCAGGACACCAAGCCAATACAGCAGCAGTTATTTACAAGCAAGATGCGTCAAGAATTGCAAGATTTGCCAAACAAGATCGCTAATGCAGAAAAAGCAC
>DALYEH010000172.1:0-2709 GCA_031972715.1 Gammaproteobacteria bacterium | reverse complement strand
ACATGTAACTGGTGCAGTTTTTATGGGCTCTCCAGAGCGGCAGGCGACACTACTGTTTAAAGCTGCTGGTGATATTCATGTAAATCCAACCGTGTTGAATAATTCGATGCGTCAAAGGGAGTGGCAATTTAGTATCAATGTTGCAGGCCAAGCTGTGTATGGTGGTTATCATGGTACATGGTTGCAAAGTCTTGCCTCTTTAGATCAATCATTCTCAAGTTTTAATGATTTTACCCAATCAAGACATCCGTTGGATGCTTTAATAAATGGTTATAGTGCGTTAAGTGGTTTAGATAATTTGGTAGGTAGTATTGCACAAGATGGAATAACCGGTACGCTTTTAAAACGTACGGGTGTTAGCTTTGGTGTTACAAGAACAGATACTCGCTATGATTATCAAACATTAGGTGGTGGTTGCATAAATGGATTTGACCAAGTGTCTTTTGATTCAGAAAATGGCGATGTGGATTTAGGCGTTGATATTGATGATGTGCGCAAATTATATGTTCATGCTAATAATTTTAGAGCGCATGGTACGGAATTAAACTCTAGAATGCGGCATTTTTCACATGCTATTGGGGGAACGGTAGGGTTAACTGGCGCTGTGGATGCTAGTGCCTCTGCTGCATATGCGGAATCTGAGACTAAAGAATTTACTCAACATAAGGCTCGCGTCAGTGTTCTTGAGGTGCATGCAAAGGTTGCTGAGTTGGCGAACAGTGAAATTATCTCTGAAGAAGCATATGGAGAAGTTGATACTTTAATAACTAGATCTTTAATTGGTTCAACAAAGAGTAAAGAACAATCACTAAGTGCTAGCACATCAGGTAATGTTAGCTTTTCTACGCAATCATCATTTAGACAGACAGCAGATGGCCATGGGGCATTAAAAGTCACTGGTAAAGATGGCATGGAAATTGGTAAGCATGTCGAGTATGGTAGGTCTGGTCTTGTTGGTGCGAATGATGAAGACATAACGCCGAGCACCACAATTAAAGAGCACCATAACGTGGATTTAAAAAGAACGCGGCGTGGTTTAAGTGCTGGCACGAAGCTAACAGAGCTGGGAAATCCTGAAGGACCACACACAATTCAATTTGGTGTTGATACGCAAAACAGGGTGGATAGAATTACACAAAATGGCTTACAAAATATTAGAGATGATGGTCATAAGTTTAATCTTGTACATCAAACGAAAGCTAAACCTCCAGAGATTAAAGAGATAAATACAGAGGAAACAACTGACAGGCAAAAAACATTTGCAGATGCGAATGATAATGCAAGTATTTCTGATATAACAGAAAAGCAACCAAGTATAGTAGGCGCAGCAATTGCACAATTAGATGATGACGGCTACTTATCGCGCCCGTATATGGTTAACTCAGCAGCGTATGATGATGCTAATGTTTCAGCTACAGAGTCAAATAAGCCGCCACAAAGAAGAGAAAATTTTATAGAGCAAAGGCATGCAAATTGGTATGAGCCAGCATATGTTTCAAATTCTAATACAAAAATAGCTGTGGAATTCACCCAAGGTGTTGCTGCTGGTATAGCTGTAAATGGCGCTATCTTTAGGGCCTCTAGCATTAAATATGTAGGCTCATTTATTCGTGGCGCAAGTTTACTTGGGGCAGGCGTAATGGTTGCAGAGGCATTTGGTATGGCTGCAGATTTTGAACGCGATAATTTTATGTATACAGAAGAGTATGAACATATTATTAGCAATCCATTAATTTCTGAGGAAAGAAAGACACAGTTATTGGATGAGTCATTACAAAGGCAAGCAAATGCGCGCAGAGAAGCTGAGCAGCTAAAGGGTTTAGCAGATAAATTTGTAGAAAACCCGATGATATTTGGATTTGGTGTTGGTAGTTTTTTATCTATAGAGCAATTGCCAGATTCCACGCTTGCAGCAAACGCGTTTATGAATCTGAGGATTAGGAATCCACTAAAATCTGTACCTAATGAAAGGCATTTGGAGTTTCTTAATAAGGTGGTTAAGGCTCCGGTTGGTATAGAGCACATTGAAATTGCCACGTACAATGGCAGCTATTAGGGCAAATCTTGGTGATAATGCAGTGCCATATTTGTCGAAAGTTGGACCTCAAGCAGGGAATGTGTATGTTGGTATGGGCACAAGTGATAGTAGTTGCTTGTGGCGATTGGATTTAAATACTAGAGTTCCTAGAGGTAAGCCCCCTATACCACATATTAATTGGCAATACTATGATCATAAATCTGGGAAACGTTATCAAGGGGCTATAAATATAGATATGACTGTTGATGAATATTGCCAAATATTAAATAAATTTCCGCGCAAGTATCAATTTATTGCTCCAGTTCCATATGAATAATGTGAAGGGATAAAAATGATAAATACCATTGAACAAGAAAGAGTTGCTAAATTAATTAAAAATAAAATTGTAGAAGTACTAGATGCACAATATTGTAGTGCTTTTAATAAATTTGTTACAGAGCAATGCCCGTGGGATATGGGTTATGGGGATCTGATCGACTGGGATGCCACTCCAGGTTATAAGCAAATAAAGAATGTCCAACTATTTTCGATTGAAGCGCAGAAATTTATTAGAACAAGTTGCGTGGCTAAATATGAATATTTGGCAATATTCTATGGTCATACGGAACCAGGGGTTGTGGGAAAATTTGATGATGTAGTTTCTCATTTAAATCAATTAAGCTCTCACACGC
>DALYEH010000171.1:0-2720 GCA_031972715.1 Gammaproteobacteria bacterium | reverse complement strand
CCAGACCACAGCCCAGCTAGCTTCTTCTTCATCTGCATACATCTCGCCTTTAAATGGCTCGTTAGGATATAGCACTGAACTTTGCACATTTTCTAGTAGATAATGCGCCAATCCATCTTGATAACACCATTCTTCAGTTTGCTCATCCTTGCCTTGTAAATCATGAAAGACGACCGTTAATCCTGGACACAAGACTGCTTTGGCCTGCAAAAGCTGCTTTAATTGTTTGGTAGCAATTTTGGGGGAATCAAAATATTTGGGGTCAGCCCAAAATTTAACTGTAGTACCGGTAGTATTTTGCTCTAATTTTTGCAGTTTTTTTAATTTATCAGTACGCACACCATTGGCGAATTCCATGGACCATAAATGCCCATCACGCTTGATCAAGACTTCTAATTTTTTAGACAAAGCATTAACAACTGAGACACCAACCCCATGTAACCCGCCTGAAAATCTATAATCTTTGCCGCTAAATTTTGCCCCAGAGTGCAATTTTGTAAGAATTAATTCCACACCAGGCACTTTATGATCTGGATGAATATCGACAGGCATCCCACGTCCATTATCTGAAACTTCTATGCAGCCATCTTTGTGCAAGGTAACTTCGATGCGGTTAGCATACCCTGAAATAGCTTCATCCACACTGTTGTCTATCACCTCTTGTGCCAAGTGATTAGGACGGGTGGTATCAGTATACATACCCGGCCGTTTTTTGACCGGATCTAGACCTTCTAAAACCTCTATAGCTTCCGCTGTATATTTTCTATCCGCCATGTTCATTTAGTACCACTTATTTTATTTTTGCAATTTTGTTAAACATCAAAAGTATAAACTAGACCAACAGCCGCTGTTAATAAACTTTTAAGGAAGGAAGAGTTACCTTTTTGATAAATTAATGTTAAACGCGTAGCCCAGGCTTCAGCAAAATAATACTGTAAGCCGCCGCCTAAGCGAATACCGATTTTGCGATGGGTTAAGGTACTTTGGTCTATTAACCCCACATTCGTCACACCAGGATTGCTTTTTAACATACCAAGCCCAACTACACCAACCACATCGACGTTTTTGGCAATATTTAAGAAGCCCAAAACATCCAAAAACACATTGCTAATTTTGTTAGTGGCTTGACCATATGGTACATTTGCCGATGCTTCTTTTACAAAGCTAAACCCGACTTGACCACCCCATAACTCCGAAAAACGCGCACCAACATATGCATTCACGCCAGGTTCGTTGCGTTGTATCGCTAAGGAAGAATTTGTTGGCGAGGATTTGAAATATATAGCATTTGGTCCCGATGTATTATATGAACCCCTATTTACGAAGCTTATTTCTAAGCCGGCATTAAAAGTTGTATCATCGTAATTAATTGCCATACTAGTGCCGCAACACGCTAGCATTAGCAATGCAAGTGCCAATTGTTTATTAAGTAACATTTTTATCCTTCGTAGCAGCTGATAATTTCGTCGCACTAACCTTTACAGCATGCAAAAGCATGCAGCCTGTTTCAAACTTAGCAATTAATTGGCTTTTTATCTAGTACTAGATTAATATATGCATTAGTTAGCTTGATGATAGGGAAGTTTTATGGATGTGTTAACTGCGCGTTACAATATGGTTACGCAACAGATTCAGCCATTAGGGGTACTCAATCCAAAAATTTTACGTACTCTAGAAGCCACGAGTAGAGAAAAATTCGTTCCTACAGCCTACCAAAATATAGCGTATGCGGACTGTAATGTACCCATAGGCAATGGGCGAGTCTTACTTGCCCCGCATATTATAGGCCGTATGTTACAAGCATTAAACTTGCAAGGAACTGAAGAGGTGCTAGAAATTGAGACCGGAACTGGTTATTTAACTGCTTTACTGGCGCAATTGAGTATGCATGTTACCAGTCTTGAATCGAATAAAGTGCTAGCCGCGCAAGCCAATCAAATACTATTGTCCATGGGTATACATAAATATGAAATCATTACTGGCAACGCTATAAGCGTTTTAAAAGGGACTAGAGGTTTCGATGTTGTTGTACTTACTGGATCTGTACCCGTGTTGCCCAAAATTTTTGCACAACATGTCAACTTAGGGGGACGTATATTTGCAGTTATTGGGCGTGCCCCCCTGATGCATGCTTGTATCTTTACTAGACTAAATGAAGAGAACTGGTCTAAAACAATTTTGTTTGAAACCGAAATACCATCACTAAGGGAAACAACTGATGTCACGGTGTTTGAATTTTAAACTAAAAATCTGGATACTAATAA
This sequence comes from Gammaproteobacteria bacterium, assembly GCA_031972715.1. Lineage (GTDB taxonomy): Bacteria > Pseudomonadota > Gammaproteobacteria > UBA6186 > Azoamicaceae > JAGVLG01. Next base: position 456 of record DALYEH010000171.1, on the reverse strand, counting down.
GCTTTTTAGTTTGTTCTATAGCTATAGCTGAGGATCTAGAGTCCACTTATGAATTAGCTTTGCAAACTGATGCTATCTTAAAACAAGCATATGATAACCAATTGTCCACAATGGAATTTCTCCCACAAGCCCGAGCTGATTTATTACCCTTGATAGAATTAACCTGGAATACAAACTATACCAACACCAATAACCCTCTGTTGGATCGTTACAACACATTCCTGTATGGAGCTACACTCACAGCTCCGATTTTAAATTTGGCGTCTTGGTTTCAATATAGACAGACTAACGATCTAATTAAATCAGCAGTATGCAGTTACCAAGATTCACGACAAGACCTAACCGTGCGCGTTGCAAACCAGTATTTTACCATTTTATCCGCCTTAGAGGATTTAATCTTTGCAAGATCTGAAAGAGTGGCGTTTGCAAGGCAATTAGATGAAACTAAACAAAAAT
>DALYEH010000170.1:0-2825 GCA_031972715.1 Gammaproteobacteria bacterium | reverse complement strand
CTTTTACGCAAGAGACATGTAAACAAGACAAACCAAAGTCTGTATGAGAAAATTAGAGATATATTGATGCAACCATAAAAATAGTAAGCCGCAGATAGGATTGTAGCGAGAACGTTGTTGCCATGGTGTTTGTATGTACACAATGTTTATTGCTGAATACACTGCGCTTGTCTGTATATATAGCTAGTTTTAACAACACGTTTGTTGCATTGTAAGCTACTTTAAATTTATAGAGGGCTGGCTTTAAGCAAACTACAACTCGTGCAAATACATGAATTTATGGTTCGCCTATATCATGAAAACAACATTACATCTGGGGTGTACAAATGCGTAAACAATCTGGAAAAAGCACCATTAATGAAAGAGATAAGGGTGCTCCCTCACGTCGTGTTAAGCGCGCCAATACTGAAAATGAATCACACACAAGCAGTGATGAAGATTATGTAGATCTTGAAGGATATGCAAGAAATATAAGAGACAGAGAAGAGCTGTCGAAAGCATTAATGGAGATGGAAGAGATCTTAAATGCGCGCGAGCCAGCGACTGTACATATATATCTGAGGGAAGAAGAAAGCGATACTCTATTTCCAAAAATTATATCGCGCGAAAATTCTTTACAAGATATTGTTGAGCGTGAAAATTTACGCAAAATCAAAAATGAGGCAATTGCACAAACCGTGCAAAAAGCAGCGGCTTTGTATCAAGGGGGTAAAGGTAAAAAAAATCATCATGCAAAAAACACTGCAGCAACAGCAGAAGCTAGGACATTTATAAGCTATTCGCGTAGAGCTGTGCTGCAACTAGTGATCTTTTGTATGATCTCTCTTCTGTTTTTTATTAGACAAAATAAAGTTGATCCAGAGCAAAAAGCACAATTGCTGGATGAGTTTATGCGTTTGCCAGAATTGATTAATGAAAAAACCAAGGAAATCTTAAAAGCAGATGCTGCTAGCGACAAACACACTGTAAAACTAGACGGCGAGGACGATACACCTGCTGTTAAAAGACGTAAAGCAAGATATAAGCGCGATTAATTGCATTTTAAGCAAAAGCAAACACTAGGCCTAGCCCTACGCCATATGTATCTTTAAGCTTGATTTGCTCTGGTGCAAAATTAGCAGGCATATGTATTTGATTAGTATTGCGATAATCAGCCGACAATCTTACACCAATTCTTTTCGATACAAATCCTGTAACTGCTAATTTCACCATAGCTACGGTTTTAGTCTTGTCATATTCGAATAATGAGCCATTAAAAGCTGATCCATTTACGGCAGTGACTCTTGTGTTTGCAGTGTAATGTGTAAATGATGCAGCAAGTAATGCTTGCCATTGGACGCGGCAAAATACTCTGGAGCACTTTTGATCATAACCTGCAAAAACTCCTACATAAGGCATCGAGCCTTTAAATGCACCATCAACAGTATCAAAATCACCTGGATCTATTATTGGGCCGCCGGGAGTAGATTGTCCCCCTGTTAATACTGTGGTTTTGCTTTTGCTAGGTTGAAATTCATAACCTGCCTCTAGGCCAAAATATTTAGAAAATTTAAACCCGCCAAAGACACTATAATCTTGTGGGTTTTTCTTAAAAACATGCTCGCCAAAATTTGCCTTATAATCTTGGTTAGTCTGAATTGCTTCTATCCCCAGGTAAGGCTCTCTAAATACACTCAGCGCAAATAAATTGTTGGTAAATACTATCGCACTTAGAGCTATGCACGCTCTTATCATGACCATAAACATAACAATTGACTCCTGACAGGGATATCTTAAGTGTGGCAAACTGCGGCACCATGTCAAGAATACATGCGCTCTAGAAGCCTGATAGCGTCATATATTGCCATTCAAGTACAAAAGAAGCTTTTTAACTGCAAAATTGCCAAAAATCGCAGATTTTGGTAACATTGTACTAATAAATTTCTACCATAAGACAGTGTTAGTTTCCCAACATGGGCGCTCAAGTTAATCAACTTATAGTTACTAATCTTCGTAATTTACAGGCCCTTGATCTGGCTTTAAGCCCGCATTTTAATATTTTTACTGGTGATAACGGCAGCGGAAAAACCAGTCTATTAGAAGCATTGCATTTATTAGGCTTGGGGCGCTCATTTAGAGCCAAATCTATGCGGCAAGTGATTACTTTTGGCGCTAAGCAGTGTCTGGTGCGTGCACAAATCTGCTCTAGCAATAAACAGGAAGATAATATTTGGTTGGCTTTAGAGCGTTGTATCGATGGCGAGGCTACTTACAAGGTTGGCGGGCAAGCAGAAAAATCGGCAGCTGAGCTTTCTAAGCTTTTGCCAGTGCAGTTGATTGACGTAAACAGCCATTTGGTCTTGGATGGTGGCCCTGTGCACAGACGACAATTTATGGATTGGGGTGTGTTCCACGTGGAACATAATTTCTTGCAGGATTGGCGGGCGATGCAGAGGGCTCTAGAGCAGCGCAATATGGCGCTAAAGCATGGCCAAAAGCCAGCTGAGGTGTGGAACGAAGCCTATGTAAAGTATGCTATGGCAGTTGATGAGGCTAGGGCTGCATATATGTTGCAGTTTACCCAGGTATTTTTAGCATTAATTTATAAAATGTTGGGTCTACAAGGCATAGAAGTGCGGTATAATAGGGGTTGGAGCCCAGGGCAAGACCTGCATACGGTACTACAGGACTCCATGTTTGCGGACCTGCAATACGGCTACACCACTAAGGGGCCGCAACGTGCGAATTTCGAGGTGTTGCATGAAAACAGACCTGTTAAAGATGTGTTTTCACGCGGACAAATGAAGCTTTTTGTATGTATTATGTTGTTGGCGCGTGCACAATTA
>DALYEH010000169.1:2291-2844 GCA_031972715.1 Gammaproteobacteria bacterium | reverse complement strand
AATCTTTTAATCGATCCCGCCAATTCTGCTCCAGCGCACTTTTTTGTTTGGCCAATCTAGGCTAAATACAACCAGACGTGCTTTACCTATTAGCTTTTGATCAGACAGTACGCCCCAGTAACGGCTATCATGACTATTACTACGATAATCACCAAGTACAAAATAGCTGTTCTTCGGAACTATTATATCATCATATTGGTAATTGCTATCAGTGTTTTGTAAAGACATGATTATGTCATGCTTTTTGGTGCCTAGATCTTCAGAGGCACGGATAATTTTTTCTGTTTTGCCGTTGGGAAGTACATCAAAGTCGGTACTAATGTTAAATTGCATAGCTGGTTTGCCATTTACATACAAGGTTCGGTTTTGATATTGGATATGATCACCAGGCAAGCCAACAATTCTTTTAATTATGCCAGCAGACGCGCCGTCAACTTCGCCACGAAATACTACTACATCACCACGTTTTGGTTGGCCGCCTGTAAGTCTAGTGCCAAGTATAGGCAAGCGTAAACCCAAACTATATTTATCACCGTGCGCAACTCGACATTTC
>DALYEH010000169.1:563-2196 GCA_031972715.1 Gammaproteobacteria bacterium | reverse complement strand
ATGAGCGTATTGCTAGAACGATAACAAACACAGGAAATAAGCTTTGACATAATATTACTAGTTTGGGTTTACCACGAAATAGTCTTGCATGACGTGGGTAGAGTATTTTATCTAAACATACAATCACGCCGGTGGCTAGCACTGCTAGAACTAAAATTGCTTCTAAAATCATATCTTTGGCAAATTCCCAACTATAGCCTTCCCATCAGAGCTTTTGCTCTGAACATCTTAGCATTATAGGATGTATATATCTGAAAATAAAGTTTGGTTGTTTAATAACTACGAATGACTCAACTTAAGATCTAATTGGCTATGAATATTCGCTAGTAAGGTGTTGCTAAGCAAGCATGTAATAGTCATAGGACCAACGCCGCCCGGCACAGGGGTTATCCAGGCTGCGCGTTGTTTAGCTTGCTCAAATTCTACATCTCCCGCTAGCTTACCATTCGGCAGACGATTCATACCAACATCTATTACTATGCTGCCCGGCTTTATCCATTCGCCTTTTACTAGACCAGGATTTCCTGTAGCAACCACCATGATATCGGCACTTGCTACTTCTGCGGGCAAATCGCGGGTTTTTTTGTTACAGGTTGTAACGGTTGCTCCTACGCGAATTAATTCTAAAATCATAGGTAAACCTACTATATTCGAGGTGCCTATTACGGTAGCTTTTTTACCCGGTAATTTTTCTTTAGTGTGTTCTAAAAGCAACATGACACCAGCAGGAGTACAAGGGCGCAAATAAGGGCGACCCTGGGCAAGGCGTCCTAAGTTGTAGGGATGGAAGCCGTCTACATCCTTATTGGGATTAATGCTTTCAACAATATCTGTAACATTAATTTGAAAGGGCAGAGGTAGCTGCACCAAAATGCCATCTACCAAAGGATCTTTATTTAATTTATTGATTAGGGCTAATAATTCAATTTGGCTGATATTATGAGGTAAATTGTAATCAATAGCGTTTATGCCCACAAAATCGCAAGCAGCGCGTTTATTGCGCACATAGATTTGTGACGCAGGATCTTCGCCTACTAAAATCACGGCTAGCATTGGGGGCCTATAGCCTTGGGCAGTGCGTAACTTAATGTCTTGGGCTATCTGCTGTCTATGTATTTTCGCGATCGCATCGCCATCTAATATCTGTGCTGTCAATCTTCTGACCTTTAAAAATTGTTATTGTAATCTTTTTATTAAGTATACGTAAGACTTTAACATTGTGTGTACTTGACCTTCCACCGCAGAACCTATATTATTGCCTCCACATTCGGGGTATAGCGCAGTCTGGTAGCGCATCTGCTTTGGGAGCAGAGGGTCGGGGGTTCGAATCCCTCCACTCCGACCACTTTATCAAAAATCCCCCCTATACACCTCGAAAGAGGTCTGCATGAAATTCACCGAAACCCGAAAATTCTATTTCGGCGTTTTTGCAGCAAGCGGCCTGTTGATGGCCTTGCAAATTCTCCAGTCACGGATTTTTTCGGTAACAACCTGGTATCATATTTCTTTCCTGGTCATCAGCGTTGCCATGTTCGGCCTAACCATGGGCGCTCTGCATGTTCACAAAGGTAACGAGAAAGAACAGCGTAAAAATTACGGCCCACTCATGGCAAAATCCTGCCGGCTGTTCGGC
>DALYEH010000169.1:0-553 GCA_031972715.1 Gammaproteobacteria bacterium | reverse complement strand
GCCGGGGGTAGCAGGTTCGAGTCCTGCCGGGCGCGCCAATTTCTATGGTGGACGTAGCTCAGTTGGTAGAGCCCCGGATTGTGATTCCGGTGGTCGTGGGTTCGAACCCCATCGTTCACCCCAGCATTTACACCTGTATTTCCTTTCTGTACTTACGATCCATACATCGGTGGTAATGTACTATACTTACTTATGAGCAACTGTATGATTGCAACAGGGGGGCAGATTGAGTAACAGAGCTTTCACACTGATAGAAATTTTAGTTGTAGTTGCAATCGTTGGCATCCTAAGTGCGGTTGTTGTAGGCTCCTATAAGGACTACAGGATGCGCGCTAACGTAATGTCTTTTTATCCTGTAGTTGATTCCTTTGCAGAAAAAGCCAAGTATATAATGCAGCATGAGGGTAGAAATGTTACCTATGCGGATTTAGGATTATCTAACTATACCGGACCGCATGGTCTTGGTGGTGCTGATCCTCCAGCTGGTACTTCTGAGTACGTAGAATCTATTACCGTATTTCCTTTCTATTCTTGTACCATACCTGGCGCGACT
>DALYEH010000168.1:1560-2901 GCA_031972715.1 Gammaproteobacteria bacterium | reverse complement strand
GGTGTTTTTACATGTATAGGCGCTATGTTGGCATTGTAAAAGGCCTTGATGTCGCCTCTAATGGTTTGCCAATATTGCAGATAGTTTGGCTTTGGTTCTCCATTTTGATCATATAACTGCCAGGTAGCATCTACATCAGAAACCAAGGCAACTTTTTTACCCTGCTCCTGCCAGTTAAATTTTGCGTAAAACTTTTTTAAATGGTAATCCGTAATATTGTCTAAATGCATTTTGAAGGTTGTATAGACATTACTAGAGTACGAGTGCTTATTATAAAAATAAGCAGACAAAACACTGCCTAGAGGTGTGATTTCCTCTTTATATCCTGGTACAGCTATAAAAATTGAACATATAGCTAATGCTAGTGTAAAGTATATAAATATGCGCATTTTCGATTTATGCCTAACTTGCCTCAAGTGTACTTAATAAGCTATTGATTTGACTATGCAATTTGTCTCTGATAACTTGTATACTTAATCACATTTGCCATCAGGCAAGCAACAAAAATGGTCAGTAGTATGTTTACAAGTAGTTTGCTATCTGTGCAGGGCTTTCTGGGTAAAACACGCGGGATTTTATTTCTTGGGATTATCAACTTTTTTAGAGTGCTAAATATTGGCACTAGGCATTTTTATGAAAATCTATTATATGCTTTTCGCTGCTGTGTGTTAGTAATAGGCTATCCTGTAGATCAATTGTTGTGTAGGGTGAATTTTCTTGCCATGCGCATCATGGATTTTATTAGCAAGAAAATTGTAGAAAAATTCGGTACATCTGCACGTGTCAATAAAGTAATAATTGCAGTAAATCTCGTAGCTTACCTTGCATTATGCGCACTAATGATCGTGTTTGCGATTGGGGCAGGTAATATCCTAGCGTCTGGTCTTGCTTATCTTGGAGTACCGGCCATTTTTAGTATACAGTTAGCTATGGAATATAGTATATTTGCTGCAGCACTAGGGCACACTGTGGCTAATTTTATTCATTTCTCTTATAAGCACGTTTTGTCAAAACCCATACCTAACATATTTAACATAATAAGACGTGATAAATTAATCGTTGATATTATTGATGCTCCGCTTTTTTTTAGATTAATAATGCACTTCAGTGCTGTATTTTGCAATTTAACATTAGTTTTGAATTTTGCACTGTCATGCTGTGAAAAGCTGGCGAAATATTTTTTTGCAGATGATGTACCGGCTACAGCGCAAAAGACAACAGATGTATATGATTTGCTTGGAATATATCTGCTTGTGGAGCGGAGGAATAGTTTAGAAGATAGATTATCCGTGCTAGAACTGGCGCTAAAAAAAGTGAATAGCAACAGCCCGGAATATGTGG
>DALYEH010000168.1:0-1550 GCA_031972715.1 Gammaproteobacteria bacterium | reverse complement strand
CGCTTAAAAAATAGATATTTAGAGGAATTATCGCAAGTAAAAAATGAAATAAAACAATACTTTAAGAGTGCAAAAGAAATGCAGGACAATTTATTCTTGGCGCGATGCGGTAAATTTTTAAGTGATGAATTTGATGCATTGATGTTAAAAATATATAGCAATAATTTTGATAAAGCAGTAGATCATGCTTTAGAATCCAGGGATTTTAGTAAAATTACCGATTATATACACTCTATGAATTATGGAGAGTACAGTCCCTATATTACATTTCAATCTGGAATATATTGGAACCAGCGTTTGACCTGGGAGATTAAAAATAGTAAATATGCGTCTGAGACCTATTTTACCCAGCAAGACATTAGTAGTGAAACACTCAATGAGTGGGAGCAAGCACATCAAGTTCCGCAGTGTATCATTACACATACTGTTATGCCGCTACCGTGTTTCCTAATAAAATCCAATGGCCAACAGACATTTGTAGATTTGCAAGCGCTTTTACGGTCTACAAGTACCGGTTATGGATTTAATCCAGAAACAATGGAACGTTTTCAATTACAAGATCTACATTTCGCATGGCCTCAATATACACAAATACAAAATTTACTGGCCGCAGAGCACGGGCAGCCTGCTGTAGCAATGACGAGTTTTGATGATGTGCTGCAGCAAATGGTTGATACAGGCGACTTTCAATGTGTCGCCCGCTATTTATCTGAAAATGGCTACAAATTCAAAAAGCCCAATTCTAAGTACTGTGCTTGGAATTGGGGTGCTATTAAACAACAATTTATTAGTAGTAGATTTAACAAAAAATTGGATGATTCTATAGAGAAAACTTTAGATACGATGTTGCATAAGCAGAGTGCTAGTAAAATATGTATGTTTGAAGATGTAACCATGATCTTGCCTGTATATTTGCAGCTGTATTCTGAGAACAAATATTATGTGGATTTATTTGCCCTGTTGAAATACTTAATGGTTAGCGATAAACACCCTATACTGCCGGCCTCTGTAAGTCTAGATGCAATAAAATTTGATTTAGACATGTACAAAGAGATTCTTGCAATCCGCCAACGCCCCTTTGCTTACATTCGGGCAGATTTCCTGAAACGTTTTGAAGCGACTGCAGCAGACAACAGCGCTGATATTGGGGCAGCCAGCAACTGTGCTGGTCTGGTGTCGGGGCAAAGTTTGCCAAACGAGAATAATGATTCAGGAAGCACAGGACCATTATTACATGTGTAAATGTCTCAGAGTTTATCTTTCACAAGACCTTTCGTGATCTGTAGCTGTGTGCTTGCAAAAAATGTAAATATTTGCACTGCCTTTTAATAGAAATTAGTGCAACTTCATTCCCCAGCCATCCGCCCGCCTCCCCCAAACAGCCGACAACGGCTCCGACCCCTAAGCAGAGCAAAACACCGGGTCCTAAGGGCTAGTGCGTAAAAATTCTTGTATGTACTTGCTACCGGCGATAATTTCCTATACTATGCCCTCTGTGCTGGCGTAGCTCAGTTGGTAGAGCAGCTGACTTGTAATCAGCAGGTCGTTGG
>DALYEH010000167.1:1596-2905 GCA_031972715.1 Gammaproteobacteria bacterium | reverse complement strand
AGACGCCCTGCAAAGCTAAGTGTTAGCGAAGAAAAAGCACGGCAAGTGAATCGTGCTGAATTTATTCAATCACAAATCAATGAGCTATGGCGCACCCTACCAGCACAAGAAGGTGCGAATGCCGTGGAGAAGAAAGAGCGTTTTCCAAGTGAGCCAGAAGAAAATATTTTATATTTTTTAGAAAAAAATGCCCCATTATTAGAACCATGGGAGCGCGAGGTAATTCGGATAGCGCGTAAAATTGCACAATATTTCTATCCCCAGCGCCATACTAAATTGATGAATGAAGGATGGGCTACATTTTGGCATTACACGATTATTAATACCATGTATGAACGTCATCTGGTAGACGACGCGTTTATGGTAGAATTTTTACATAATCATACAGATGTAATCAATCAAGTTCCATTTGATGATCCGCGCTACACGGGCATTAATCCATATAATTTGGGTTTTAGTATATTTCAAGACATTCGTCGCATCTGTGAACAGCCCACAGCTGAAGACATTGCCTGGTTCCCTGATTTAGCAAATACAGATTGGGTAACTGCAGTAGATTTTGCAATGCGTAATTATAAAGATGAGAGCTTTATTGCACAATATTTATCACCTAAAGTTATACGCGATTTAAAGTTATTCGCTATAGTCAATGATTCAAATGCTTCAGAACTAGAAGTCGTGGAGATCCACGATGAAAATGGCTATAAGAAAATTCGCGAATTGCTATCGCAGCAATACAATCTTTCTATAACAGAACCAAATATACAAGTCTACAATGTTGATAAGCGAGGAGATCGTTCTTTAACGCTACGACACATCAGACGCGACAGTCGTCCTCTTGAATCTAAAGACGCAGAAGAGGTACTAAGACATTTATATAAACTTTGGGGCTTTACAGTACGGCTTGAATCAGTAAATGAACAAGATCAAGTCATGACCACAATACAATGCCCACAAAGTAGCTCATCTGATAACTTACACGAGTAAGCGCGCAGATTTCAATACTCTACAGTTACTTCATACCCTGTATATTTACGTATATTAATTACGCCTGAGGCAAATATTAAATATTGTCCTTTAATACCCACGAGGCTATCATTTATTTCTGCTGTTTTATGCAAACATAAACTATTTATTTTGACTGGGTATTCAAGTACTGGGTAATTGAAATTATTTACGCTCTCAGCAGTTAACATCTCAATATCACCAAATTTAAAACGCCCAGCAAGCTCTTGAATATCACTAGCTAAGATGCTAAATAATTCGTTACGATGTTTAATCAGATCTACAAGCGGTTGTTGCTCCCGCA
>DALYEH010000167.1:0-1586 GCA_031972715.1 Gammaproteobacteria bacterium | reverse complement strand
TGCTTGGCAAATAATTGTTCTATTAGGCCTGCTTGAAATCTAGATTGCACACGTAAGATTGCAAGACTCTGTACAGCGCCCTGATCAAGCCAGCGCGTAGGTAAATTGTTCTCTCTAGATATACCTATCTTAAGACCAGAACTGTTAGCTAGATAGACAATATGCGGTCTAAAACAGTGTTGTAAACCCCATTCTGGTTCGCGGCATGTACCTTGAGCAAAATGACAACGCTCGGGTTTTAATATGCATAAATCGCATGCGGCAAGTTTTTGCATACATACATAACAATACCCTTGATTAAAAGTCTTTTTTATAGCACGCTTACAGTGAATGCAAGAAACGTTGCCTGTGAACTTTATACTAAGCCTTTGCCCTAACAAATCATTCATTAGCGGCATATCTGGTTGACGTATACCATCAACGGTTTGTACCAAACCATAGGCTACAGGATCTTGTACCCAAGTTTGCATTTTGTGTAATTGGCCAGTATGTTTAGTCATTTGACACACGTATAGATTTAATGTTGTAACATAAACATGATAACAGAACTTTGTATAGATGTAATAAACACCTTCACAGCTTTAAAAGCAAGCTTGGACATTGCTTGTTATGCTATAGCTATTGAAGATAAAAATTTACCTGGTTGGTTTCAAGCACCAAAGAGCATGAATTTACCCTCTCACCTGAGTGCACGAGAACAAGCCTGTGCCCTACTCCAACAATTGGAATACCTAGATCAGCAGCAACCTAGAGAAATTTTAGTAGGAGCTGGTCTGTTTGCCGCTTCATCAAAAACTATAGAGTCTCTTAATGCCCTGAATGTGGCTAAGAATAATTTTAAGCGTGCTGTACTAAACCTTAAAGCAGCTAAAATCGCTACTCAGAACGATTATTTAACGGCAACTTTTGAACAGGTGTTATCACAACGTAATCCAGAATTAGCTACAACCTTATCACGTATGGGCATGGCACGTGTACATCTAAAGCAATGTTACCGTCGGGTACCCTATTTCCTTACTAGGCCCACAAAAGTCGCTTGGACATGGGCCAATACGCGCTCTATTAAAAAAATCGACGTACAAACTGCTAGAGAGCTATTACAAAAACAGATCGTTGACGCTGGTATAGAACATCAATTACGTTTATTACAAGGCTTAGATGCAAACGAAAAATTAGCTATTGTACAAGAGCTGGCACCGCATTTACGCGCCAACATTGTGTTTCCAGATGCCGATGGTAGTAAAAGATTAATGGTCAAAGGACCAATACCAATTTTTTATTTATTTGATGAAGAAATGCCTTTACCAGAGTTTACTCCGCCTGGAGAGAAAAAAGGCAAAAATAAGGATCGTATGACACGCAAAGACGTAAAGATAAACCCAGAGCCATTTTTACCAGCTATACGTGCATATAGATATTTTAAACAAACTACAAATTAAGCCTTAGGCTTTGGCATTATAACTTTCTTTCAGCACCAAGCTTAAAATCCCTGCTCCAACTAAACCTATAGGCATAATTAACAATGCACGTTTAAAATCCTGTGTTGCAATCAGCACTTCGCCGCTTGCAGTTATGGTTTGGAATCT
>DALYEH010000166.1:0-2928 GCA_031972715.1 Gammaproteobacteria bacterium | reverse complement strand
ATTATGCTGTAGATAACGGGCAACATATAGCTTTAGGAGCATACCATACCTTAAGACAAATCCTACGCGAATTGTCCATCGAGGAAGAGCAATGCTTCAAAATTCTACCGCTTGAATTGTCTATTCTGGGACAACCGTGCACATTGTTACGGCTACAGGAAGTAAGTACCCCTTGGAATTTGCTTAGAGGGATAGTAACAACACTGGGGTTCAACTATAAAGAGAAACTACAGATCTTGTGGTTTGCAATCCAAATGCATATGCGCAAGTATCAATTAGCTCAAGATTGCACAATAGAAGCATTGCTGTTGAACTACAACCAATCAAGCAAAGTGATTGAACAGTTATGGGCACCACTTGCCTTAGCAGCCATGTCCACTGATATCAAACGCGCATCTGCACAAATATTTCTAAATGTACTAAAAAAAACTTTCACTGCCGATTTTACAAATAGTCATTGGTATCTCCCTACAGTCGATTTGAGCACCCTATTGCCAGAAAAGTTAGTAGATTTTTTAACGCAACAACAGCAACATGTAATCTGCACGCAAACAATTAAGCAAATTAGTAAATCTAAACAACAAGGATGGCAAGTCGCCAGTACAGCGCACAGCTGGAGTGCCGATAACGTCGTAATCGCTACCGCCCCTTGGCAAGCGTTGCGGCTATTAGAGGCGCATCCTGAGTTACAAGAATTATGCGCATGCTTGCGACAGTTTCAATATGAAACTATCACTACAGTGTATTTACAATTTCCACAACCTGTGCAACTTGCATACCCAATCTTGGGTATTTTGCGAACTACCAGCCAGTGGATCTTTGATCGTGCATTTGCTTCTCAGCCTGACATACTTAGCGTCGTAATCACTGGCGCAGTCGACGTACAACTGCAAAATAATACAGAATTATACAGGCAAATTTTATCCGAGCTACGTCAACAACTCCCTACTTTACCAGAGCCTATTGCGCATAAAATAGTACGTGAGAAACGTGCCGCTTTTACTTGTGATGTTGAGATCCAAAAGGCACGACCAACAGCAGGTACAGCACTGAAAAATTTATGGTTGTGTGGCGATTATCTACAAACAGGTTTACCTGCAACATTGGAAGGTGCATTACTGAGTGGGAAACAAACTAGTGCAGAAATATTATTGGCTTGCTAGAGATTATATCGCCTCGCTCAAACCATAATTGTTGACGATTCAAATCTGGTGGAGAAAAAAAATCAAGCAAGGCGATATATGCTTTTATCCTAGCGACATATTTTAAATTAGTCAAGTTTTGGTAGTCCTATTTGTTTAGTCTATACTTTTTAAAAATTTCTATTGATGATAGTTCAAAAACTTAAACGAGATCATAATGAAAGATAGACGTAGCAATGAAGAATGGAAAAAGATATTGTCACCAGATGTTTATCGTGTCACACGTGAAGGTGGTACCGAGTTAGCATTCACTGGTAAATACAACAAATTTTATGCAGACGGCAAATACATCTGTAGCAACTGCAAAAATTATTTATTTGATAGTGATGCGAAATTTGACTCAGGCACCGGATGGCCAAGTTTTAGTTCTATTGCTACAGAAGGCTGTGTTAATTTACACAAAGAAAGCGGAACTATGTTCACTCCAGATCGCATAGAAGTTAAATGTGCAAATTGTGATGCGCATTTGGGACACGTTTTCAATGATGGACCAGCGCCAAGCGGGCTACGTTATTGCATGAATTCCGTCGCACTGGATTTTGAACCCAAAAAGTGACTATGCATTTGCCTCTGCAGGATTGCTGCACAGCAATATATAAGTTATTCAACAAAGACAAAGCTCTAATAATATGAATAATTATGATATTATATGTCAGTTTTACTAGCGACCTTCGGAGGCAACGATGATATTGTGTCTTGATGTTGGCAATAGCCAAGTGTTTGGCGGCGTCTTTGTAGACGGTAAGATTTTGCTGCGTTTTAGATATGATAGCAAATCAGGCTACAGCTCTGATCAGCACGGTATTTTTCTACGTGCTGTACTTACAGAAAACCAAATCGATAGCAAACAAATTAAAAATATAGCTATCTGTTCGGTTGTGCCAAATATGGAGTACTCTATACGCGCAGCTTGCATTAAATATTTTGCAATTACACCCTTTTTATTACAAGCTGGTGCAAGAACAGGCTTAAAAATTAATTATCAAAACCCAGTTGAGTTGGGCGCTGATAGGATAGCCAACGCAATCGCTGCCGTGGCTATCTACCCACAACAGAATTTGATTATCGTAGATTTCGGTACCGCAACAACCATCTGCGTCATAAATGCGAATCGAGATTATTTAGGGGGTATGATTTTAGCGGGCATAAAGCTTTCCATGCATGCTTTACAAGCCAATACTGCAAAATTATTCCCTGTAGAGATTGTGCAGCCCAAACGTGTCATTGGTCAAACTACCGAAGAAAGTATCCAATCAGGACTATATTACAGTCAATTGGCTACAATCAAAGAAACAACCAATCATATACGCGCTACCGCATTTGCGAATCAGGAACCTATCATTATTGGCACCGGGGGCTTTGCACATTTGTTCGAGCGTGAAAATATTTTTTCAGTGATTTTGCCTGATCTGGTTTTACATGGTCTGCATATTGCCTTAAACATCAATGTCTTAAACATTCCTGAGCAACAACATGCACAATAATAATTTCTTGACTGCCAAACGTATACTGATCGGTATTACCGGAGGTATAGCCGCATACAAAGTTTGTGAATTAATTCGTGTGTTAAAAGATCAAGGAGCTGAGGTTAAAACGATTTTAACTGCTCATGGCGCTGAGTTTATTACTCCTCTCACTCTGCACGCTCTCACCGGAGAAAACGCGCCTACAGACGCTATGCAGCATATTAGCTTAGCACGATGGGCAGATGCGCTTTTAGTCGCAC
>DALYEH010000165.1:0-2940 GCA_031972715.1 Gammaproteobacteria bacterium | reverse complement strand
ATTGCTACGCAGGATTTGCCTAATTATGCAAACGATATTTTAACTATCACTGCTGGCACAGCAATTTTTGCAAAGGGTAAATTAGTTGAGTCGCAGGGTAAAGATCAAGCCGTAGAGCTTCATGCCGAAACAATAGAAATAGTGGGTAGTGTAGAAGATCCTTTAAGCTATCCAATTCAGCCTAAAAGACATACGCTTGAATTTTTACGCGAAGTGCTGCATTTACGTCCACGCACCAATACAATTGCTGCGCTAACAAGAGTACGCAGTACTGTAGCAAACATTATACAAAACTACATGCACAAAAATGGTTTTTTCTGGGTGCATACTCCTATTATCACAACAAGTGATTGCGAAGGCGCAGGTGAGATGTTCAGAGTGAGCACTTTAGATCAATTGCATGCCCAAAAAAGTTATGCGGAAGATTTCTTTGGTAAAGAAACATTTTTAACTGTTTCTGGACAGTTGAACGTTGAAGCATATTGCATGGCTATGTCTAGAGTGTATACCTTTGGCCCAACATTTAGAGCAGAAAATTCAAATACCAGCAGACATTTAGCTGAGTTCTGGATGGTAGAGCCAGAAATGGCATTTGCTGATATAGACGATATTGCAGCACTTTGTGAAGACATGTTGAAATTTGTCTTCAAAGAAGTGTTAGAGCAGTCTAGTGAAGATATGGCATTTTTCAATGAATACATAGATAAAGAATGTATTGAACGTTTAACTAACGTTATAAATTCCAATTTTGAGCGCATTACTTATACAGAAGCGGTAGAAAGGTTGCTTGCATCTAAAGAAAAATTTGCCTATCCAGTTAAGTGGGGTTTAGATCTACAGTCTGAGCATGAGCGTTATTTGACTGAAAAGCTATGTAAGAAGCCAGTAATTGTTTGTGATTATCCTAAAGAAATTAAAAGCTTTTATATGAAATTAAATGCGGACAATAAAACAGTTCGCGCCATGGATTTATTGGCTCCAGGAATTGGTGAAATTATTGGTCGATTGACAGCAGAAAATCGATCAGTATCAGAAAAGCTTTTATATGCGTGTAAATCAGGACAATAAGACAGTAGCGGCTTTAGATATACTAGTACCAGGAATTGGAGAAATTATTGGTGGTAGTCAACGTGAAGAACGCTTAGATGTTCTACAACAACGCATGCTGGAAAAAAACATGCAGCCTGAAGCATATGCATGGTACTTAGATCTGCGTAAATACGGCACTGTACCACACGGTGGGTTCGGCTTAGGGTTAGAGCGACTCTTAAGCTACATTACAGGGCTGAATAACGTACGCGATGTAATTCCATATCCACGTACACCTATGAATGCAGAGTACTAGTTGATTGTGACTAGATCTTGAATATTGTCTGTATCACAGCCAGATGGTAAATATTCTACTGGGACATATATACTATCTGTGCTGTCCCAGCGTCCGCAATAGAGCATAATGCTGCCGTTGTTGTCATAAAAAGCCATCACAACGCTATTGTATGTGCCATCGCTACCATTCGTAGATTGTACGAAGCCTGGAATGCCTCGCCCAACTTCGGCAGGAATACTGAGTGCTACCATACCACCATCTTCACCACCAATATAATGCAGAAAGTTGCTAATGTTATCTATAGGATAAGGACCATAACCACCACTCCCAGCACCAGAGACTCCATTAAATGTGCTAGGTGCAGTTCCTGCCGCAGAGAATGCTGTTAGTAGATCATGCATAAGCACGTCCAAAACTTTTACTACGTTAGAAATGCGTGCCTTAGTAGTATTTACTTGATATGTAGGTAAAATGTAGGCTGCTAAAATAGATATAATTGTTACTATGACCAGCAATTCAATTAAAGTAAAAGCTTTGCTCATTTTGTTGCGCATAAAAACCATCCTAGATCCACTTTTCAAGAATTTTTACAATATCTTCTTTGCGAAAAGGTTTAATTAAAAAATCATCCATTCCTGAAGCAATACAGCTCTCTCTAGACTCAGCTGCGACATTTGCAGTTAAAGCAATAATAGGCACACGTGCTTGTTTATTTTTATTCTCTATTTCTCGCAACCGCTGAGTTGCTTCATATCCGCTCATGCTGGGCATGTGTACATCCATAAATATTAAATCAAACTTCTGATCAAAAAACAGATTAATAGCTTCTATACCGAGCTTGTTGAGAATTGTTTTGCATATTTCAGCATTAATCTTATTGTCTTCAACTAAAAGTACTTTCTTGTTTTTAAAAGTTTGCAACTTATTATTTAAATTATCATAGTTTATTAACGAATGTTTGTGTTCCAATGCATTTCCAGTGCATACTATGTAAAGCGTATGTAAAATGCTCTTATACCTGAAAGGTGTAGTAATAAAACCTTTATAGCCAGCTTTGTTGAACTCAGCATGCGTGATGGCAATAGGAAAAGGGTGAATTAATATACAGTTTGCTGTGGCGTTGACTTGGGTGTTACTAATATCTTCACGCAGATCATAATCTAAAAATATCACATCATAAATATTGGCAGCTGCTGGCAGTTTGTTACTGTTTTCTACAAGCATGTTAAAGCCGTGCAATATGCTTGTAAGTATTTGTGCTTCTAATGGTGACGATATAATCAGCAAAGCTTTTTTGTTGTGTAGCGGCTCTATATACTTTAAGTCTGAGATCTGCTGCTCTGCACGTCCTAGTTCTAATGTAAACCAAAATGTCGTGCCTTTGCAAAATTCACTTTCAAAGCCAATGCTACCTCGCATTTTCTCTACCAATTCTTTGCATATAGTCAGACCAAGACCGGTGCCACCGAACTTTCTAGTTATACTTGCGTCAGCTTGATTAAATTTGCCGAAAATTAAATGCTTAGCAGATTCTTCTATGCCAATCCCTGTGTCATTTACTGAAATTATTAGTCCCACTTTGTCATCTGTGGAGCTGTTATTATCTTCTATAT
>DALYEH010000164.1:0-3039 GCA_031972715.1 Gammaproteobacteria bacterium | reverse complement strand
CAGCTAGTTTAATCACAATCTCTTCCCAGGTTTTAGTAGCTTCAGCATCAATTGCGACTATTTCTTGTCCTGATCTTAAGCCAGCGCTATATGCAGGGCTTGCAACAGGTATGTCACCAAGTATGGGTGCTATGGTAGATGTACCCCATACAAAAACAAACCAATACGCAAATACGGCAAATAGCAAATTAAAAGCCGGGCCAGCTAGGACTATTAAGGCACGTCGCCACAAAGGTTTATTGTTGAAAGCATATTTTAATTCCTGCTCCGCAACTTTGCCTTCATTTTGATCTAGCATTTTCACATATCCGCCCAGCGGTAGTGCAGCAATCACGTATTCTGTGCCTTTGCTATCCCGCCAGCTACATAATTTCTTACCAAAACCAATACTAAAGCGTAAAACTTTTACACCCATACGTCGCGCTACCCAAAAATGGCCAAACTCATGTATTGACGTCAGCACGCCAATTGCGATGATAAAGCCTAAAATGGAGTATAAGAAATTAATCATGTAATGTATCCAAATATTTACGCAACACTTGTAAGGCTGGTAAAAGCCATGGAGTATATACTTCTGGATGCTCATCAATACTAGCTTCTAAGGCATCTATATTTATCCAGGCGTGATTTTGTACTTCTTGAGGGTTTGTATTAATAGTTTGATTCGTATAATGCCCAACTAAAACATGATCATACTCATGTTCTATTAAACCATTTGAAAACTCTGCTCTATATATAAATGCAGGTAGTTGTTGTAATTCCAAACGCATGCCCATCTCTTCGTATAATCTACGCGTCGCAGCCTGTAATATAGTCTCGTGTTCACGCGGATGACTACAACATGTATTAGCCCACAACTCCGCGCAATGATATTTATCGAAACGCCTTTGTTGTAATAGTATATCCCACCCAGGATAGTTCTCGCGGATCACAAACACTGAAAAAGCTCTGTGTAATAAGCCATTTTGATGCGCATAAATTTTTTCAGCTGTACCAATTTGCTGATCTTGTTCGTCCACCAATATTACCATTTCAGTCATATATACACTCCAATGATTGGGTAACAGTAGCAAATGGTGCTACAACTTCGATTGCCTCAAATAGCTCACGCACTTGCGCTTCATCTTTACTCAAGAATAATAATTTCAGATTCGGCCCAGCGTCTTGTGTAAAAAACACTGCCAGACCTTCAGATCTTGCACGCCACACTCTCTGCATAAAATCTAATGTCGCTGGCTGGTTATAAATTATGGCTGGAATAGTTGATAACATTAAAGAATGCATAGCTAAAGCATTATTTTCAGCCGTCGCCCCTAAAAGCCAGAAATCTTTATGTTGTAACGCATGTTCAGTATGTACGATCGCTTCGCTTACAACAGAAGGCCATAACTTATAAAAAGGACAAGTTTCTACTGTTGCCTGCATGGCATCCCGTGAAGTCATACTTTTTTGTCTATGATCTACCAATAAGATGCCAACACGTAATTCATCCCAAGTATAGTCTAGTGGGATTGCAAAGCTATCCATACCATCTGCAGCACTACCGGCCTGCCACAAGACAAAGCCATCGTAAATAGATCTACAAGCACTACCGCTGCCCAAACGTGCTAATATAGACAGTTGCTCTGGTTCAAGATCCCAACCAAACAAAGCATCTAAGGCCTTGATAGTAGCTGCAAAACCACAAGCTGAAGATGCCAAACCAGCACCAACCGGGATATTGGTCTTGGTATTGATATTAAAACAAGTCTCTTTAGATGGTCTAAATAAATCTAAAAATTCTACTAAGCGTTGATAAAATATGGTGTTACCAGACATTTTTTCATTATTTAATGAAATTTGGTCTTCAGAAGCATCGGCTAAGCTAATTTTAGTACAAGCCCCGAGATGACTCATAGAAATGGAAAGGCTACTGGTTACAGGCAGATTTAAATCCACATCACGTTTACCCCAATACTTACACAAGGCGATATTACTGGCTGCATACTCTATAGCATGATCCTTTTGTGGCTGTAATACACCGCCAATTATATCTTGCACTACTTGTTGTCTAGTTATCTGCATATATAAGACCCTTCTCATCAATCATTATTGGAAATTGCTGTATGCCATTTTGTTGTGGTACTAAAATTTCAGTTGCGCTCCCCAAACCAATTACGCAATCTCCTAAACCAGCTCCAGAAAGTTTAGCACCATAAATGCTGTTATGTTGTCGTAAAAGCTGAGCTAATTGATCCAATAATGGGTTACTAGTACCTAATGCACTTTGTAACTCATGGTGCTGCGTAAATAAATTGCCCAACAATGGCCAATCAGAAGCTTTTATTGCCTCTATAGCATGCTGCGCACATTGATGGATTGCCAGGAATATATCATTGTATTTTTGCTGTGCACTTACTCTAGCCTCCTCAATCAGCGCTATTACCTGTGCTGTTGGTGTTTTGTAACCGGAATAAATTGCTGTTAGATTGGGTGTAAGGGGGAGCTGCTTAATTTCATCGAGCCTGTATGCTATGACACCACCATACAAACTAGCTGCTAAATCCGCTCCTGAGCCCCTACCTTGTACGCGCCATAGCACTTGTTTAGCTAAACGTAAAATTTCAACTTGTGATAATGGTATAGGATTCAACCATTGATTTAAGACACCTATAGTTGCTATTGTGACAGCTGCTGAAGAGCCTAGACCAAGTGTACTGGAAAACTCAGAATCTATTTGCAACTCAAAACCAGATGGCAACTGATCTTGAAAAAGAATAATTGCAGCTAGTACGAATTTAAAAGGATCCTGTATTTGCAAAGCATCTAAGGCGCAGCTAAAAGTTCCCAAGCGGGTATCGCTAATCTTTATTGTACTTGCTTTTTGCGGGATCAAACTCATATGTAGGCGCTGCTGTACCGCACAAACTATCGCTTGATGGCCATGTAGAACAGCATGTTCACCCATGAGCATCATACTGCCCGGGACAGATACTTTATATAATTCTAGTGCCATTTTGATCCATGTTTACCGCGTGTAATTCGTATGCATATTTTTCT
>DALYEH010000163.1:1647-3047 GCA_031972715.1 Gammaproteobacteria bacterium | reverse complement strand
AATAAAGCACGTTTGATCGAAAAAATTGCTGAACTGGTAAAAGATAAGAAAATTGAAGGTATTACTGCCTTACGTGATGAATCTGATAAAGATGGCATGCGTATTGTGATCGAATTGCGTCGTGGCGAAATCGCGGACGTGATTGTGAATAATCTATTTTCACAAACCCAGTTAGAAAGTGTGTTTGGGATCAATATGGTTGCCTTAGTGGATAACCAGCCCAAACTGCTAAATTTACATCAAATTCTGAGCTGTTTTATTAAGCATAGAAGGCAGGTTGTTTCTAGACGTACAGAATTTGAATTACGCAAAGCGCGAGAACGCGCTCATGTACTAGAAGGTTTAGGCATTGCGTTAGTAAACATAGATCCTGTAATTGCTTTAATTAAAGCAGCCAAGACTCCGCAAGAAGCTAAAACGGCTTTGGTACAAAAAACTTGGCCAGCGGGGCAGGTGGCAGAAATGCTAGCGCGTGCTGGCGCTAATAGCTGTAGGCCGACTGAACTTGAAGATTGTTATGGGCTATTGACAGATGGCTATCATTTGTCGCCTGAGCAGGCGCAAGCGATCTTAGAACTACGTTTACATAGGTTAACTGGGTTAGAGCAAGAAAAGATCCTGGAAGAATTTAAAGAAATTCTGCTAAATATTAAGGATTACCTAGAAATTTTAAGTAACCCCAAGCGTTTAATGCAAGTGATTCGCGACGAATTGCTAGAGATTAAGACTGAGTTTGGTGATGCAAGACGCACAGAGATTGTAGGTGCGCAGCAAGATTTATCTATGGAAGACTTAATTAGCGAAGAAGACATGGTCGTTACTCTATCACATAGCGGTTATGTAAAATCGCAGCCATTGAGTAGTTATCAGCCACAGCGTCGTGGAGGTCGAGGTAAAAGCGCTACATCTATAAAAGATGAAGATTATGTGTCACGGTTATTGATCGCTAATACGCACGATACTCTATTGTGCTTCTCTAGTCTTGGAAAAATGTATTGGTTAAAAGTGCATCAGATCCCGGTAGGCAATCGTTTAGCTAAGGGTCGTCCGATCATTAATATGTTGCCATTAATGGCAGATGAAAAAATTAGCGCAATTTTACCTGTACGTGAATATAGCGAAGATACAGCGATTTTTATGGCTACCAGTAATGGTACTGTCAAACAAGTAGCGGTTACTGAGTTTAGCAGGCCTAGAGCTAGCGGTATTATTGCGATAGATCTAGAAGAAGGCGATCATTTAATTGGTGTGGGTTTAACTACTAATCAAGATGAAGTATTGCTTGTCGCAAACTCTGGTAAAGCCATACGCTTTAAGTGTGAAGAAGTGCGTTGTATGGGACGGGTTGCTAAAGGTGTACGTGGTATAAAATTACAAGAAGGGCAGCGCGTAATCTCTTT
>DALYEH010000163.1:0-1637 GCA_031972715.1 Gammaproteobacteria bacterium | reverse complement strand
ATTGGCCGTGGTGGTCAAGGTGTGATTGGTATACAAACTAGCGAACGTAATGGCGAAGCCATAGGCGCCGCACAAGTATTTGCAGGCGATGAGTTAATGTTAATTAGCGATCAAGGCACTTTGGTCCGTACACGTGTAGAAGAGGTGTCTTTAGTAGGGCGCAATACGCAAGGTGTGCGTTTGATCAACTTAGTAGCCGATGAGCATTTAGTTGGTATAGAGCGTGTTGAGGAAATTACCGGAGTTGAAGGTATAGCGGTAGATACTTCGGAAGAAGAGTAGTATTTGTATCGTGGTATTCAGGGTGCTTTAGCTAGGTTTTCTGTCACTTTTGTGGCACAGTTACATACTCCAAATATATATTACCCATCCTTACAGATTTGACTATGCAAAGCGCTGATAGTTTCAGGTGATTTATACAGTGTGGATTTTTACAGTAAGAGGTGAGTGCCTCCACAATTTTCTATTGCGGAGGCCTCATTTTGTACAAAGAAAAGCGCAATTGTTCACGCGCTGACGCAGTGCTGTTATCCGCGCTTTTTATTAACTCGAATAACCATGGGTTGAGTTTTTGTTGTTTGTCTAGGTACATCATCACTTGCAGCTCTGCTGTCTCTGTGTGTAGTACTATTGGTGGACCCGTGAGAGCTACCAAAAAGCAGTTGATCGAAAGACAAATCTATGGACGGATTTCTATTCCTAGATGATTTACTATTTATTATTAGTGCATCAAAATTTCGCATAGGAATAGGTTTGCTAGATGCAGCGCTCTCAAGAAACAGGCCGGGAGATACTTTATGCGGGCTTCTGTGAACTGAACCAAGGCGCTTTCTTGTGTGTTTCTCTGGGGTGTGGTCTAGGAATTGCGCTGCTGTGTCAAAACTAAATGTACTGTTTGCGCTGCCACTTTTAAATGAAGAAGTTTGACCTGCTGATATTGGCTCATCGTGCTTGCTTGGTAATGAGCTGCTAGCTACGGGCAATTGCTCTTCTTCTGATTCAGATTTTACAGATACTCTTGCATATTGTTGTACAACAGGTGGTTGTGGTTTTATCTGTCTAGAATAGCACATTCCTACGCGGGGCCTTACTATATGCCACGCTCGAGAGCTTAATGCATCAGAAGGTTGATTTTCTGCTTGTAGGAGTGAGTAATCTCTAATTAAGTGTTGATCAAGATCAAGAGCAAAATCAATATCATTAGGATTTTGTTTGCTGGTAAACACGGCGTTATATGCCTCTAGTATAGCTATTACATCTGCTTCTGGATAATTTTCTACAAAATTGGTTTCATCAAAATTGTGTGTTTCTCTGAGATCTATTCCTAATTTAACAGGGATATTTTCGCATTCGATTTCTGAAATCACTACATTATCTGTGTTTTTGTTCATTAACAAATCTACAGTTAATTGTAAGCTATGTTCAGTATAAGAAATGCCATGTTTTTTGAATGCATAATCTAAAAGTGCTTCTAACACTAAGAATTGTGGATATTTGCTTACGTCAATCATAATGTGCCTATTAATTTTTGAATGTTATTATAGTGGTTTTCTAGGTAACAGGCTAACACGCATTACGCAAAAAAACAAGCTATAAAACGCTAATGTAGCGCCAAAATAGAAATTGCCGGTTTCACC
>DALYEH010000162.1:0-3143 GCA_031972715.1 Gammaproteobacteria bacterium | reverse complement strand
AATAAATAACCATACTGCACTAACCCCTACATACACACCAGATATCAATTTGCTGCACACCTGCTTGCAATAAGGCTAAGCTTAAACTGCGCACAGTACTGCCGGTAGTTACTACATCATCTACAATGGCTATATGCTTATAGGGCAAATAATTGGCTGCAAATGCACCTTGCACGTTAGTTAAACGCTGCGCAAGTTTTAATTTGCTTTGTGCTAAGGTATGTATGTTTCTGTACACCAATTTGGTTTCGACTGGAATTTTTAGCATACGCCCTAGTGGTAAGCATATTTCCAAGACTTGATTGTAACCTCTTTGCTGATAGCGATGTAGATGTAATGGCACTGGAATGATCACTTCAGGCAACTCCTTTTTATGATACCATTTATATTGGATTTGTTTACATAATAATTGTGCAAATAATTCTGCACAATATATTTGTCCAGAAAATTTAAGCTTGTTGATCAAAACAGTGAGTGGCGCAGTATATCTAAAAAGTGCATACAACTGATCATAAACTGTGCCATTATTTTTACAAGCATCACATATTAATTCCCCAGCATTACAATTTAGATTCACACCACATCTTCTACATCCATCGCCAAACCATGGCAGATGCTGCATACAATATTTACACAGACTTAAGTGCGGTTGTTCGCTTTCAAGATCACAGAGCAAACATACTCTTGGTAGAGACCAATATAGAATTGTCTGCAATATATCTAGCATGTTTTAATCCTTTGCATTAATATGTACAGATGAATACACCAGCACCCAGCACAACAGCTTACGATCAAGCAGCTGCAGAATCATATTCTGAAGCAGTAGCTCATTCATATGATGCTTCGGCTATCATTGAACAAGAATTAGGCGACCGCTTACTGGCAAAACTCACAGATCTGCCAATACAGCCACATTATATTTTAGATATTGGTTGCGGCACTGGCAGACAAGCTAAGCAATTAGCCACTATATTTCCTAGCGCTAATGTTATAGGATTAGATCTATCATTTGCTATGGTTAAATTTGCTAGATTGCAACATGAGAAAAAATTTGTATGCGCTGATGCATATTCCCTACCGTTTGCAAACCAACAATTTGACTTAATAATCTCAAATTCCTGTCTGCCACATATTCAACAACATGATGTTTTTTTGAATGAAATTCAGCGTGTTTTAAAAACAAATGGTTTACTATTATGCTCAAGCCTAGGCCCTGCTAGTTTGCAAGAATTAAGCATACACAATCCATTATGGATAGACATGCATATTTTAGGAGATTTGCTACTAAAGGTTTTAGGTGATCCTATAGTAGAAACAGAATATTTAACCTTTACATATGAAAAGGGACAAATGCTTGTTGATGATTTACTAGGTTCAGGACATTTGCTTGATTGCTCAGCAGTCACAACACATGCACCACTACATATTACAATCGAAGCAATTTATGCTGTGGCATGGAACAAACAAGCAAAACAGCATAAAGATGATTTTGGGATAAGCTACGTAAATATTGATTCAATTGAGTATCTTTAACATTGACACCTGCCCGAGCTATGTACCCCATAGCTCGGGATCCTCAACACACGCTGCAAAAACCAGCAGCAGTTGGTGTCATCCAATATGTGGTCAGAAGCTCCAACCACACCACTTGCACTGAGAATGCAAGCCTCTCACTATTATTATAATACATTCTCTGCTAATACACAGAAGTTAAAGCGTGTATTTCAGCTCTTACCGCCCGCGTTTGGGGTGTAATCCCATGCCACAGTTTAAAAGCCGCTGCTGCTTGCTCAATCAACATTCCTAACCCATTAAATAGCTGCTTTGCACGCTTTTTTGTAGCATATTCCAGGAAGTTTGAACCCGGTTGGTAATTTAGATCGTAACAAATAGCATCTGCAAAATTAACACTTGCATATAGATCATGCGCATCTACACCCACACTTATGGCATTTATAATTATATATGCTTTAATCGCGCTAATTTCATCAACCGTCATAGCTTGAATAGGCTCAGCTGCATATTGCATTGCTAAATTCTGTGCGCGCAGCAGCGTTCGATTTACAATATAAACTCTCGCTGGTTTAGCATTTAAAAGTTGTGGTAGTATGCCACATACTGCACCACCTGCTCCTAATATTAGGATTGTCTTAGAATATATATCTATGTCATGATATATGAGGTCCTGTTCAAAACCAGCACCATCCGTATTAGCAGCGCAGATGACTCCGTCATTAAGATACAACGTATTACAAGCCTGTGCCTTTTGTGCTGAAATATCAAAACGGTCTGCACAAGCAAGAGCTCTTTGCTTATGCGGTGCAGTAATATTTATGCCATTGCCTCCAGCAGCAAAGAATTCTTTTATAAAACATGCTACTTGTTGTGCAGGTACTGTCTTCAATTTATATTCCAACATGATACTAGTTTGCTTAGCAAAACATGCATGGATCTTGGGCGATAAACTATAGGATAGCGGATCGCCAATAAGACAAAAGTTTTTAATTGGCAATTCTACTATCTCTATTGATTGGTATTATAATGTTCATAGTATATTCAAGGATGTAAACATGCGTTGCTATCAATATATTAACTGCAAAGGCCTAAGTTTAGTAGAGCTCATGGTCGTTATTGCAATCATAGGGCTTACATTAACCTTTGGCATCCCCATGTACACTACTCATGTAAATAAAGTGCATGTTAGTGAAATGGTAAACAAGCTAGGCAGCTTTAAATATGACTTGGTTGATACCTATAGCTCTACAGCTGCATGGCCAGCGGCTTTAAACGGCGCAACAGCGCCATCTACAATTGCTGATTCAGATTTTGCTGATGCCACAAACTTCAGATATAGGACAAGTGCGAACAAAGCGTGGTGGGGCTACAAACTATCTACAGATTATGGCGCAGGTTGGATCTTTATGCTTTTAATTGCTAATGATGATGGCACGTTTTCAACACACTGTGGCAGCTTAAGCGCAACTTGTACTTTTGGTTATTGCAATAGCCAAGCATATTATCCAGCTGGTTGTAATGAAACTGGTTTAAGTGCTACGTATTCTTTAGCTGATTCTTAATATTTCTGCGCACAAAATTTATAAAAGCAAGCGAATAAAAAAACCCCTTATCGCTAACGCTTTAAG
>DALYEH010000161.1:0-3180 GCA_031972715.1 Gammaproteobacteria bacterium | reverse complement strand
TATTGCTAAGCTCGCTAATGGCCTGGCAGATGACTTGTTGAGCACTGTCTGCTTAGCGACCACTGCTCCAATATTTGTAGCCCCAGCCATGAACCAACAAATGTGGCAAAATGCAGCCACTCAACACAATATACATACATTAGAACAGCGCGACTTTAAAATTTTGGGTCCAGGAATTGGTGATCAAGCTTGTGGTGAAAATGGTCCAGGACGCATGCTGGAAGCGCTGGAATTATTTGAGCACCTACAGGCACATTTTACTCCAGCGATACTTAAGAACAAACATATTGTCATTACTGCTGGCCCAACCAGAGAAGCTATAGATCCAGTGCGCTATTTAAGCAATCGTAGCTCAGGCAAAATGGGTTATGCCCTAGCTACAGCAGCACTGAAGCTAGGCGCTACAGTCTCCTTAATCAGCGGCCCTACTTCTTTGTCCATACCGCAGCACCCAAACTTACATCTTATTCCAGTAATTAGTGCGCAAGACATGTTAAACGCGGTATTGCAAGTTATACAGACAACAACTGCTAAAGTAGATGTATTTATAGGATGTGCGGCGGTTGCCGATTACACACCTACACAAATACACCCCCAAAAGTTGAAAAAAACAGCGGACACGCTGGCTATAGAATTAAAACGCACCACCGATATACTGCTTACGGTTTCTAAGCTACCAACACCAATACGCCCTTTCACCATTGGTTTTGCTGCAGAAACAGAAGATTTATTGCCTAATGCCAAACAAAAATTGCAAGATAAATGTTTAGACATGCTGATTGCGAATGCAGTGGATCAAGATAAAGGTTTTGAACAAGATTTAAACCAAGTCTACATATTGAGCAAAGACGCTATAGTACATACTTTGCCCCTTATGCAGAAAAAAGCTCTCGCCTATAAAATTTTTGAATATCTGGCTTAAACTGAGATTCGCAAACGTTGCGGATGATTTAGCTCAACAATTTTACGTCTACGCCGTATTTGAATACGCACATGCTCTGCTAGGGCTCGAAAATTTGCGGTAGCTTGCACATGTCCAGTATGTGCTGCATCGCGCAATAACGTTAAAGCCATGTATGGATCGTGTTTAGCGTAACATAATGCTAGATAATTCCATGCCTCAGCACATTGACGCTTAGAGGCTACTAAAATCAACGCATGCCCAGAACTAATATCTGCAACACAGCCAAAACCCTCTTTACGAGCTAACCCTTCAAAAAACATTGCTAATGGATTGCCGTTTAAAGCATCCTCTAAAAACAAGGCAAACACTGCCTGTCGCACATGCAAAGGATTTTTATGCTGTGGATTTTGTAAGCAATATAGATCATCTAACAAATCTAATGCTTGTTGCACATAAAGCGATTTGTGTATGCATGATGACTTTTGCTGCACACGTCTCACTTCAGCGCGCCATGCAGTTATGCACGCAGGATTAGAAAATAAAGTAGTACCACGCATAGTTGCACAATCCATTTGCATTCCTAGGTGGGCTGTAACAACTCTGCTAGTGTACCCAGGCCTAGATAACATGATTACTAATGCGCACTATGTTACCATGAAAAAATGTGCAACAACTAGTAACTTTATATGCAAAATTCATTAACAAACAAAATAGTATTAATTACAGGTGCATCACGCGGTATAGGTCGCGCGCTTGCTCTAGCATTAGCAGCGCAGGGAGCAACATGCATTCTGTTGGCTCGCACTGTGAAAGATCTGGAATCTGTGTATGATCAGATTGTAGCAAACGGTGATCCAAAACCGGTGCTGTGCCCTTTTAATTTATGTTCTGCAACACCAGAAGATTACGATGATTTACGACGAAATATTGCCAAGCAGTATGGTCACTTAGATGGTTTAATTCATAATGCTGGGATACTTGGAGCATTAACTCCTTTAGAATACTACAATTTGCAAACGTGGTATCAAGTACTGCAACTAAATCTAAACAGTGTTTTTTTGCTAACACAGGCTTGTTTATCACTCTTAAAGCAAGCCGAGCATGGTTCAATAATCTTCACCAGTTCTAAACATGCAGTAGAGCCGAAAGCAAACTGGGGGGCATATGGAGTCGCCGCTGCCGGATGCAATGCATTTATGCACATGCTAGCTTCTGAATGCGAAAATATTACGCGCATTCGTGTCAATGCCGTGCAATTAGACAAAGTCAAAACTGCGCTGCGAGCAGCAGCATACCCAGCTGAAGCTGATTCTAACCTGTATTTACCAGAAGATATTGTTGAGCAATATATATACTTGCTTAGCGATGCGAGCAGGCACGTGCATAGCAAAATATTGACAGCAGAACATTAATGTAGATACCCATACACTGCTACAGTCTACGGTAGCAGTTACTTACATCAAATGCGCTACATAGTCAAAGGATCTTAGGAACGGTATGAGCCAGTATCTAGTAATTTTTTATACTTTGCGTAATCTAAGGCCATATATTCACCTTCTTTGAGATCACGTGGCAGTTTGAAGACACCATACCTGATTCTGATCAAACGGCTTACGCGTATACCTTGTGTCTCCCAAATACGCCGAACTTCTCTATAACGGCCTTGTTTTAAAGTCACGTTATACCAAGCATTGGCGCCACTGCCGCCAGCAGCTTTGATGCTTACAAATTTTGCCATGGTACCGTCGTCTAAACGCACACCACGTAACATTTTTTGTAGCATAGCCTCGCTGACTGTGCCCAACACACGTACAGCATACTCACGCTCAATATCTGCTTTAGGGTGCATTAACGCGTTTGCTAGCTCGCCATCAGTGGTAAACAGTAGTAAGCCAGAAGAGTTTATGTCTAAACGCCCTACGCTTACCCAGCGTTGAGTGCGTAATTTTGGCAGATAATCGAATACAGTTTTACGACCTTCTGGATCGCTGCGCGTGCAAATTTGTCCTTCAGGCTTATGATACATAATAAACTGGTGTTCTTCTGTAGCTTCAGCTGGTACTTCCTTGCCGCGCACACTGATTTGATCTGTAGGAGTAACCTTTGTACCTAAAACTGCGGTTTGGCCATTTACTTGTACCAAACCTGCAGCAATCCAAGACTCAATTTCGCGTCTAGAACCAAGCCCGCGATCTGCTAATACTTTTTGTAATCTTTGCATGTCGTACTGCTATATTCGATGAGATGCTGCAGGCTAGGCTTCAATGTCTACCTCT
>DALYEH010000160.1:2440-3228 GCA_031972715.1 Gammaproteobacteria bacterium | reverse complement strand
ATGCGCTTTTCATGGCTTGCGCTACACCATCTATGTAATGTATACAGCCGCCTTTAGCAATCAGATTTAAATCTAGACCACTTGATCTGCCATGTTGCAAATTTTCTATTTTCCTAGCTAATGTCAAAATTTCAGTGCGACTAAGATTACTAGCAAATAATTTATCCAAAGCATAAAGCGTGCTTAAGATAGCTGCTGCTGACGAACCTAAACCACACCCTATTGGCACTGTAGAACTCAACTCTAGGTTCACACCTAAATTTGCTGGAATTTTTAAATGTTGCAAGAACAAACTAATTGTATAGATTATTAATTCTTTGGGGTGTTGGATCACAGAACGAATACTGGCCTTACCCTGATCAAACTCTGCGTAGCTTCTATCAATCCTGTCTCTGCAATCATCAGCAGAAGCGCGTGTTTGCATAGTATTAGCAGAAAGTGTGAGTAGATCGCACCCAATTTTTGCGTCAAGATTAATTTTGACCTTGGCAGTAGTATAATAATCTATCGCTAGGGCTATAGCGGGTTGCTTGTATACAACAGAGTGTTCACCCGAGATGATAAGTTTGGCTGGGGCTCTGGCTGTTACTACTGGCTGGGCAGGTGTCGCTAATGCATCCCGTACAAAATCATGTGCACTAGTAATAGAAACATCTTGCCAATTAGTCACTTTGGCTTTCTGCGTGCGCGTGTTGCGTTTTGTGCCTTTCCATAATCGTGTGAGTACGCATTAACTCTCCAGGATTAGTTTGCGCCGCCAACAAGGAAAGTTCACCACATAATACTGT
>DALYEH010000160.1:0-2430 GCA_031972715.1 Gammaproteobacteria bacterium | reverse complement strand
TGTAGCAGCTGTTATCAACGCTAATCTACGCGCATTAACACCAGGCTCCGCAGGATCTAAACACCCTAATAATTGCAAATTGGCTTTGGTAAACTCTAAATCCTTACCGTTGCCAACTGTACCTACTATTATATTAGGTAAAGTCACTGAAAAATATAATGCATCAGCACGCACTTCAGCATGTACTATCCCTTGTGATCCCTCAATTATATTAGCTGCGTCTTGCCCTGTAGCCAAATAGATTGCTAACAACATATTCGCAAAATGTGCATTCGCTGAACGCAAGCCACCTGCAAGCATAGTACCAAGTAAATTCTTTTTAATATGCAAATCTACAATTTTTTCAGGCGTTGTGTGCAACAGCGTAGAACATATATCTCTAGGAATTGTCATTTCAGCTACTACATACTTACCGCGACCTAAAATGGCATTTACTGCCGAAACCTTTTTGTCTGTACAAAAGTTACCGGAAATAGACACGTAAGCTAAATGTGGATATTGTGCTAGCAGCCAATTGAGCATCGCTTCAGCCGCTGCAGTTACCATATTATGCCCTGAAGCATCGCCAGAATATATGCTCAAACGTATATAGACTAAACTACCTACCACCTGAGTATGTAATTCCTTATATCTAGCAAATCTGCTAATTTTAGTAATTTCTGCTGCGATTTCAGCTTCACGCTGTTGCAGTGTCAAGACTAAGTCATACGCGGCCTGTGCAGAGTGTGCGTCAACGACAACGGAACGCGTCATGCCTTCATCGATTAATACTACATTTATACCCGCAGTTGCACGCGAGACATTAGCACCTCTACTGGTTGATGGCCACAGCGGAGTTTCAAATGTTGCCATAGGCACTAAGACATCTGCAGTCAACTCACGTCCAACAATCTTTATTGGACCTATAGTACGCATTGGAATATTAGCTGTGTTTCTTGTCATTATTTTACTCTAATAAGGTACTATGCAAATATTCTGCAGTATATCCAAACCTAGATAATAGACAGGGAATGCTGCAAATAAACTATCTAAACGATCAAACATGCCACCATGGCCAGGGATCAAATTGCCACTATCTTTCACTGCATAAATACGCTTTAACATACTTTCAAATAGATCACCAACTACGGCAAAAAACGAAGTCAGCACTGCTAGCCATATTGCAAAATACCAGGAAAATTCCGGTCTATACCAAAGATAAAAGCTCATCATAATCATAATACTAGCGATGAAACCACCATATAGACCAGCCCAGGTTTTATTAGGGCTAACATGCGGAATCAATTTATTTTTGCCGTATAGTTTTCCAAAACAATAAGCACCGATATCAGTACCCCACACTAAAGCACAACCCAAAAGCACCCATATTGGACCATCTGTACAAGCATGTAAGCCATTAAATGCTAACCAAGCTGGAACGAACATTATAAAGCCCATAAGTGGTTGCAACAGATCCCATTTCCAGACTTTAGCATTTTCCGGGTAATAGCAAATCCCAGCCAACGCACAGATCCACCAAAACATGGATATATATAAGATCCATAATGGACTTATGCCTATAAAAATTATGCTCACTGCAAATAGCAACAATGCTACCAACAATACGAAACGAGTTTTTGATTTCTTTAATACCGTCATATGCAGCCATTCCCACATTGCTGCAGCTACAGCCAAGCCACTGGCTATTTCAATATACATGGTAGGCAAAAATAGGATCCCAGCGATAACACCTGGTAACAAAATAAGGGTGGAGAGCAAGCGTAATTTAAACATAATCAGCCTTTTGCATTTGTTCCTGAGTTAAACCAAAACGTCGTTCTCTATGGGTGAAAAACTCTAAGGCCTGATCTAGATCTTTTCCTGTAAAATCTGGCCACAAAGTGTTACAAAAATATAGCTCAGTATAAGCTATCTGCCACAATAGAAAGTTGCTAATCCTTTGCTCACCACTTGTGCGTATCAGCAAGTCTGGCGCGGGTATGGTGCCTAAGGATAAATGTGCACCAAACAGATTTTCATCAATAGAATCAATAGTAATTGTACCTGCTAATGCCTGTGCAGCAATAGCACGTGTTGCTTGCACGATGTCCCAGCGTCCACCATAGTTCAAAGCAATATTTAGCTGTAAACCGGTGTTGTTTACAGTTAAGTGCTGCGCCTGCACTATTGCTTGTTGCATGGCGTTACTTAAACGTGCTAAATCACCTATGACGTGCAATTTAACATTATTGCTATGCAATGAATTAATTTCATTTTCTAGTAAATTTTGCAAAAGAGCCATCAGTGCTTTTACTTCAGCATGTGGACGCTGCCAATTTTCACTACTAAAAGCAAACAAAGTAAGATACTTTATTTTAAGATCCGCACAACGTTGCACTACTGCACGCGTTGCTTCCACTCCTCGCTTGTGTCCGGTCACACGCGCTAACA
>DALYEH010000159.1:448-3266 GCA_031972715.1 Gammaproteobacteria bacterium | reverse complement strand
ATATGTTTTATGAATTGCGCAGTTAGAGCAATAGTGTTTTTAGTGATGTAAACGTGGTTCTAACAAGCGCAGCATTTCTTTATTATCGTGCGCATGTGCCCAGTCAACTGCATTTTGATTATTTTTAGCACGTATATATGGGTTTGCCCCTGCACTTAGTAGCAGACGTAGCATATCTAAATTATTATTCATGGCGGCGATTGTAATAGCAGTAAAGCCGTTTGCATTAGGGGTGTTAACGTTCACACCATTTTTAATAAGTTCTTTTATACGCTTGATATCGCCGTACTCAGCGGCTTCTATTATAGGTGGCTTTTGCATAGTTAATGGCTAAAATGCTGTAAATATATATAATTATAGGCTAGATCTAGATTGTTTGATGAGATGTAGTATCTAATAGTCTTGATTTATATTATATACACTAGTTGATGGGGTTGGAGATGATAAAGTGTTGTTGTCATAATGAGTATATACAATATTTATTATATATGAACTTTTTTTAAGAATTGTACTCTTATTATTTAGAATAGCGGTAGAGAGTCCAAAAAAGGAGTACTTATGCCTTTATCAACAGAACAAAAACAATTAATAATAGATCGTGTTAATAAGGCAAACGATGAACGATTCAAGCTTGGTGGTGAAGATGTAAATGTATTGCTTAATCACATTGATAATTCAGCCGTTTTAGGCGAAAACTTCGCTACGTTTCTAGATGATATTGTAGGTGCGGAAAATTTTGCTGTCTTATTGAAAGTGCTAAAAGAAAACGCTGTGTTTGATCCAAGAAACTTGCAAGAAGACACAAAAACAAGATTAATTGATTGGGCTGTAGAAGATAATCCAAAAAGCTTAAGTTATGTACGGGAATTGCTAGGAATTAGTAATGAGTTTAAGCGTAATCCAGAATTTTTACCTATGCAAAGGAGGCGCAGCTCAAGTGCTACTTTGAATAGCTCAGGATCCTCATCATCTCTAAGTTCCGTTAGGACAGATCCATCATCAGAGGTGCAAGAAGCCACTGAAGAAGACTATGACAAGGTGTATAAGGCTTCAAAAGAAGTATTTAGTGCAGAATTTGAATTTATGGCTAATTTGTTAGAGGTCAGAGATATTTTACGCAAGCGATTAACAAGCAAGACTTCTACGAAGGGCCCTATCTCAAGTAAGTCGGGGCAAATAGTAGTACCAATTACACCTGGGGAAGCTGAAAGCTACCGAGAACTTATTAGACAGATTGACTTGTATTTGCCTAAAGCATATAAAATGTTTATCAAACTTGGATTTAACAATAATATTATTTTTAACACCAGGAATAACATTAGGAAGAAAGCAAGAAAATATAACAAATATCGAGCTTTACAAAAAGAAACTACTGATGATGCTAAAAAGCGGTTAATTGTAGGAAAATTAACAACAATAAAGGAATCTTTACACATGGCAATCGATGCGGCAAAAAAAGACGAAAACGCTAACAAATCTCTGAATATTATGCTTGGAAGCACGGTAGATTTTTATAAAGATCCA
Source organism: Gammaproteobacteria bacterium (assembly GCA_031972715.1). GTDB lineage: Bacteria > Pseudomonadota > Gammaproteobacteria > UBA6186 > Azoamicaceae > JAGVLG01. The sequence continues at coordinate 1,742 of DALYEH010000159.1, read as the reverse complement.
GTAGTAAATAATCTTTTGTTATCGTTTGCAACTTCATCACAAAAAATTTACCTAAAAGGTATGACGGATGGGGGAGAACGCAACAAAGTTGCATCATTGATGAATAGGTTAATGAGAATTGCAATGCCTGCTGAGCAAAAATTTGCCCCTGTTGCTTTAGGTGCGTTAAGTTCTACGGGAATGCCAAGTCTTTTGAGCACAGTTGCGCAGGTTGGCAAAATTTTAGCAGCCAGACAGAGTGTGGCAAGTTTTTTAAATGATGATCTTAAAGATATAGAAGGGCCTGCATCCTCTAATAATAAACAATCTGTGTCATATATGAATATTATGAGTTCCGAAATCAAAGCTCTTAGGGCATTTGTAGAGAATGGAGAGCTTCCTGATAAAGACACGTTTGCAAAATTAGAAGAAGCATATAAAGAATACGTGGAACATGAGGCAAGTGAAATTAGTGAGGATCAGGTCAATATGGTAGTAGAAAAAAAACCAAGCCAAATTGACGAGGTACAAGAATTGTATCCTAAGGTGATGAAGCAAATTCGTGAACTATTAGATTTGTGTGAACTTATCAAAGGAAATAAAGATATTGCATCCGATGTTCTAAAATCCACCCACAAAAAAGTAAAAATTTGAAGTTAAACCCAATATCTGCTGCTATATCTACAGTGCTACCTTTACTTGGCATGATCCGCACAGCAGAAATACTCACCCTTACGCACTACCGCCTCTGTATCCAAAACATATAAATTACATTTTGCGCATTTTACCATAGTGGTTTGCCCTGGGTGTCCGCGCTGTGTTTGCGGCCCAGCCGCTGCATTGCGTACGCCTTGCTTAAAAAACGAAAATACTTTGTAGCCGCTGATTAATAGTTGCAATACCAACCATATAAATAGCGTCAGGAGGATGATAGTTAAAAGTTTTAAAATAATCATGGCTGTAATTGTGCCTGTCTTGAGCATAAAAAGAAATAGACGATAGTATATATTTTATGCTATTTTGCTAAGTACTAGAAGGGCTTATGCAGATAAGCCTTAGCAAGTTTCAGTAGCCTGAATATGGCTTGTAAGTTACAAAACTATCAAAAGGGAAGATCATGCAGCAAGTATCGCGCACTGCCTACTGTGGCGAAGTAGACACCAACAAAATTGGGCAACAGCTAACTATTTGTGGTTGGGTGCATAATCGTCGTGACTTTGGCGGTGTTATATTTTTAGAGATGCGTGATCGCAGTGGTTTATTGCAAGTGGTGGTGAGCCCAGAAGCTGCAGAGGCGTTTAAAGCCGCCGAACGA
>DALYEH010000159.1:0-438 GCA_031972715.1 Gammaproteobacteria bacterium | reverse complement strand
TGCAATGTGTGGTTGGGCCAGAAACAGCTATAGCATTTGAGACAGCTGGTAAAACTAGAAAGGAATATGTGTTGCGTATTGGCGGTACTATCCGCCAACGCCCAGAAGGTACAGAAAACCCAGATGCCCCTACTGGCAAAATAGAACTTGCTATTCAGGAGATTGATTTAATCAATGCTACGACACCATTAGCGTTTTATCCGGATGATAATCAGCAGATTGGTGAAGAGACGCGTCTAAAATATCGTTATTTAGATTTGCGGCGTCCGCATATGTTCAAGCGTATGCAATTCAGAGCGAATGTAATTAAGATTTTACGTGATTATTTACACGAATTGAATTTTATAGATGTAGAAACTCCAATTTTAACCAAAGCAACTCCAGAGGGAGCGCGCGATTATTTAGTGCCAAGCAGAACCTATCCAGGATCATTTTTTG
>DALYEH010000158.1:1266-3309 GCA_031972715.1 Gammaproteobacteria bacterium | reverse complement strand
AAATATGAAACAATGTAGCGGCCCATTAGAGATGTCCTAATCCAGCCCATTAGAAATGTCCTAAATTTGAATGACATACAACATTCAAGGAAGGATATTTGCTATGGAGCTAAATATGAGTGAAAAAGAGCTGGATAGAGCGCTAGTACTGAGAAATGTACTGGATGGAGTCATGAGCAAAGTTAAGGCGGCAGCCACTTTAGGCTTATCAGAGCGCCAGGTGCGCAGGTTATTAGCCAAGCTCCAAGACAGGGGTCCTGGCGGTCTTATTTCAAATAAACGCAACAAACGAAGCAATAGAGCGATTTCCGATGAAATAAGAACTAAGGCCTTAGTTTTGGTTGATGAGCATTATCATGATTATGGTGCAACACTAATAACTGAAAAACTATATGAAAGGCATCAAATTAAGATTGGCAAAGAAACCATGAGACGTTGGTTAATACAAACCGAACGCCGACAAGCTAAGCGCACTAAACCAATTAAAATCAGGCAATTAAGAGCCAGGCGCGATTGTTTTGGCGAGCTTATACAAATAGATGGTTCTATACATGACTGGTTTGAAGGACGCGGAGAGAAGTGTACATTATTAGTATTTATAGATGATGCGACTAGTAAATTAGTTAATTTAATGTTCGTACCAGAAGAAAGTACGCTAGGATATTTTGCAGCTCTTGATGAATATATAAAACAGCATGGTAAGCCAAGATCTATTTATACGGATAAACACGCTGTATTTAAAGTAAACACTCCTGGTGGCTGGAATACCACAGGATTAACACAATTTGGTAGGGCTTTAAAACAGCTTAATATAGAGGCTATTTTTGCGCATAGCCCTGAGGCTAAAGGCAGAGTGGAGCGTGCGAATAACACGCTCCAAGATCGTCTTGTTAAAGAGCTTAGATATTTCGGAATCTCGACAATTACGGAAGCAAATAAGTTCTTAAAACAATACATTCATGAATATAACAGAAAATTTAGCGTTGAGCCAAAAAACCATGTTGACCTGCATCAAACTCTTACGAACAGAGAGCTATTCATGTTAGATAAGACACTATCTATACAAACAAAGCGAAAAGCTAATAAAAGCCTAATCATCAAACATCACAATGTAAGTTATCAATTAATTAACGTTGGTAAAGGGCACAGGTATGTCAACCAAAATGTAACTGTGTGCGAGAAACCTGATGGCAAGGTACTAGTAACGTGGCGAGGCAAGAATCTAAGCTACAACATTTATGGTGAAGCGATGTATAAACCAAAATTTGCTAACCGCAGAGATGTTGATAAAGCAGTTAGCAAATTCCACTTCTTAATGCATAGCAATATATCTTCCAAGGGGGACACAAATTATCCGACAAATTGAATATACTTAGTTGGCACTACCGGACATTTCTAATGGGCTCTAACAGACGCCCATGATCTTCCACTAACTGAGGCTGCGTAGCAGCCGAGTTCGGCAGCGCAGTGTAAATATAATTTTTGGAATATTTGGTAGGCACGAGTGGGATCGAACCACCGACCACCACCATGTCAAGGTGGTGCTCTACCACTGAGCTACGTGCCTAATAAAAGTCGTCAATACAGATGCGAAAGTTACTACATTTCTAGGCGCGACGCAAGATTCTCCAACAAACAACCACGCTTAGAAACATCATCTTGTAATCCGCCACTAAACTACTAGAATCGTGGTATGCACAGTCATGGAGAATAAGAGATGCTTGATAGTTTTGGCTGCAAACAATCATTAAAAGTTAATAACCAAAATTATACTATTTTTAATATATCTAAACTCCCCGCTATTTACGATGTTGGCAGACTACCTTTTTCGTTAAAGATACTATTAGAAAATTTATTACGTAACGAAGATAACGAAAACGTTGCTAAACAAGACATAGAGGCTTTATTAAAATGGCAACCTAAGGCCACTCCTGATTACGAAATTGCCTTTGTGCCTACGCGCGTAATCTTACAAGATTTTACCGGCGTACCTGCGATAGTCGATCTGGCTGCTATGCGCGATGCAATGCAGACTCTAGGCGG
>DALYEH010000158.1:0-1256 GCA_031972715.1 Gammaproteobacteria bacterium | reverse complement strand
TAAAACATGGCAGGCTGAGATATGCGATGGAAGACGGCATGGAGACGCTAATGGCAGATAGTTTTGGCACCAAACAGACTATTCAAGTAGATAACAAAACCTACACTTTATTTAATATCACCTCTTTACCTGCAAAATACAATGTAAGCAGACTGCCATACTCGCTGAAAATATTGTTAGAAAACCTTTTGCGCACTGAAAATCAAGATACGGTAAGCGCACAGGATATTGAGGCGGTATTGAATTGGGATCCACATGCAGTCCCAACGCATGAAATAGCCTTCACTCCAGCGCGTGTCATTTTACAAGATTTCACTGGTGTCCCCGCAATAGTAGATCTAGCTGCCATGCGTGATGCTATGGCCAAATTAGGCGGTGATCCTAAAAAAATTAATCCACTCTCCCAAGTTGATTTAGTAATCGATCATTCGATTATGGTTGACGTTTATGGCGCGGCTAATGCATTAGAGATTAATACTTCCATAGAAATTGAACGCAATAAAGAGCGCTACAAATTTTTACGTTGGGGCCAACAATCATTTAGTAACTTTCGCGTAGTACCACCAGGTACAGGTATAGTGCATCAAGTCAACCTTGAATATCTTGCACCGGTGGTGTTTACTCAAAAAACTAAAGATGCAACGTATTGCTTTCCAGATACAGTTATAGGTACAGATTCGCACACGCCGATGATTAATGGCTTAGGTGTGCTTGGTTGGGGTGTTGGCGGTATAGAAGCTGAGGCCGCGATGCTAGGGCAGCCAGTGACTATGTTTATACCGCAAGTTGTTGGCGTTGAATTAACTGGAGTATTACCACAGACCGCAACTGCAACAGATCTAGTCTTAACTGTGACAGAAATGTTACGCAAACATGGTGTTGTTGGTAAATTTGTTGAATTTTTTGGATCCGGCGTTGAGCAACTCACAGTTGCTGATCGTGCTACAATTTCCAATATGGCGCCTGAATACGGTGCTACTTGCGGTTTGTTTCCTATTGATCATGAAACTTTGAAGTATCTACATTTAACTGGTCGCGATGAGCATGATATAAAACTTATAGAAACTTACGCCAAAGCACAAGGTATTTTTCATACGCCACATGCACCAGCAGCCACTTATACAGATCATCTTAAGTTAGATCTAACTACTATAGAAGCATGTGTCGCTGGTCCAAAAAGACCTCAAGATCGCGTAATTATCAGCAAAGTTAAAAGTGCCTTGCATAAAGAGATGCAAGAGGCTAACAAAGACTTA
>DALYEH010000157.1:2821-3330 GCA_031972715.1 Gammaproteobacteria bacterium | reverse complement strand
TGTCTAGCGCTGCAACTATGCCTTTTACATTAATAGCCACACAAAAAAATGTGAAAGATCAAGATATAGTAAATTTTGTTATCCCAAGTACAGTTAATTTTCATCTAATTGGCGACTGTCTAGCTATGCCAATATTTGCTATGGCTTTGATGATTTCATACGGGTATCCACTGCCAACGATCAGCCAATATCTAGTATTTAGCCTGTACTATGTTATTGCCAGATTCAGTGCAGCGGCTATTCCAGGTGGCGGCGCTATAGTGATTTGGCCATTGCTAATTAGCCAGTTTAATTTTACTGCCGACATGCTAGCATTGGTGCATACATTTAATTTAGTGTTCGATTCTATGATCACTGCTATGAACATTATGGGTAATGGAGCCTTTGCGATTTTGTTCAATAAGGTCTATTACTGGAGCAAAGGCGCTAAAGCACCAGTGCGCTCTCACTCTTAAGCTTTAAAGCAGCTTTTTGGCCTATTTTGATGGAAGTGACCCAGGTTTTATCAA
>DALYEH010000157.1:2366-2811 GCA_031972715.1 Gammaproteobacteria bacterium | reverse complement strand
AAAGCAGCTTTTTGGCTGGTTGTAGGTAATAACCAGCCAAAATGGCCATGAACGATATGTGTGTATCATGTCTTATGAGCTAACAAAAAACATATACACTGCACAACACGTGCAACAGCAAATCACTACGGACGTATTATTTTAATGCAAAAGCAAAATATATTGATCCCCGGTCCAGAAGGACAGCTTGAAGCAATAATTAACCCTATTGAAGGTGCCTCAAGCATAGGAATAATTTGCCACCCAAATCCCTTGCAAGAAGGAACCATGGAAAATAAAGTGGTGACAACTATTGCGAGAGCCTTTAATGCAAAAAACATTACTGCGGTGCGCTTTAATTATCGTGGCGTTGGACAAAGCGCAGGGCATTATGGCGACATTGTAGGTGAACTGGCAGATTGTATGGCAGTTATAAAATGGGTACAGGAGCAGGATCCGCGCGCTG
>DALYEH010000157.1:0-2356 GCA_031972715.1 Gammaproteobacteria bacterium | reverse complement strand
GTTTCTCTTTCGGAGCATACATTGCTGCCGCTGCAGCCGTACAAACTAGCCCGGCACAGTTGATATCCATTGCGCCCTCCGTAGATCGTATGCCTTACGCCTCTTTAGGCGTGATTGATTGCCCTTGGTTAGTTATACAGGGCGAGGATGATGAAGTAGTATCACCACACTCTGTGTATGCTTGGTTTGACAGCTTGGCCGCCAATAAGACTTTAATCAAATTTCCTGCTACAGGCCATTTCTTTCACGGCAAATTGATAGAGCTGCAAGAGGTTATAGTTGCACATACCCTAGCAGGGAGGATATGAGCCTTAGTCATTGACGGAGGGGCATGTATGCTGCAAAATGATAACAATTCTCATTTAGGCTAATATAACACTAATGAAAACTTTGTCAGATTTACAACTTGGTGATGAAGCGCAAGTCACCAGCATTCAGGTCCCTAATCCTGCGGATAGGCAAAAGCTATTCGCCTGCGGCTTATTGCCAGGAGTGAATGTGTCAGTAGTGCGTGTAGCACCACTCGGGGATCCTATACAAATACGTCTAGAAGGGGATATTTTATTAAGCATAAGAAAAGCAGAAGCGAGCCATGTCAAAGTCAATAGCATTAATAGGTAACCCAAATTGTGGTAAAACCACTCTGTTTAATCGCTTGACTGGCGCCAAGCAAAAAATTGGCAACTGGCCAGGAGTGACAGTAGAACAGCATCATGGCATGTATTTGGATCCAATCAACAAAACCTTAGTTAATGTAATGGATTTACCTGGTTGTTACTCTCTGATTGCTACCCCAGATATAGCCTTAGATGAAAAAATTACTTGTGAATATATTTTACAAGCGCGCGGTACTTTATTTGTAAATGTTGTAGATGCCGTGCACTTGGCACACGACTTATATTTAAGTCTGCAATTATTAGAGCTTGGTGCGCCGCTAGTGATCGCCCTTAATTGCATAGACTTGGTGCAGTCTGCCGGGGTTAAGATTGATGTGGCTGCTTTAGCTAAACACTGTGGGTGCCCGGTAGTGGCGATTTCTGCAAAGAGCGGTGCAGGGATCGCTGATCTACAAGCAGCCATACAGCAAGTGGCTACAATACCAACTTATGTTGTAGATTGTACGCCACCCGTGCAAGCAGTGCTGACAGCGTGGCAGACGCATTGTACTCCTGGCCAGGCTTTGCATATATTGGAAGGCGATGTCTTGCTGGCTAGCAAAATTAGCGATGTGGAACTTGCTTCAACTAAAGTACGCTTAAAAGCAGAACTACAACAGGATCTAGACGTATATATAGCGCATGAGCGTCACCAGCGTTTGCGCACAATATTAGCAGATGTTGTTCAGCAAGTAGCCTCTAAACGTAACGTAAGCGATGTGATAGATTCTGTTGTACTACACAAGTATTGCGGACCAGCCATATTTTTGGGTGTGATGTATATGTTATTCACTTGCGCTATCAACGTGGGTGGATTTTTACAGGCATGGTTTGAGCGGGCGTCAGAGGCGGTATTTATAAGTGGTTTGCAGGAATGGTTGTTGGCGTGCAAATTACAGCCATGGCTTGTGAATATAGTAGCGGAAGGTTTGGGGCGCGGTATCAGTATAACTGTAACATTTACGCCAGTATTAGCCATGATGTTCTTCTGTTTGGGGGTGCTTGAAAGTTCTGGGTATATGACCCGTGCTGCGTTTATTGTAGATAGGTTGATGTGGACGTGCTTTTGTGCCAATGATTGTAGGTTTTGGATGTAATGTGCCTGCAGTAATGGGCACACGTAGTCTAAATAATCAACGCGAACGCTTATTAACAATTATGATGACGCCTTTTATGTCCTGTAGTGCTAGGCTCGCTATTTATGCCATCTTCGTAGCCGCATTTTTCCCAACAGGCGGACAAAATGTAATTTTTAGTTTGTACATCATTGGTATTTTGGTGGCAATCCTGACCGCATTGATGTTGCGCAGCAATATTGCTACGCAAGCAGACTCCATGTCTATTATGGAAATGCCTGCGTATAGGTGGCCTTTATTGGGTGGTTTGTTGCGGCAAGTATGGTATAGGTTGAAAAGCTTTTTATTAAAAGCCGGGATTTTAATTGTTTTATTAACAGTTCTTATAAATGGCGTAGGTTATTCTGCATTAGCACAAGCCGGTAAGTTTTTAACGCCTTTGTTCACACCCATGGGGATAAGCGCTGAAAATTGGCCAGCAACGGTCAGTCTAATGACTGGATTGATTGCTAAAGAGGCAGTAGTTGGCACTTTAAATGCTTTTTATGGTAGCGAACAAATAATGATAGAAAGCTTTGGTGGAGTACTGCAGGCGTACGCATATTTGTTGTTTACCTTATTATA
>DALYEH010000156.1:1739-3384 GCA_031972715.1 Gammaproteobacteria bacterium | reverse complement strand
AGAAGCCATAATACAGAAAAAATATATACGCGCGCCTTTTAGTGGCAAACTTGGCATACGGCCAGTAGATATAGGTCAATATATAGGTCCAGGTACCATCATTGTACCGCTACAAGCATTAGATCCAATTTTCTTTGATTTTTATTTACCCCAACAATATTTAGCTAATGTGCAAATTGGGCAAACAGTGAAAGTGCGAACGAATGTTTATCCTGACAAGGTGTTTGAGGGTAAATTAGATGCTTTAAATTCTAAAGTCGATCAAGCCTCGCGGAATATCTTGGTTCGCGCTATATTAAATAATCCAGACAAAGAATTATTGCCTGGTATGTATGGAACAATAGAGGTAGACACGCAGAGACTAGAGCAATATCTTACTTTGCCTGTTACCGCTATAACATACAACCCATACGGGAATACTGTTTTTGTTGCTAAAGAATCAGGCAAAGATAAAGATGGTAATCCGCAGTATGTGGCTGATCAAAAATTTGTAACTGTGGGACCAACACGAGGCGATCAAATTGCAATTTTAGCTGGCCTGGAACCGGGAGAAATGGTTGTGGTGGCAGGACAAATGAAATTACAGAAAGGTACAATAATAAATATAAATAATACAGTGTTGCCTAGCGATGAGATTAATCCGCAAGTAAGCGAACAATAGAGTATGCATTATACTGAACTATTTATACGGCGCCCTGTGTTGGCAACGGTTTTGAGTTTAGCCATTACTGTAATTGGCTTGCGTGCTATTCTTTCCCTGCCTGTTTTGCAATATCCACGCACAGAAAATGCTGTAGTGACAGTTAGTACTACATATTATGGTGCCGATGCGGATGTAATCGCTGGTTTTATCACAACTCCGTTAGAAGCAGCAATAGCCCAAGCAAATGGCATAGACTATATGACATCATCTAGCGTGAATGGTGTGAGTACAATTTATGTAAATTTACGTTTAAATTATGATCCAAGTAAAGCTTTAACTGAAATAAGTACACAAATTGCTTCTACTCGTAATATACTCCCACCAGAGGCAGAAGCGCCAGTAATTGTAGTTGCGATTGGTGAAACTATTGACTCCATGTACATTGGCTTTAACAGTAAAGTGTTGCCAGCCAATAGTATTTCAGATTATTTAACGCGAGCCGTACAACCTAAGTTGCAATCTATAGAGGGGGTGCAAAAAGCTGAGCTCTTAGGAGCACAGAATTTTGCTATGCGTGCTTGGTTAAATCCAAATAAACTAGCTGCATATAATTTAACGGCTGCAGACATAAGCATGGCCTTGAAGGCAAATAATTATATTTCTGGTTTAGGAAATACCAAAGGCCAAATGGTGCAAGTTAATTTGTCAGCGAACACTGAACTGCATACTGTTGACGAATTTAAACGCTTGATAATACGTCAATATAATGGAGCTTTTGTCAGACTAGAAGATGTTGCTACAGTTACACTAGGGGCTGATAATTACGATTCTGCAGTTATGTTCGATGGGCAAAAAGCTGTATACATAGGTATAAAAATTGCTCCTGGCGCAAATTTATTGCAAGTGATTGAGCGGGTAAGAAAAGCATTTCCTGAGATCCAAAAAACATTGCCTACGGGGCTTGATAGCAAAATTGTTTATGATGCAACAAAGTTTGTTAAC
>DALYEH010000156.1:0-1729 GCA_031972715.1 Gammaproteobacteria bacterium | reverse complement strand
CAGTTCTATAGATGAAGTAGAAAAAACACTCATTGAAGCTTTAATTATCGTAACGCTAGTTATCTTCGCGTTTTTGGGAAACTTTCGCGCTGTCGTCATTCCTATAGTCGCTATCCCTCTATCGTTAGTAGGTGCATTTATATTCATGTTAGCATTTAATTTCAGCATAAATCTTCTTACCCTTTTGGCGTTAGTATTGGCTATAGGCTTAGTGGTGGATGATGCCATTATTGTTGTAGAAAATGTCAGCCGCCATATAGAAGATGGGATGAAACCCATAGAGGCAGCTATTATTGCAGCAAAAGAGCTAGGTAATCCGATCATTGCTATGACTATTGTGTTATTAGCTGTATATGTTCCTATTGGTTTTCAGGGCGGCTTAACTGGTGCATTGTTTACTGAGTTTGCCTTTACCTTAGTAGGCGCAGTGACTATCTCTGCGGTTGTGGCTTTAACACTATCTCCAATGATGTGTGCGAAGCTATTGAAGCCACACAAGGGCAAACAAAGTTTGGTGGATAAAATTTTCGATAGACTGCATGCCGCATATCAAAAGCGCTTACATTCTAGCTTAGAATATATCGGTGTAACAGTAACACTAGCAATAATAATTTTGGGAAGTATCTATTATTTATATAGTACCGCTAAATCGGAACTTGCACCACAAGAGGACCAAGGGATAATTTTAGCGTTTTCTACTGCAGCCCCAGATGCCACCTTACAACAGCGTAGTTTATATTCTAATGAAGTTTATAAGATTTTCGCATCTTACCCAGAAACAGAGCATGTATTTCAAATCGATGAGCCTGGTGCTGTTATTGCAGGGCAGGTTTTAAAGCCCTGGGATGAGCGTAAACGTACGGCATCGCAAATTCAGCCATTATTGCAACAGCAGTTAGCACAAGTAGCGGGATTAAAAATTGCAGTATTCCAACCCCCACCTCTACCTGGTAGTAGTGGTTTACCAGTACAATTTGTTATACAAACCACGGATTCCTTTCCACGTTTAAATGAAGTGATGCAAAATTTTATGCAAGAAATTGGCAAAACAGGTATGTTTATGTATGTGGATAACGATTTAAAATATGATAATCCACAAGCCATGTTAGAGATAGATCATAATATGGCATCGCAGCTTGGTTTGACTATGGCTGATGTAGGCGCAGCGCTTTCAGCTATGTTAGGCGGTGGTTATGTAAATTATTTCAGCTTAGATGGAAGATCTTATAAAGTCATACCGCAAGTTGAACAATCTTTTAGGTTAAATACAGATCAATTAGAAAATTATTACATTCGGACTGATAGTGGTAGGACTATACAATTATCGACAGTAGTTAAAATTGTTTACCGTACCATTCCGCGTGCTTTAAATCATTTCCAGCAATTAAACTCAGCCACCGTCTCAGGAGTATTAGTGCCTGGAATTAGCGTAGGACAAGGTTTGGAAACCCTACGTGCATTAGCACAAGAACATCTGCCTACAGGATATTTGATTGATTACGGTGGACCATCTAGACAATATATGAATGAGTCTAGCGGCTTTTTAATGACTTTCGCGTTTGCAATCATCGTGATTTTTCTAGCGCTAGCAGCCCAGTTCGAGAGTTTTAGAGATCCATGCATTATCCTAGTGTCTGTGCCCTTGTCCATTGCAGGCGCTTTAATATTTATTACATTAGGCATTGGTGGAAGTACTTTAAATATTTATACTCAGGTAGGTCTGGTCACG
>DALYEH010000155.1:0-3496 GCA_031972715.1 Gammaproteobacteria bacterium | reverse complement strand
AAAGAGGAACTAGTAAATGTCAATTAAATCTGATCGTTGGATTACCCGTATGTCTATGCAACACGAAATGATTACACCTTTTGTATCAAATCAGGTTAAGCGCCAAGACAACGGCGGTGTAATTTCTTATGGCGTTTCTAGTTATGGTTATGATGTGCGCTGTTCTAATGAGTTTAAGATCTTCACCAATATCAATTCATCTGTAGTTGATCCTAAAAATTTTGATTCTAATAGCTTTGTGGATGTAGTTTCTGATGTGTGCATAATTCCGCCTAATTCTTTCGCACTGGCGCGTACTGTAGAGTATTTTAAGATCCCGCGTAATGTCTTAACTATTTGCTTGGGTAAATCTACCTACGCACGTTGTGGCATAATCGTCAATGTAACGCCATTAGAACCAGAGTGGGAAGGGCATGTTACTTTAGAATTCTCAAATACCACACCTTTGCCAGCAAAAATATACGCCAATGAAGGGGTTGCGCAATTCCTATTTTTTGAAGCTGATGAGGTTTGTGAAACTTCATATGCAGATCGTAAAGGCAAGTATTTAGGCCAGCGTGGCGTGACGTTGCCAGTGGTGTAAACAATTAAAATATCTTTATGATAAGAGTGCTAGTTCTGAAAAACCAGCGCTCTTATTGCTGAATTCTCTCCAAAACTCTGTAAATCAATCGATTTGTTTAATCTTCAGCATCGGATTACTCATGTAAAAATAGTGATAAAAATCACAAACACGATTAGTATCTAAAGTTTGCACTTGAAAAAACATAACTTTAGTAAGAAAGCAATCAAAAATGCATATATGGAACTTTGTTACATTGACAGTTAAAAATAGAGGTGTGAGAATCAGGTCAAGAATTATTTTTTTGGAGTACGAAATGACTAAACTAGCATCAAAATTATTTGAGATGGCTGACCAAGTTTATGAGGCACGTTATCAATCAAAACAGCAATTAGGCACTATATTTGCTCATGTTGCTGATTTAAAGGGTCTAAATGAAGCAAACATAGCTGAAAAAATCAATAATTTAGTTCAGCAGAGACTGCAGGCTCTAGGCACTAAAGATTTATGGAATAATCAAGTACCTAACGAAACAATCACAGAAAAGCAAATCAAAGATAAGCAAGCAGAGAATAAGCGCATAGAAGCGGCATTTAGCTCTTTTGACAATTTTGTATTGCGTGCGAATAGAAAATGGCGTTTGGACGATACTATTGCACCTGATAAAGGATCTATGTTAGTGGTAGATTCTGACGCCACTGTAGAAGACATTATAGAAGTGCACAAATTTTTGAATGTGGTATTGTGCCACAATGTTTGGTATCAGCTTGCTACTATAGAAAAGCAAGAAATTGATGCTGTACACCCGATTTCATCATGCAAGATCTTGGGTCAATACGATAAAGCAGATCCGCAAAATCCAAATGGACTTAAAATCAGCGGCACAAAAGCGGTGGATGCGGTACCAATTATTGTAATGCCTAATGGTCATATTAAATGCCTAGCAATTAAACGGCCAAGTGGAGAATGGGCTCTTAATGGTGGTATGGTAGAACAAGCGGTGGTTGATAAGCTTGCTACTATAATTAGTGAGTTTTTAGAAGAGGTAATCAGCGGTTCATTGTTTGATCAAGAATATCAAAATAATTTGCTGGCTAACGAATCCTTCAATAAACTTTCGCAAGAAGAAAGACATGCGTTAATCAAAAATTCATCTAACATCAGCGCTGAGCATGTTGATTTGATCGCTAATATCTTAGCTGTTGAAGGTGATTTTAGTGAAAAATTTGCTAACTTGATTGCACGTAAAAGTGAGTTTGAATTAAGCGACTTTGATTTTGATCATCTAGTTGTCTCCTTAAAAGTGCAATTGTTCAAAACACTCTGCAAAGACCAATATGACGGTATGAAAGCAGCTTTAGCTAACCTGATTAAAAATAGTAAAATAAACTTAGAACCTAGCAGAATGCGTAGTGATCCACGCGCAACACCTGTAGCAACTGTAACTACTTCTCCATTCGTTTTTGCACTTAAGGAAAATGAATTGAAGAATATTTTGAATGCAGCTGGTGTAGGCATAAAAGCTGGGGATGATGCAGCTGAAGCCAAGGTGATTGATTTTTCTAATCTTGTTGATGGTTTTGTGTTTGCTGATCATCCATCAATTGTGATGACGGCACTGGCTAAAGCTCTGCAAGAAGAGCAGATAGTGGAAACTGAGTATTTGCGTGGACAAGTTGCAAGTATGAAAGCAGCAGTTGAGACTAGACAAGAGTATCTTAATGATCAAGTTTATCAAAAAATAGACACTCTATATCGCGCATTGGTTCAAAATGGACGCGCTACTCAAACAGACATGCAAGCTTTTCATAAATTACTAACAGACGCTCAGTCTGCTACAATATCCACATGGGCGATGTTAGGTAAAATTGCAGGTTTTGAAGCAAAGCTAGCACAGCCCGTTACTTCTAGCTCAGCTATGCGTTTTAAAGCGCCAGAATCGCCGAACCAGAAGAAAGCCAAAAGAGAAGCTGAAGAAGAAGTAAGCAGCAGGCATCAAAAGCAAAATGGTGAGTATACAGCTCGTAGAATCCCTAATAAAACTCGCAACCTCCGAGGTTAAAGTACAGTAGCAGACGAGTTTTGCAGTTACTGTAATTTACCAAAAGTGTCATCCCCGCCGTAGCCGCGCTCTAGCGGCGTAGGGCGGGGATCTATGTATTTAATGTTCATTAAAACTTACATTAAAGGATATAATGTACGCGTTAATGAACATTACCATATGCAAGATCATGGTTAAGCCATAATGATCATTTTTCTATTAAGCATCCTGTGTGTATTCTACACAAAATAGATGATTTATTAGCAGTTAATTATGAAACACGGCAAAGGGCTTTGTGCCTTTGAATTTGACGGGTAGTTTAAACCTGTTTGTCTAGAACAAACAGGTTACAGCTTATGCCATATTGTTCTTAGGCTCCGTGATTTTTGCTACTATTGCGGCCTCATCTTGGATTATCTTAGCTGCAGCTATTTCCTCATCTATTTCCACTTGAACTATTTCTTCATCTTCAGCCGCGTGCTCTGATATCGCACTCCATAATCCATATAAAGTAGTGAGGGCTGTCTTGCCTGCACGCTCCGCGCCTTGAGCTAATTTGTCTGCAGCATATGCAGATGCCTCCCATGCATGCTTGGAGATCGTATGTGCAACTTCAGAGTTTATCGCCTCATCTATGAATTCATCCGCTGCTTTTTCAATAGCAACTGCTGCGTCGTGGAGCTTAGAAATTACATGCGGCGTATCTGGTTCTTGGCTAGGTTCTGTAGTTTTTATCTCGTATTCTGTTGAAATTTGCGGTATTGGTTCTAAATCTTTAAGATTTGGCGATAGATAATCATCATCTTGACTAGGCTTTTCTATTAACTCAAAATCATGTTCTTGCGTTTCTTTTGTAGCTTTCTGACTACCTATTAATTCCATTATAGACTTCA
>DALYEH010000154.1:0-3519 GCA_031972715.1 Gammaproteobacteria bacterium | reverse complement strand
TAAGGACATCGCTAAACCCTGTTTAAAGCCTGATGCAATCATATTAAAGAATATGTTGTTTGAACAAACACCTGTCCTCTTTTTATCATTTAGAAAAGAGCTATTTGGCAAGGATCTACAAAACTTTGAAATGTTTGCAAAACAAGTGAGAAAGTTTTTACTTGGCAAGAATATACCCCGAGATTGTTTGTCTATAATTACTCAACAACCACTAAATAGTGGTCAATACGGTTTCCTTATTAAGGCAGATGTTAACGAAGTAGCTGCCATGCTACAGGATATGAACATTGATCTATCAAACATTAATAATGCTCCAGTAATAGACCAACAATCCTCAACTCAAGAACACACTCGGCCCCCAGTAACGCCACAGTTTGATGCAGCAGCACAACAAAACAATCCAGAAACAGGAGCAGCATCAACTCCTAATAATGATCCACAAGCAGTAAAGGCTACCATAAACTCTAATCCCGCGAATACAACTGATCCCGCGCCTAGTTTTATGAATGAGTGGACTAAGATCAATGCTGCACTTGAGCCTAGCAGCGCAAAATATCAATTTAAATATAATCAACCTGACTACGCTCTACTCGTGAGCTTAAATGAGCGCGAAGTAATGCGCGTATCTAAGCCTAACGCAGATGGCTCTACCTCGCTTACGCATGATGGTTCAGAGAATGCATGGCGCGCAACAATTTTGGGCATGCTAGCGAATAAACATACTTACTGCGCTTTTGGTTTTGAGGAAATTCCAGGTGTAAGTTTACAAAAGCTGGCAGAAGAGTTTGTACATGAGCTTGAAAAACTGCTTGCAGACCCTATTGTTGATCTGGATGCTTTATCTACAATTCAGTATGCGTTTAATAACAAACAAACAATACTTGCCATACAAGAAGCAATGAAAGAATCAGAGCAAGTACAAGCTCTATTTGGAGTACAGCTTTTAAATAATCAATTTGTGGTGAAATTAGACAACTCTGCAGCAGCAGCAACAAATGCCAAGGCTTTGCTTGGTCCATCTGCCCCTAGGATCTCGCCCCCTGTATAGTTAAACTCATGGATACTTGGTTCTTGCATGTCGACAATGCTAAATGTAAATAAAGTACTTTTATTCCACATGGTTTAAACTAACATCATTCGATAATAGAGCCAGCGTGCAAATATACTATCTAAATTAAAATCAGAAATACCATTCTTTTGTCACGTATATCATTAATTGTTGACACTGGCGCAGGCAGTGACTGGCGACGATCGTAAACATTACTGCAGCCCACCATTGCAACTGCCACAACAGTTGTATCAAAAATGTTTTTAGTATTATTTAACATCTGAAAGCTTCTTTTTATCCCAGCCACTTTTTAGACTATAATTTTATTTTTTATAGTATCTGACTGAAGGACCTTTACCTGCACGCCTCAAGATTCCAACATCAACTAATTTATTAAGTCTTCTAGTTGCGGTGTTACGGGATATTTTGAATATCTCTACGATCTCATTAATAGCAACAGAATCGCGCAAAGAAAATAGCGCCATTAGATTATCTTCATCATTATCTCCTACGACAGGAACAAAATTAAAAATAACTTTTACGCTGTCTGCTCCTTCAATAAATTCAGGGATCTTTAAACCATGCTTCTTACAACTATGTCTAATTAAATTAATACCAGTGCCTAATTGCTCGATATACGTGAGTTTTCTTGCTATTTTCGCTATGATCGGATTTCTAAGGTATGTTGTTCCATCACCTAAATTATTGATATCCACTAATCCGGGAAAGTTACCCGGACTAAAGACCTCTAACCTATCATCATATAATGCAATTTTAATCGCTCCCGGAATTGAGTATTTTCTGTGCATTACAGCATTAAGAATAACTTCACGCAAAGCCTCAGACGGAATAATCATTTTTCCAGACAACTTAGTATCTTTTAAGCTAAAATCTTTTAGCAACCAAGACTTAATCAATGCGAAGGAATTTTCGATTTGCTCTGCCAAATTACCACCGATTTCATTTGTTTGAATTATATCTCTTCCGTCAATTCCATGAAACCGCGTACATCTAATATGAGCTGAGTTTATATATGAATCTGGATTATTACAAAACCATAATGTGGCAGCTATGGTCGGAAAATATTTGTTTTGCCCACTAAATTTCTGGCCTAAAATTTTTTCAGCTAACAATTTTTCATTTGTATACGTTGGATATGCCTTTTTAATTAACTCCTGATGTAGGATATTTACATCTGCATGTATAATTTCTTCATCATATGTAAGTCTTTTATTATCTCTTTTCAACTCTTCAATGTAGTCTTCACTAGCGCGCCTTGTGCTTGATCCAGCTCTTAGATATACTCCTTTAGGAATACCTTCACTTTTTACATATGCTGGCTTTTTTAATATATTAGGTATTTCAATAACAATAACATTATGTGCACCATAGTTTTTTTCATATATTTCAGCAATTAGATTAGGCTCTGTTGAATCATATAAACTATTCGGAAATTCTTCATATATAGATCGCCTCATTGACTCGTTTACGCCTACTATTTCTCTGCTTTTATCTTCAACTCCAATAATAATCTTACCGCCTACTCCATTAGCAAAAGCAACACAAGTTTTAGTTAGCTGAGAAAATGTCGGCGGTGCCGATTTGAATTCTAGATGCCTTGACTCTAATTCCGGATACAACATAAGGTGCGCTTCCATAGATTACTATGGATAATAGTATAATTGCACCAATTGCACCAGTCAAGCATTAATTGCACCAATCGCACCATTGGCACAATGAGTTGCACCAAATAGCTTAAGATAGTTTTAAGCTTTACAAAGAGTACCGGCATATGTGTAATTACAATATAATATGTTATTGACTTCACTTACTGGCGAGAGGGGGATTGAAGTGCACATAAAAAAGCCATGTCCTAGGACATGGCTTTAAATAATTTCGGAGTACTTATACCCGAGGGTATTTATTACTCAACAGGAGCTCTGCGTTCGCCGCGTCCGCCACCCATTCCACCGCCACCGGTACGTTTTTCACCAGTTGCAATGCTTACTCTAATTTTACGTCCGTCTACTTCTTTACCATCAAGAGTTAGAGCGCTTCTAGCAGCATCTTCTGTCTCGAATGTTATAAAAGCAAAGCCGCGTGGCTTATCAGTTTCTCTGTTTCTAGGAATAGCAACTTCTGTGATTGAACCAAATTGTTGGAACAAGTCACGAATGTCATCATCACCTAGTTTGAATGATAAATTGCCGATAAAGAGTTTATTTTGCATGAGATTCTCACCTTCTTAAGCTGATATTACATTGCTTCTCTATAGAACCCATAAGAAGGTTGTTCCTTGTGATCCGATCTAGAGGGCAGTTCATGTCAGAAACTTAGTTTTCTAACGACTAGATTATTACACGCTTTTTACATGCTTGCAAGTGAATAAATGCATTTTTGACAAAATAAATGTGGTGTATATACAACTAATATATATCAGCTGGCTCTGGTTATATAACCCTCAATGCATT
>DALYEH010000153.1:0-3557 GCA_031972715.1 Gammaproteobacteria bacterium | reverse complement strand
CCGCCGTACCCAGTATTACCTTCGGCTGCATTTGTAGCTGCTGTGGGGTTGGTACCACCATTATCACCACCGCCTGTACCAACACTGCCATTACGCCCCGTGGAAGTGGTTACAGAAGAAAAGCTAGCACCGCCACCACCACCCGCTAATGTTGCGCCACCATTACCACCGTTACCGCCAGCACCACCTACGGCGCTGTTATTAGTGATGGCCACATTGCCAATCGTGACCGAATTACCAGCATCAACATAAATAGCGCCACCAGCACCAAGTCCACCACCGCCGCCGCCGCCAGCAACAGCTGTAGCACCTGCACCGCCTTGCGCTAAGCCGTATTGCAAATTCAAGTTCAGTAAACTTAGGGAAGCGCCGGACCCATCAGCGCCATAAGTTGCTAACAAGCGTGCAGCAGGGGTAGTTGGTGCGCTAGTGGTAGCACCAGAAATTGTTACTTGCCCTGCACCAGCGGAGGCGCATGAGGTACCGTTAGTGCTATAACAGATTGTTACGCCATTTGTAATCAGTGGTAAATCGGCACCAGCAGCGCCAACATTGATTACAGCATTGTTGTTTAATTGCAAAAAGATATAGTTATTATTAGTGCCAGAGCCAGCAGTACCAGTGGATGCGAGTTGTGTTAAGGCATAACGTAAATCACCAGAGTTGCCGCCGCCGGAAGGATTGGCATCTGTATTCAACGTCACTACATAATTTGTGGCAAAAGCTAAACGCGGTAGCATTAGCACGACCAAAATTAGTAAGTGCAGATATTTATGCGTCCGATGCACAGAGATCCTCATACCGTATAGTTATCTTATTAACAAACTATGAATTAATTAGCACACTCCTTATTATATATTGTAGTTTTAACTAGAATTTTAACCTATAGGCAAGGCTGCGCTAAACGAGAGGCGCACAGCTAATATGCTACCAAATGCTGCAGCCAGATAAAAATTATGCATACACACGCATAAAAAAATGTGCAATAAACGGAGAATTTTTATGACATCGTCATAAAAAAAGTGTTATAATTAATTCAGCTCATCCACCACGCGTGGAAGGAGTACGGGGGTCGTCTACGGGCGACCCTTGCTTTTTCTAGGATCTGAATTTATAGCTGCATATGCAGCATACTCTACCAAGAATTTTTTATGGCGTCTCTCGTTTTCTACCGGATATGCGGTGGTTAGCTGGAAGTAATCCTTATTTTCTCTAAGAATCACCACATATCTCTCGCGATATAAGTATAAAAGAGTGTAAACTTTGCTTTTCCGCACACTATGCCAGCATAAAATTTCCTCGATATTGAGATAATTGCTTATTATTGCATGAATCCAACCTAACCTCTCGCAACGTCTAAAACAGACATCTCTATTTTCTTCACCGGGGATGCTGCCCTCACTAGATATTATATGCCAAAAGTTATAGTGTTTATTATTTGAAGGAGGTGCCCATTGACAAATCACTTTTTTGTTTAAAAATTGTAAATTTCCACGAACGAGCGTTTTACAATACAAATTATAAATTCTGTCAATATAGAGTGATATATCACCGTCGGATGATTCTAAAAGAGTTAGATCTGGCAAATCCATATTAAGTAGCTCGCCAGACGAATAAATTAAATTTTGTATATCCAAATGGCGATGCTTCAATCAAACTTTTCTTTTTCAAATGGGATTTGATTTGATCGATTATTATTTTCTTTGCAACAGATCCATTTACTGACCTACTTTCATGAGATATTGCTCCAATGAATAAATCTGCCAACTGGAGTAAATCAGACTCATTGGATCTTATTTGTTGGACTTTGGTAACACATTCATAATTGAAATCGTATATATTATTTGCAAGGTAATCTTTAAGTTTTTTTGCTTTATGGTGACCATTAGTATCCTTTATGTCGATATAAAACTGGTATTTGTTAGAAGAGATTACTAACCACTTCAACATCACATAGTACATTTTATAATACCAGTCATCGTGTGTTTGAGCAAATTTAACATGGTTCAGGACAGACTTATCTGGAATTAGTACTGCTCTAAATTTTACTGGCAAGTCATTAAAAAAACAATCTATAAGATCTAAATAAAAATCAATTTTTGCTGGAGATACCTTTGTCCATTTAATCTCAAACAATTTTGGCAAGTTATGTTTTAACTTGATATCGCGAATTTTAGCTGTAATTCTTTCTTTGTCGGTATTAAAACAATAAATAGCTCCAAGTACCATAGAATTTTGTTGATCTTGTGGGAGATGACATGATTCGTCGCAATAAACATTGATTAACTTACTCACTAAAACACCATTAAAGATGAATAAATAAAAATGTACTAACTATTCGTGCATGGTATCAAATTTGGTGTATGGTTGTCTAATTAGATGTCATACACACTTTTACAATTAGACTAATTACAAAAATCATTAATAATTGTGAGTTTGCATCTCTGGCATTCGTGTCATCACATGCACTTGCAACTCACAGCGTTTGATACCTCCGAAATCATTAGCCCGCAGGCTGAAAATACAGCGCACATGATCACCAACTTGCACAGGATTTTTAAAGTTAAACCACACCCCACCGATACGCTGCTCATGTATTTTTAACTCTATGCGTGCATGAGATCCATCGCCTATTGTGCGGAAGTTTAATAAAACACCTTGCACTTCAAAGATTGGAGCTTCGAATTCGCGTCCAAAAGGCTGCAATTTGTCGAGCATTTGTATAGTGTCTAACGTTAAATCTGATCCTGCTAATTCACCATCTGTCCATAATACAGGGCCTAGTGCACTAAACTGCAGTTGCTGCTTAGTAGATTCTTCAAACATATGCATGAAATCTGGGTATTTTGCACGTTGTAGTGTTACTCCTCCAGCACCAGCATGTCCTCCCCCTGCCAATAGCAAATCTGCTTTTTGTTGCATAATCCATTGTAAAGCTGCACCAACGTTAAATCCCTCTATACCACGAATGGAGCCTGTAATGACGTGCTCTTCGCCTTGCTTTACAGTTAAAAATACTGTGGGTCTGCCAAAACTTTCGCGGATCCTGCTCGCTGAAATTCCATGTACGCCTGAATGCCCGTCTTCTAAAAAAATACACAAACTATAGCGTCCGTCTAAAGTCTGTTTTGCCGCAATTTGCAGGCCTTTTTGGGTTAGCTCATTTTGTATCGCTTTGCGCACCTGATTTTGCTCTTGTAAATATGTAACCCATTGTCTAGCACTGATATCATCTTCCGCTAATAAAAAACTTACTGAACCAAAAGCTGACGCCAGTCTGCCATCACTATTGAGCAGTGGCCCAACTTTAAACCCTAAATCTTCGGCAGATACGGCTCCCTGTACTAGTGGTTTAATAGCCCGCCAACATGGTTTTATACCAGCATTTATAAGCTTTAAACCATAATTTACAATAGCGCGATTATTGACACTGCGCGCCATGCTCACACAATCAGCCACTGTGCCTACAGCTACAAAATCTAGGCTATCAGTAATTTTTACATCAGCACTTATATGACCTCTTTGCACTAATTCAGTACGCGTTGCTGCCATTAACA
>DALYEH010000152.1:0-3598 GCA_031972715.1 Gammaproteobacteria bacterium | reverse complement strand
TACTCCTTGTGATCCCGTCTTTTATCAATAATTGATACAATTTTGTCTAGCAAATCTGCATTGGTTACTTTAGATTTCACTAATGAGGCTGCGATATTTTTACTAATGTCAGGTTCAACTTCATCGACTGATAAGATTACAACTGGTATATTGAAACCGTTTTCTTCTAAAAATGTTAAAAGTTGGTATCCAGTTCCATCTTGTAGACTTATATCTAAAATGATCAGT
Source organism: Gammaproteobacteria bacterium (assembly GCA_031972715.1). Lineage (GTDB taxonomy): Bacteria > Pseudomonadota > Gammaproteobacteria > UBA6186 > Azoamicaceae > JAGVLG01. Next base: position 3,370 of record DALYEH010000152.1, on the reverse strand, counting down.
TCATATTTGATGTTGGAGAGCATTTTCTTTGCTGATATTACACTGGCGCATGCATCAATTTCGCAGATTTTACTTAAAACCTTTTGCACAATTTTTGCTATATCATTATTATCTTCTACATGTAAAACTCTGTGTTTTATGCTTGAATCTCTGGCGCCTAACGCTTGTGCTACGTCCTTATATAAACGATCTTCATCAATTGGTTTGCTAATCCAATCTACAATCCCTAGTGCTGAGCCTTTGAGTTTTTCTTGTTCTATAGAAACAGCGCTAATTACAACCACTGGTAATTTTGCAAATTGTGATTTATCGCGCATCCACTGTAACAGCTCTAGACCATTACCATCTGGCAACATTAAGTCTAGAGTCATAAGGCTAAACGTCTCTGATTCCAGCGCTTTTTTTGCTTCACGAATAGTGCTAGCTCTGAGACTATTAAAGCCGCGTTGTTGTAGAATCATGCTGAGTAATTTTCCTACATCTGGGTCATCCTCACAAATTAGTATGCGTTTTTGTGAGGCGGGTGTGTCGTTTAATTTGGTATCTTCAGCTGCATCTTTAACCTCAAGCAAGTCAAAGTAGAATGTTGTTCCTTCTTTAGGTATAGAATTAAAATTAATCTTTCCGTGATGGGCTTCCACAATAGCTTTACAAATGCTGAGCCCAAGACCTGTACCGCCTTTTTCGCGCACATCAGATGAGTCGGCTTGGTAAAACTTTGAGAAGATGCGATTTTGAAATTCTTTGAGTATACCGGCACCGTTATCAGATACAGATACTCGCACAAAATTATCTATGCGTTCCATGTTGATTTTGACTACTCCGCCAGGCTTGGAAAATTTCGCTGCGTTTGACAGTAGGTTGTCTAATACTTGTCGAATTCGATCACTGTCCATTTCAACCTGTACACCTTCGATTAAAGAGTTAATAGAATAGGTAACTTGGTATTTATCTGCGTAGGGTTTATTCGCCACAACTGCTTGTTCCACAAGCTTGCTCAAATCTCCGCGAGTGAAATGAAAAATCATTTTTCCAGCTTCGATTTTTTCAGTGTCTAGTATATCATTGATCAAGCGTACTAAACGTTCGCTATTATTGCAGGCTATATCCAAAAGAGAAGTGATTTCTTTAGGGACTGGACCCATAGCCCCACCCATTATTAAGCCTAGCGAACCGCGAATTGATGTAAGCGGCGTGCGTAATTCATGACTGACCGTGGAGATGAATTCATTTTTCATTTGGTCAATTTTCTTTCGCTCTGTAACATCTTGATAAACTATAACTGCTCCTAGTGGCTCACCTTCTTGTCCGCTAAGCATTTGGCCATCAATTGATAGAATGTATTCCTGATTATCTTCATTTACAGCGATTGCTTCTAAACCCTTTACACGATTACCGGCATAGATTGCTTCTACGGGATACTCCTTTCCTGTCATGCGTGTTTTATGATCTAGCTTGAGTAAGGGAAAGTTAAGTTGCAGCTCTGAAGCTGTTTGTTGCATATCAATCGCGCTGTAAAACTTTTTCATTGAGCGGTTAAAGAGCCTAATTCTTTTGTTTGAGTCAAAAGCCATCACGCCACCAGCTAGACTATTTAACACAACTTCAAGGAAATCACGTTCGTTTTGAACTTTAGTAGTCACGTAGTAGCGCGTTGTGGAAAGTATTAAGGCAACAATCATTATACAAAGAACGATTGTACTGATTAAGATAGACATCACAACAGGATCTGCCGCAACCTGCTCTGTCATTAAAGTGTTCTCAGGCATAGTAAATACTGCGGCATACATACCCATATAATGCATACCACAAATAGCTATACCCATAATTAAAGCGCTAAATATTTTAATCTTAATGCGCTGTGAGTAATTGCCAGATTCGCTATGTGCTGATAACCATAAAGCTGCTGTTGCTGCTACTACAGCTATTAAAATTGAGATCCAAAAGCGTATAGGAATGTAATGAATTATTACATCAGTCATACCAGCCATACCCGTATAATGCATAGCAGGTATGGATGTGCCTAAAATGATCCCGCTAAGCAGATAGTGGATTGGCCGTGGTGTTTTGATCATAAAAAACAGAAATGCTATCCCAGCTGTGATCATCGCAATGGCCATTGAGATGCCTGTCCAGAATAGGTCAAAAGTCATAGGCATATGCATGTCAAATGCTAACATACCAACAAAATGCATAGACCAGATCCCGGCGCCCATCACCATAGCACCACCAATCAACCAGGTAATATTGAATAGAGCTGTATTTTGTCGTTTGAGGTGAGAGCTCATATCCAAAGCAACATATGAAGCAAATGAAGCGATAATGTAAGAAAGCAGAACGATTTTAAGGCTGTAAGTCCCGTGCATTGCATCAGCAGGTATCTGACCTACCTGGAAAAAAGTTTGATACCAGTCCATATCAATTATCCTACGTTATCGCTATACTTATACAAATCCGTATATGAAGTATGGCAGCTAAATACATTTTTGTGGTGAGTGTGGGGGGTTAAGAAATGCCAAGTCAGTTTGAGGAACATTTTGTTGAGGCATGTAAGCTTTTGTATGCCAACTTTAATGCAGAACATGAATACGTGCCTCCTAAATCACTATTTGCATTTTTATATACACACTATGGAAAACATGATTGTGCACAGCTGTCTAATATATTAAAGGGTGAACAGAAGACTTGGGATCCGATAATTAAAGATTCTTTAATCAATTACGTCGAACATTTAAATGCACACTTCAAGAATTTCACACCTAATGCTAAATGGGATTTAGATGAGGCTGTTGTTATGGAGTTAGCGATTCTAAATGCAGCAAGCAAAGCAGTGAGTGTAGGTATAGTGGAAACAGCCGATGTTGTCAGTTCTGTGGGGACAAGTACTAGTGCCAGTAAAACAGAACACGAAACGCAGAAGGCAGAGCAAGTAAAAAGCCAAGGTTTTAAACGCAAGATAGGCTTTGATGACGAAGCAGACGAGATTTCTCAAGAAAAAAATCAATCTGAAGAACACGATCAGCAAGCTGAGGCCGACGGCATAGTACCATATAAGCGTATCATCAGGTGGGGCAAAATCCTCGCAAGCTTAGAGAATGATATTCAGCAGCTACAAAAGTACTTAGATGAAGTAAAAGTACAAGCAAAAGCACAAGCACCAGCGATGGCTACAAGCACAACAACAAGAAATACAAGCAGAAGAAAAAAAGAAGCCCCAAAAGAGCCTGCTCCACCAAGACGCTCTAAGCGCTTGAAGCCCGAATAAAAAAGTGCGCATACACTAGTTAAGAATCAACACAAGTGATATGCTATAGCCAAGAATGTGAGTGGGCTTGATTATGTCGTATCTTATTAATTTCATACCAATATT
>DALYEH010000151.1:0-3601 GCA_031972715.1 Gammaproteobacteria bacterium | reverse complement strand
TTGCTAATAGATAAAAACGATATTTGTATATCTTGCTCATGATCAATCTAGCGCTTTCTCAAACAACGACAACCATATGTTGGCAATGCTCTCCAAACTATACTTCTCCCGCAAGCCAGTAGCTGCCAGCGCCAAATCTTGCCTTACCTCAGAATCCACCACCAAACGTTGCATAGCCGACGTTAACCCCACAACATCATTAGGCGGCACTAAGACTCCATTTACGCCATGTTGAATTATATCTGCTGGTCCGCTGTTACAATCAAAACTTATAGCCGCTACTCCGTGCGCCATGGCCTCAATTAACACATTCGGAAATCCCTCAACACGGGAGGTTAGAGCGAAAATTTTTGCTTTGCAAAACTCAGCTTGTGTGTCTTTTGTTTGCCCAGGCAGCAATATTTTATGCTGTAGTCCTAACGCTGAGACTTGCGCTTCTAAGTTGGGCCTTTCTTGTCCCTCTCCTACTATTTTTAAGCGCCAGTCAGGATATTCAGTATGCAATTGTGCAAACGCCTGGATCAGCATATCATAGCCTTTCTCAGGGCCTAATCTTCCCATAGCTAAAATAATATTTTCACGCTCTGTGTTCTGCCGTTGCGCATTTTTAAAATCAACAGGGTTAGGAATCACCGTAATTTTGTCTCTAGGTAAAAATTCTGCTGCCCAATTACCTACATTGCTAGTTTGCGCCACGAATGTATGCGTGAATTTATAAATAAATTTCCTTACTTTATCAAACAAATTATTATGATTAAAATAAGGCGGATATGTACGCTCTGAAATTATCACTGGAATATGCAAGCCAAAACAAGACACAACCGCTAATATATTGGCCACATCCATAAAACTCACTACTACTGCTGGCTTGCTGTGTCGTACAATTTTGCGTAGTTTAGCAATGCGCTTTAAATTAGAAATAATTTTTTGGCACTTATTTGTGTTAGTTTTAAAACAGGCAAGGCTGTGCCGCACTATTTTCGGATCACTAGTATAAAAATCGTATTGTGGATCGTCAAATGTTACTAATACTACTTCATGGCCACACTGCACCCAGTGATTGCACAAAGTTGCAGCTACCCTTTCAGCACCGCCGCCACGTAAAGAGGCTATCAAAAATAAAATTTTCATGTAACGCACTCATAACAAGTAGCATAAGCCGCAATAGTGCTCTCTAGTGAAAAATTTTGCACGATCCTATCCCTAGCTACGTTTTTTAAGCGCACTGCATCTTTAGAAGATATCGCCGCTAGCCACATCTTAGCTAAGGCATCTGGCTGTTGAGGAGCAATCACATACCCGGCATCACCAATGATTTTTACAGAATCGCCGACATCAGTCACAAAACAGGGTACTCCACAAGCCATTGCCTCTGCAACAACATTTGGAAAGCCTTCGCCAAAGATTGACGTTTGTGTTAAGTAATCAAAAGCCGGATAAAGATCATGTACCGCGTCTATTTGATCTAACAATAAAATCTTAGTGCCTAAATTAGCTCTCACAATTTCGGCATGCAAAGTTTGGTTACTAGTGTTAACACCACGCCCAGCACAGACAAAATACACATCCGGCCGCATCCTTGCTAAAATTCCAGCAGCGCGTATAAAGGTCAGATGATCTTTCATAGGATCAAAACGTGCTACCATGCCTATAATTAAAACGTCTTGGGGTAGATTATGCTCTGCTCTAAAACGTGTATAAATTTCAGAATTAGGCTTGAAGCGCTGCGTATTAAACCCGTTCGGTATATGGACCCAATTACTATTAATATAACCCTGGCGTATGTGTTGCTGTATCGAGCCCTGTGAATTATTAATTATAGCTCTCGGCCATTTTGCCAGAAAGGCACCGCATCGAAACATTAGCCTCGTCAAAAAACCGTATTGTGACAAATCCATCAAACTACAACGAATGTTCCAATATATATTTTTAATGCCCGCCATTCTTCCTATGACAAACGCTACTACATTCGCATGATACATCCACGCTTGCACAACATCTGGCTTTCTCTGGCGCAAAATGCGCCATATTTTCCACAAGCCGGGAATAGCGCGTATAGAACTATGCATGTTTAAAGCAATTACTTCTATGCCTTGCTCCTGCAGCTTAGGTCCCCAATAACCCAAATCTTTCAAACACAGCACAACGTTTGAATATTGACGCCGGTCCATATTTAATACTAAATTAGCTAAGGAGCGCTCAGCACCGCCCATATCTAAACTGGTTATCACATGCACTATATTGCGTAATTTAATACTCATGAATGTTTACATTTAGATGATTTGCGTCATATACCGGACGACCTAGTGATACATAACGCATATTTAAGCCTACAAAATCATGCGGATTGAATAAATTGCGCATATCAAGCATAAGCTTGGGCATGTTCTTGTCGAAAGTACTAATCAAATTGGCTACTTCATTTAATTTCAAAGTTTTGAAGTCTTGCCATTCAGTTAAAATTAATACGGCATTGGCATTGCACAAACTCTCTTTAAGGCTACCGGCATAACGAATATTGTCATGATCACCAAACAAGACGCGTGCGTTTGGTAGTGCCGCCGGATCAAATAAACGCAGCTTAGCACCAGCAGCTAATAAACCCATAATAATTTCTACCGCGGGACTTTCGCGAATATCATCCGTATTAGCTTTAAAAGCAACTCCTAATACGGCAAATTCTTTACCGCTGATGTTGCCCCCGCAAGCCGCGATGATTTTACGCACACAACTGCTTTTACGTTGCTGGTTCGCCGTAATAACCGCATCTACTATACGCACAGGCACATCCACAGAAGCAGCAAAATTTTGCAAACCTAAGGTATCTTTAGGAAAACATGAGCCACCAAAGCCCGGGCCAGGTTGTAAGAATTGTGGCCCTATACGCTGATCTAAGCCTACTGCCTGCGAGAGCACTTGCACATCAGCACCAATGCTTTCGCATAAATCTGCCATTTCGTTTATAAACGCTATCTTAGTCGCTAGCAACGCATTTGAGGCATATTTAATTAACTCTGCAGTTTCTAACGTTGTATACACTATAGGTACATGCTGAGCTTGCAGAGGTTTATATAATTTAGCCATTATATCGCGATTTTGCAGATTATCTAAACCAATGACCACTCGATCAGGTTGCATAAAATCACGTACAGCGACACCTTCACGTAGAAATTCAGGGTTAGATATAATATCAAATTGTGCATGCGGATTAACCAGTAGGATCTGCTGTTTTAATGCTCTACATGTACCTGGCGGTACTGTAGATTTAATTACAATAGGCGTATATTTTTGCAAATGTGGCGCTATTGCATGTAACGCTTGTGTGATAAAACTTAAATCTACACTACCTTGCGACGTACTTGGTGTGCCTATAGCAATTAATATTAAATCTGCTACTGTAATATTTGAGAGAACATCAGTCGAAAATTGCACGTGTAGAGTTGCTAGATTTTTTTGCAACAGTACTTGTAACCCTGGTTCATAAATTGGCAAAATCCCTTGCTGCAATTTTTGAATTTTTTCCTCATCGATGTCAACACAGGTTACCTTAAAGCCAAATTCAGCCAAGCATACACCAGTAACCAGCCCAACATAGCCAGAA
>DALYEH010000150.1:0-3608 GCA_031972715.1 Gammaproteobacteria bacterium | reverse complement strand
TTCCCACCACCACCGCCGCTAGTACTATTGTTTGAAACAGTGCCGCGATCTACACCGCCACCACCGCCACCACAATAACCACCCACCCCACCTACAGCATTGCTTGCAGTAGCAGAACCGGCACTACCAAGACCACTCCCCCCACCACTGCCACCTGCTCCTGAAGTTGTAGAGCCGCCAGCACCACCACCATATCCTGTGGACAACGAAGTAGTAATACTTCCACCCCCTATACCCGGCTGACCATAATAATCACCACCAGCTATATTTTGGTTTGCATTCACGCCTTGTGATGTAACCCTTGACCAACTCGCACCGCCACCACCAGCTCCCATACGAGTAGTAGCTCCTCCGCTCGCAGTTGTGCCATTACCACCCGCGCCACCCTGTGCCTTACAGTTACTTATGACAGTATTAGCTAATGTCAGAGTTTGATTCGCGTCTACATAGACGCCACCACCAGCACCCAGCCCTCCGCCACCGCCTGACATGCCAACTGTTGCACTGCCAAAAGAGCCGCCATTGCCACCAAGTGCTAAACCATTAGCGAGGGTTACTTTGTTTAAAGCAAGAGAGGCTTGAAATGTTGCAAATAGATTTCTGGTACCGCCACCATCTATAGTAGAATTGCTAAGAGAAGATCCTATAGTTACGCCATTAAGCAAAACAGGTATATTCGAAGTGGCTGTTATAGATGCAGTAGTGATCACGATAAAATTACTACCGGCGCTAGGCGATGTGCCAGGATTCGCATTGATACTATTAATAGCATTCACTAAAGAAGTGAAATTAGTTACAACATATGTAGCAGCATAGATATAGCTAGGTAAGCACAGGCAAAAGCACACCAGTATTTTACTGACTATATTACAAAACACTCATATCTTCCTTGATCTGTTACGGCTTTACATATTAACCGCACACAGCTTTATTCTAAGTCAGCCTGAATTATAAATAAACCCTTGTTAGTACTTCACTTTACCAACACTTTAGTATAATATTATGCGTACAAATTGTCATTGTAAGCCTACATTAAGCAACAAATATTATGTCTCAAATGCATCATCATAAATTAATTATTATCGGTTCTGGCCCTGCTGGTTACACCGCTGCCGTGTATGCAGCGCGCGCAAATTTAAACCCCGTGATTATTAGCGGTTTTGAAAAAGGTGGCCAGCTCATGACCACAACAGATGTAGACAATTGGCCTGGGGATATTGAGGGTTTACAGGGCCCTGCGCTCATGGAGCGGATGGAAAAGCACGCACAGCGCTTCGACACAAAGATTATTTACGATCAAATTACCAAAGTAGATTTTAGTAAGCGCCCTTTTACTTTAATTGGCGAAGAGGCAAGCTACACTTGTGACGCTATTATTATAGCTACTGGTGCCAGCGCTAAATATTTAGGCATAGATTCAGAAACTAAATATCGTAATCGCGGAGTTTCTGCATGTGCTACCTGTGATGGCTTCTTTTTTCAGGGCCAAAATGTCGCGGTTATAGGTGGTGGCAATACCGCAATGGAAGAAGCCTTGTACATGGCTAACATTGCTAAACACGTCACAGTCATCCATAGACGCGATAAATTTAGAGGTGAGAAGATTTTAGCGGACAAATTGATCAGTAAAACCAATACTAATGTCACCATAGAATGGAATCATGTTACTGAAGAAATTTTAGGTGACGACAAAGGTGTTACTGGCATTCGTGTTAAAAATGTAGAAACTGGCGTGGTCAAAGAAATACCACTGCAAGCGGTATTTATAGCCATAGGACATCAACCGAACACACAAATATTTGCCGAGCAGCTAGCCATGACAGAAGGCGGCTACATCAAGGTGCAAAGTGGTACTCATGGCAACGCCACTGCAACCAGTGTGCCAGGTATATTTGCAGCGGGTGATGTTGCGGATTCGATCTACAGACAGGCTGTCACTTCAGCAGGATCAGGTTGTATGGCTGCACTAGATGCAGAAAAGTTCCTCGACGCTTAGTAGGCTGCGCAAGGAGGCAGAACCTACTAAGCAAAGTACTATCTTAAGGACAAACTAACGCTTGAAGTTCAGTCGTGAGATTGGTCGTGGTTAAATTACTTTTATTGCAACCCAAATAATCCTGGCCATTGATTAAACCAGCAGTAGCTGTACCCTCTAAACAAAGCACTTGTGTAGCGTTATTACTACGTAGAATGTAAAGCTGGAACATCAGTCCGTTCCCGCTAGCAAATGCTGGATAATTCAATATACCCTGCACAATCCCAATACTTTCTCCACATGGCAAAGCTGAAGACTGTATAGATAGAAAAGTTAAATTAGGAAACACGGTAGACGGAGTGGTGACAAGGTTGCCAACCGCTCCAGAATACAAATTGGCTGCAGATGGGTATGTGCCATTCAGATCTTGGTACTGTGCGACCTTATCAGCTAAATTGGACAAGGCGGCTGTAGCGCCAGATGTTTCTGCACGAATTCTGTAGTTGTTATAAGTTGGGACGGCTATAGCTGCCAAAACAGCTACTATTGCAATTACAACTAATAGCTCTATCAAAGAAAAGGCTGTAATAAATTTGCGCATGCTACACCTAAAAGTTATAGTTAGATTCGTAAGTATAGTATGTTAATAGAGAGATTTAACTGATAAGTGTACCTTCAATACGGCTAGAATTGAAATTAAATGTGAATTTTACACAAGCTGGTTTTTGACATACTAGCCATCCATACAGCATACCTATATAGATGGCCGTGTAATTACATTCCGGTGATCATATCTCTTTCCTAACCTACCTTGATCACTACATATCTAGTGCCATATTGTTGATCCTGCACTAATAACAATAGTGATTGGCTCTTAGCAGCAGCATCTAAACTAGACTTAAAGCTTTTTAGATCATTTACTTTGGTACGATTTACTTCCAAAATCACAGCACCACGCGCTAAACCTGCCATTTCTGCTAAAGAGCCAGGTTTCACTCCGCTTACTACTATGCCTTGATTTGGTTTCATGCCAATTTTAGCTGCTATTTCTTCAGTAAGTGTTTGTACGCTTAAACCCAACTTAGAAAATATTTGTGGCTCTTCTTTTTCGATCTTATTGTTTGCAATACTATTATTTAAATTGCCAATTGTGGCTTGTAACTGCAGTGTTTTCTTATCACGTAATACACCGATACTACGTTTGCTATGCGGCGCAGTGGTTGCAATAGTGTTACGGAAATCACCAATATTTGTTACAGGCTGTCCATCTAGAGACACAATGATATCACCTTGCTTGATACCAGCTTCATCTGCTGGTGCACCAGGCTCTACTTGTGCAACCAAGATCCCTTTATTGTCTGTTAAGCCAAAGCTATTTGCTAGATCGCTAGTCATAGGTTGTATTTTAACGCCTAGATAACCACGTACCACATTTCCTTTATGAATTAATTGATCTATAACATTTTTCGCCATGTTGATAGGGATCGCAAATCCTATCCCCATGTAACCACCAGAGCGGCTAAATATTGCAGTATTAATTCCTATGACTTTACCATCTAAATCAAGCAACGGTCCGCCTGAGTTACCGGGATTGATCGCAGCATCAGTTTGAATAACACCTTGAATAGGTCTA
>DALYEH010000149.1:767-3622 GCA_031972715.1 Gammaproteobacteria bacterium | reverse complement strand
CTGCTATGCAGAGACTGTTACTATTATAGATGATATCAACTTGAGTCACAATCTCACACGATGTTTGGTACGCGAATAACTAACTAGTTGTAGGGTAATGCTAGAGGCTTGTTTAGGCATGTATATAGATAAAGTGTAGCTGATTGTCTTGATAACACTTGCAGGGATAGTATGAATGCTATGAGAATTATAATTTTTACATGCAGTTTAATCATGCCGGGATTGGTATGGGCGAATTTTTTCACCCCTCCAGTAACCGATAAATCTGTAGACTTTTTAGGCCATATATTTGGGCCTGCCATGGGTTCTCTGTATTTAGGCGGCAATTCAAATCCAGCCTTAATGCATATGTTTGAACGCTTTAATTCTGCCATTATGATTATAGGTACTTTGATAGTCTGCTACATAGCAGTTGTTTCTACCATCAATACTGCCCAAGAGGGCCAGGTCATGGGTCGTAAATGGAATTCATTATGGATCCCTTTGCGTTCATTACTGGGTATGTTGTTGTTAGTACCTGCACCTGTGTCTGGCTACTCTATAATGCAAAATATAGTGTTATGGCTGATCCTACATGGTATTGGTGCTGCAGACACATTATGGAATGGTATTTTAGATGATCTAAAAAATGGCGCCTCGCCTACGCAAGGGATAACACGTCCATTACCAGACACACAAGCCCACAAAATATATGACGCTTTGGAATTGATAGGTGCAGATGTGGCTGATGCAGCCTTACGATCGGTGATCTGCATGAACATCATACATAAAATGGCTAATGGTACTGCTAAGCCACCGGTAGGCGGCTTCAATACCCCTAAGCGTAATAATGTGCACACCTTAGGCCAAGATGTAACAGTCTATGAAACAATATATAAACAACATACTGTCAACTCTGATCAAGCGCAGTTTGCTGGATCGCTGCGTATTGGTATACCAAACCACAAAGAGTTTAATCACATATGTGGCTATTATACAATTACTGGAGCAGTTAAACGGAGCGAATTAGAACAAGATCAAACAAAGACTTTAGATCCAAATGTACTGTTGGCTAAAGCAAAGGAAATATACCAACTCAAAGTGTGGGCGTTGCATTTGATTTTAAAAAATTTTAATAGTCTGGCGAATAAAATTATCGATGAAACAATAATACCGCGAGATCAAAATGAACGTTTAACTTATACGCCCGAACAACCAATAGAGCCAAGCGGCTACAGGTATATGGCGATCAACACATATAGAGAGATATTAAAACAGCAATTTAAGCCTAGCACCAGCAATACTCTACAACATATAGTTCGTGCCGGCAAAACTAATGGCTGGCTTAGTGCCGGTTCTTTCTATTTTAATTTAAACCAAACTCCACCTATAGAATTTTTTTCCGACATTATGGTGCCCATCAATATTACTGCTGTTCCTCACTGTGATACTCCAGAATGCAGCCGCTATACTCCAGAAATACAAAATATTTTAACACCAGAGTTACAAGATTTTTTGCAATACGGTCCAGAAATTAATTATATGGGCACAAGGTTATGGGATGCTAAAGTATTTTTAGATAACGATGTTACAAGCATTCAAGATAAATTAAATTTACAACCTATAGGTGCTGTGCAAAGCGCACCATTTTACAAATTACAACAAAATATGTTGTTATTATTGCAACAAATGATGCATGAACAAGATCCCGATCCACTAATTGCTCAAGGCAAATTTGGCAGTTCCATCATGTCTCTTACTGAGCGTGCTTGGCTAGACACACAAAATGAATTAGATACCATCCTCAATCGCGCCACTCAGGGATATACTAGTATTACCGAGGAGTTAAAATATAAACTACAAAGTCTAAGCCAGCGAGGTGCGATTGCTATCAGCATTTATAGTATTGTTTGGGTGGTTGGCGCTTCTTTAGCTATTTATGTACCATTAATGCCATATCTTATTTTCACTATTGCAGTGGTTGGTTGGTTTTTATTGGTGATTGAGGCTATAGTCGCTGCACCAATTTTAGCTTTGAGCTTTATGTTACCTACTAACGATGAAATGGGTAAAATGCTGCAAGGTCTCATGTTACTTTTGAATATAATACTGCGCCCTATTTTGATGCTGTTTGGGTTTATACTCGCTACTCGCTTATACCAAGCAGTAGTTAAATTAGTGAATTTTGGCATGCTCAGCAATTTTGATTTTATGCATACGGCAGATTCTATGTTTGCTTGGGTGGCAGTTTTGGCCATATATGCCACTTTTGTGATTACTTTATCTAACAAGTCCTTTTCTTTAATTTACGCCTTACCAGATAAGGTGCTGCGTTGGATGGGCGCTATGCCAGAACAAACAGATCCTAGCTTGGAGCTACAAACTAGTAAGTCTTCTATGCTAAGAGGCGCTGAAACTGTTAATAAAATTTCTACTGGCATTCCAGAGCGCGGGTTCGCAAGAAGCCAAAATAGAGCTAGAGAACTTTTATATCCACCTGATGCAGTACGTGATAATTAGGGATAGTATGAGAACTAAAAGACAACTGTTACCTTGGCTTATTATAATTTTCGGTATTACCGCTGTATTTGCCACCTATATCTTCTTGCCGCCTTTAGCTACTCTGCAGCTTTATAAAAAGTATTATCGCCCTTGGCAGCATAAAAGAGCTAAAATTATATTGTTACATTATGGCGGTATGGGCGAAAGAGAGTTTGCCGCTCGCTTAAAAATAGCTTGTCAAAACATGCATATTGACTTGCTTGTTTTTGACACACACCCAGAAAAGGCACAGAAAAAAAATTTACCGAGCTCTGAGCAGATACGTAAAATCGTTTCTATTTACAAGCCAAATTTTGTATTAGTTTTGGAAGATT
>DALYEH010000149.1:0-757 GCA_031972715.1 Gammaproteobacteria bacterium | reverse complement strand
GGCGCACCAAATTATAGAGCGCTTACCCGTGGAGGCAGCAATAGGTATGTCACGCTCTCAGCACAAGGACGCCACGAATTAACATTTCCATATTTTAAACGCGCACAAGGCTTATTGACAGCATTTGAGGATACAACACTAGTAACAAACGCTTTTATTGAAGATGGCAATCGCCCCTTTATAGTCCCATGGCATATGACAGTATATGACACTCACTATCAGAGCACACAACCAAACAAGTTATTTTATACTGGTAGTCACCTATGGGATACAACGCGCAGTAGCAACAAATATCTTGAAGTTTTCTCCAAGCTCGATAAAACTAGGTATTTCACAGTGTGTGGCGTTGCTGCAAACTGGCAACATACTCCAAACTCATATGTAGGACAATTGCCATTAGATGGCAAATCTGTGCTTGCAGCTATCAATAAAGCAGGAGTGTCTTTGCTATTACATGATCAAGAACATCTAATAGGCGGCGCACCTAGCTCTAGGATCTTTGAAGCAGCTGCTGCAAACGCTGTGATTATTTCAGACCGGCACCCATTCATAGAAAAGTATTTTGGTAATAATGTTTTATATATAGACGTAACCAAAGATGCCCAAAATATGTTTGCACAAATTGATAAGCACATGCAGTGGATTTTCGCCAATCCACAAGCCGCCCAGGCTATGGCACAAAATTGTAATGCCATTTATAAAAAGCAATTTCTTCTAGAAAAACAAATTGATGCTTTACTCGCGATGGACCAAGAAT
>DALYEH010000148.1:3205-3635 GCA_031972715.1 Gammaproteobacteria bacterium | reverse complement strand
ATGCGTGTGCCTGGTAGCATTTTAGGTGGTACTGCCGCCAGCGGTGATGCAAGCTCGCAATCTATAATGCAAGTTATGGCGACAGAAGCGACTAGACGCTACAACGATCCAAATTATGTGACGTTTTTAAACGATCCTACAACTTTGCAGTTAGATATTTTACGCGATATGGCAGCAATGCAAGCTTTTGATTTATGGCTGCAATATCAAAATTACAGACAAAATGAGCGTATTGCTGCATTGTTGGCTGGAATGTTGGCCATGGATGCAAAGGGTTCTATCACTGGTTCTATAGCTACCGCTCAGAGCAGTCGTTAGAAAGTAAATAGATCCCCGCTCTGCACCGCCAGAGGCGGTTTGGCGGGGATGACAATGTCCGGGCGAGGCTCTGCGAGACTTGGGATCTACTTAGGTCTAAACTTTGATTTAG
>DALYEH010000148.1:484-3175 GCA_031972715.1 Gammaproteobacteria bacterium | reverse complement strand
CTAAAGCCTCTAAACCTTTCTACTTGTTTAGCTAGCGCTTCTTGCAAAGCAACTTTATAGCTTTTACCCACTTTTAATGACCATTCGTCAAAACTCATAAAGTGCTTCATGGGTTCATTAGCTTTGAATAGGCGTTGCATGTGTTGGATCATCATCTCTACAGTAGTTACGCTAAGCCCTAGCTTGTTAGCAATAAACTGTAAGGAATCGGTGCTGCCTAACAAATACCAACAAAACATCCAAGTATGCAGAGGTGGTAAGCCGGCTTCAATTTTACTTTCGCTATCATCGTTAAAGGTTTTTTTGCACTTTAGGCATAAATACTTATAAATTTCTTTACTTGGTTGCTCATCTACTGCCAAGCGTTTGATCTGCGTGGAAGTACAGAAGGGGCAGGTCACCTTACCCTGCCAGCGCTCTTGTCGTAAGGTTTCCCCACTTTCCTCTATGCCTAGATGATTGCGAATCGCTTCCGCTTTATGTTCTAGGTTAGCTTCCGTGTTAGTAGGCGCGGTGGTTTCTTTGAGGGCCGAGAGATTGAATAATACATCTGGACTGATATGCTTATATGCGTCTCTATAGCGGTTGATAATAGATTTAGCTGCCGCTACTTCTTTATCTTCACTATTACCTTTATTGTTTGAGTTCTTATCTTTCATACTTTTACCAACTAAAAATCCACTATGCTGGCTACCTACTGTTGATTTTAAGCTTAATACTACGCATTTGCTAGGCGTTATTACGTATTATGCTTATTGTGCAACAACTAATGCCAACTTAGCGGATTTATAACAAGCTACGCGTATTAAGAGGTTGTCTCTTCGTAAACTTGTGATGAATTATTATCAGCCGTTAAGGCTTCCACAGCGAAGTCCGCATGCCAATTACGTGCAGCAAGTGCCAAATCTTCTAGCAGTTGAATATCACTCTCTCTTAAAGTGCTAAATAACTTGATAAGCTGTTGTACTGGTAATGCTAAGCCGGCATTTTCTAATGTGCGGTGATTATGATTTTCTAATTCTAATACACAGCGCAACTGATCAATATGGCTTTTAACAATTTTGATGTAAGCAGGTATATGCTTGGCTGCTGATTCTAATTCGCTTTCCAAGGTTTTTTTCCCTGCGCTTTGATCAAGGCACTCTTGTAAAGCCTTTATTGAGTTTTTTAACTCTAAATCTGTTAAGTTAGACATGGTAGCTCCTCCCTAAGCAACAGCTTCTGCTTGTTCTTGTCTAATAGTTAAACCTGCTTTGGCAAATTCAGCTAAAATATCCACTGCATTTAAACCACGATCTGTATATGTATGTAAAATTGGCAATAGATTTAAGACAAATTTATTGATCTGCTCAATATCACTTATTTGATCTAAACGTGCCAACAGTTTTTTAACTTGCGCTTCATCCCAGGTAGTACGCTTTAGAGAAGAAACACCTTTAGTATTTAGTTCATCAGCAATTTGCTGTTCTGTACAGTTATTGCCACGTAATTGTTCAGCAGTACTGCGAATTTCGCGGGCAACTTCATTTAAGCGCACGCGATCCAGTACTTTCTGCAATTGACTAAGCACCCACTTACCACCCTCAGGTGCTGTGAAGCCTTCGTCATTTAAAGTTTTGACCATTTGACGTTGAGAATAACCTTTACGTTTATAATCGGCAATAATAGGTTGTAATAAATCAGCAAAAACAATCGCAACATCTATTTTAGGCTTGTTTACTTTGCTAATTACTTCTGCAGCATTTGGGTTACCAGACTTAGCTGAAGTCATTTTTAATCCTTCACGAATTAATTGTCCATGTAATTTACGTTGTACCTGTGCATGCTTGTGCAATGCTTCCAGAATCACAGGGTTTACAAAGGGTTGATCGCAACAATAGAACGGGACACCGGAATCAAGTAATAATTGTGAAAAAGCTTCATTATTAGTTAAGGTTCCTAGTTCAGCGATTACCAAAGTTGCATTGCGTGCTTTACATATTGCAATAGCATTTTCCAACTGTGTCCACTTGCTAGCTTTGCGTTCAGGAATTTCAATTACAGTTTCTAATACATCTGCATTTTCTTGAGTATCAATAAATTCGTCTACAGCGCGTCTGTGAGCTTCGGCAATTCTATCAGCATCTGAAACTGGGAATAGTCTAGAATTTGCGCTTCGATCCATGCGCTGACCGACTTTGTGTGGTTGTGCGATGAAGTATGTTACATAAAATTTTAACACGGCTTAGCCCCACCTAGTTAACTTAAATTTAGCTACCTATACATATAGACCTAGTATAGCCTCCCTTTGCCGAATATCCAATTTTTATAAAAATTAATTTACGGCTTATGTTTATATAACTAGTTTAGGTTAAGTTCGCTTCTTCTTCACGCTTAGTTAAAATTTCATTACCATTTTCGGTAATTAAAATAGTATGTTCGCATTGGGCAGATAACTTACCATCAGCTGTTTCTATGCGCCAATCATAATCAAGCCCAGCTATACGCTCTTTCACTCTAGTAATTTTACTTTTACCTGCATTGATCATTGGTTCAATCGTAAAAATCATGCCTGGTTTGATTTCAATATTATTTTCTTCTGTATCAAAATGCATAACTTGCGGTTCTTCATGGAATTCAGCACCAATGCCATGGCCGCAATATTCTTCAACTACGCTAAAATTATTGCGGTGTGCGTGCTCGGATATAGCT
>DALYEH010000148.1:0-474 GCA_031972715.1 Gammaproteobacteria bacterium | reverse complement strand
AAAACGATTGGCTTTAGCATGTTGTTCAATTGCTTTGCCGATCGCATTTAATGTGTTACCTGGCTTGGCTTGTGCAATTCCTAAATACATGCATTGTTGGGTGACTTTCATCAAGCGTAGTGCTTGTTGATCTTCTTGCTTATTACTTGGAGTCCCAACAAAAAACATTTTGCTAGTGTCACCATGGTAGCCATCTTTTATGACTGTTATATCTATATTAAGTATGTTGCCATTTTTTAACTTTTCACTGGCGCGCGGAATGCCATGACAGACTACTTGGTTGACTGAAGTACAGATTGATTTAGGAAACGGGTTTACATGCCCTTGTACACTATAATTAAGTGGCGCAGGTATTGCATTGAGTTTGTTAACTATATAATCGTGACAGATATCATTCAATTCTCCAGTGGTAACCCCGGGTTTAATATAAGCCCCTATCATTTCTAGCACGGAAGCGGCCATACGCCCAGCTAC
>DALYEH010000147.1:0-3645 GCA_031972715.1 Gammaproteobacteria bacterium | reverse complement strand
CGTGAACACCCCTAGATCATCTACGTTATAAGCGCGCCCTGTAGACATGACTTGAATCTTGTCACCAATACTCAATACGCCATTTTTAATACGCAATAAGGAAACCACACCTAAATAGCTATCAAACCATGAATCAATAATTAGCGCTTGTAATTTAGCTTTTGGGTCGCCCTGTGGCGCTGGTATTAAGGTGATCAGGTTTTCTAATAACTCTGCCACCCCCAAACCACTTTTAGCACTAATCCTACATGCATCTGTGGCATCTATGCCAATTATTTCACCAATTTCATGTGACACGCGTGCCGGGTCTGCTTGATCTAAATCTATTTTATTTAAAACTGGAATAACCTCTAAGCCTTGCTCAATGGCTGTGTAGCAATTAGCTACGGTTTGCGCTTCTACTCCCTGCGCAGCGTCGACTACAAGCAGCGCACCTTCACATGCCGCAAGCGAGCGCGACACTTCATAACTAAAGTCAACATGCCCTGGAGTATCGATGAAATTATACTGATACGTTTCACCGTTTTTCGCTTTATATTGTAGAGTTACACTTTGCGCTTTAATCGTAATACCGCGCTCGCGCTCTATATCCATAGAATCTAGCACCTGCGCTTTCATTTCGCGGTCAGTTAAGCCACCACACATTTGTATAAAACGATCTGCCAAAGTAGACTTACCGTGATCGATATGAGCGATGATTGAAAAATTTCTAATATTTTGCATTTCTATTTTTGTTTCTTTATAAGCGCCATCATTGCAGCATGTGCGGCTTGTTCTTGTTCATTTGCATAGATAATCTCTAGAGTATAATCTCGCGCTGCTTGATTACCCTGCACCATTATAGTTTGGTCGTATTCATTCTGTGCTGTTGGCGCATTTTCTAAATCTAACGTAGTTTGCCCAGCAGTCATAGCCAAATAGACACGTGCTAAAATTTCCGAGTCTAATAATGCGCCATGATAATTACGATGACTGTTATCAATATCATAACGTTTGCATAATGCATCTAGACTATTGCGCTGGCCTGGATGCAATTCTCTAGCTAATATTAAAGTATCAATAATATCTAATTCTTGAATTATATTGCCCCAAGGATGCTTGATGAAATTAAATTCATGTACCAAGAAACCTAAGTCAAAAGATGCATTATGAATAATTAATTCTGCATCACCAATAAATGCTACTAAGTCATCTGCAATTTGTGCAAATTTAGGCTTATCCTTTAGCATGGCATAACTAAGGCCTGTAATTTGCGCCGCTCTCTCATCTAATTCCCTTTCAGGATTTATATGCGATTGAAAAGTGCGACCAGTAATTTTACGATCAATAATTTCTACGCAACCTACTTCAGTCAATTTATGTCCGTGTTGCGGTGACAGGCCAGTAGTTTCAGTATCCAGTACGACTTGACGCATTTTATAATCCTTGCGCTAAAAGCTCATCTATGGCTTGATTGGCTAATTGATCCGCACGTTCATTCTCCGCATGTCCATCATGACCACGGACCCATTCCCAAGTAACTTGCGTGTGGCGTTTTGCGGCGGCATCTAACTGCTGCCAAAGCTCGATATTCTTCACATGTTTACCGTTGGCGCCTTTCCAATTACGCTTGCGCCAATTTACTATCCACTCAGTAATGCCTTGCTTCACATATTGAGAATCAGTAGTTAAGACCACAGTGCACGGTCTAGTGATTGCATTTAATCCTTTGATGGCAGCTGTTAACTCCATTTGGTTGTTGGTAGTCTGCAATTCTGCGCCATATAGAGTTTTTTCTACCCCATTATAACGTAGCAATACACCCCAACCTCCAGGGCCAGGATTACCGCGACAAGCACCATCTGTAAAAATTTCAACAATCATGCGGTGGGTTCTGTTACATCATCTTCGTTTAATTCGGGCGCCGTGCGCCATACTTTAGCTACAGGCGTTAAGGGTATTACTCTTTTTGCTGCTTCTATCACATAAGCAGCGCCAATCGGTAATTCAAATTTTTGTCCATACCGTTCTAATAGCGATAAATTATTTGCATAATTGCATTTATTTAGCGGCAAATTATAACCAAAATAATTAACACGTATAATATCAAATCCAAGCAAAGCTAACCAGTCTTTAAGTTTTGCCAACGTCATAAAGTTAGCCTTCCAAAGAACATTATTGCTGATCTTGGCTGTACTGCGCCACAGACCCCAGACACTAAAAGGGTTGAACATAGATATAATTAGATGCCCATCCGAGCGCAAAATTCTATATGCTTCGCGCAACACCTCGTGCGGATTGACCGCGAACTCTAGACTATGTGCCAAATGCACCACATCCATAATCGCGCTATCTATAGGCAAACGGTCGCGTCTGGCGTAAATCAAGCTACTAGCCTCTGCTGGCTGACAATTTAAATCATCATTTAAAACAAATTTATTCTTGATGGTGCTTTGCTGCATAAATGGTGCAAAGACCGGTTCACCAATCAGAATTGCATCGTAGCCAAACAGGGTGGGCATAATTGCATCTAGGCGCTTTTGCTCTAAATTTAGCATATACTTGCCTAGCGGTTGTTCACACCAGTTTCTAAAGGCTGCGCTATATTCAGATTTTAATATGGCTATCTCCCCTGGCGGATGCCACGAAGTGTGTTTACCCAAAATTGTTCCTATTTACCTAGATGCTATACGGTGTAAAATCTATACTAATATGACACAGCTTTTATATGCTTGCCAGAGTATAAGCGGGCAACATATGAGTTATTTAGCTTAGTTTTTTCTTGGATCCAAGGCTCTTTTGTGCTAGTATAGCGCCAACGCCCCAAAAGAGGGCTCAAAATGACAAGATTTGGGATCCAATGCAGAAATTTAACCTGAAAATTTCCATAGTATTAGTAGTTGCACTTAGTTTGCTTGGCTGTGACAGTCAAAAACCAAGTAATACTACGTATGCTTCTACAACCAGCTCTATGGTAATCATTCCATTTGCTCCTACTACTATGTGGGACAGAATGTCAGCAGATTTCAGTTTTAAAACTCATCATACAAACCCACGCGTAGAACGCTTTATTAAACAATATAGCCGCGAAAACTATTATCACTTGGAGCGTTTAAGCCGTGAAGCGTCACCATACCTTTATCACGTAGTGGAAATGCTAGAAGAGCGCGGCATGCCTCCAGAACTAGCGCTATTACCAATTATTGAGAGTGAGTATAGACCAACCGCAGCTTCTAACCGTGGCGCTGTTGGGCTTTGGCAATTAGTGTCGATGACAGGCAAATTGTACGGTTTAAAACAAGACCAATGGTATGATGGGCGTAAAGACGTACATGCAGCGACTAAAGTTGCTTTAGATCACTTAGAGTTTTTATATAAAAAATTTGATAATGATTGGCTCTTAGCGCTTGCAGCATATAATGCTGGTGGAGCCAGGGTTGCTTCAGCCATACGCGCCAATAAAAAAGCAGGCAAACCTACCGATTACTGGTCGTTAAACTTACCACAACAAACTCAGCATTATGTACCTAAATTTTTATCTTTAGACAGCATAGATGTAAGTTCAGGAAATGTGGGTTTAATACTACCTGAGTGAGTTGGTATAATCAATTGGTGAAGCTTTTACAAAAATACAGAACAGAAATTATAGCCCTTGCAGTTATAACA
>DALYEH010000146.1:1932-3673 GCA_031972715.1 Gammaproteobacteria bacterium | reverse complement strand
CTACAGGTTGTGCTGCTATCTGATCATGTTCACCAAGTGCGCGACGCATAGATGGTGACAAAGCTGCATTTGCAGGTGCATGCACTGACGCTGTAACCGCTGCATTATTTGCCACTGGACTAACATCCGCGACGCTGCCCACAGTTGCAGTTGGTGGTGGCGCAGTAGAAGCATTCTGTATATTTGCGCCCGGTTGCTGTGCTACATATGTAGCAATTACCTGATTTGCTTTTACAACTGCACCATTATCATATAATATCTTTTCTAATGTACCATCTGCTGGTGCTACCACTTCTAGTACTACTTTGTCAGTTTCTATATCTACTAGATTTTCATCCCTGCGTACAGGTTCGCCTGGTTTTTTATGCCAAGTGGCTATGGTCGCATCGGCAACCGATTCGGGTAATACTGGAACTTTAATCTCAAATGCCATGACTATTTCTCACCTATTGCTTGTTTCACTAGTTCTTGCTGTTGCTGTTCATGTAAATAAAAATATCCTACTGCTGGCGCTGCGCTATCCTTACGCCCAGAAAATTGCAAATATTGATGCGGCAATAACACATTGCGCACATGATGCTGTGTACTATACCAAGCCCCTTGGTTCATAGGCTCTTCTTGACACCATATGACATTTGTCGCAAATTTATACTTTGCCAATTCTGCAGCTAATTCTTGTTCTGGAAATGGGTATAGCTGTTCCATGCGAATAATTGCAATATGCTTTTGCTCTCCTCGTGCCTGCAAGAGTTCATAATACACCTTGCCGCTACACAATATGACACGGCTTATAGCATCATAATTTTCTAGGTTGTCTGGTATGATCACATGAAAGGCACCATTTGCTAACTCATCCAGACTTGAAACTGCATCTTTATGACGCAATAAACTTTTAGGAGTAATAACAATTAGAGGTTTGCGCATAGGACGCAAAATTTGTCTACGTAGTAAATGAAAAATTTGTGCTGGTGTACTAGGAATACAAACCTGCATATTATATTGCGCACATAACTGCATATAACGCTCTATGCGCGCAGAAGAATGTTCCGGGCCCTGTCCTTCATACCCATGTGGCAAAAGCAAAACTAGGCCGCTTAAGCGCCCCCATTTTTGCTCGCCTGAACTGATAAACTGATCTATCACCACTTGCGCATTATTCGCAAAGTCACCGAACTGGGCCTCCCATAAAGTCAGGGTACGTGGTTCGCTTGTTGAATATCCATATTCAAAACCTAAGGCTGCGGCCTCAGATAGCAATGAGTCAACAACCAAAAATTTCCCTTGCTTATCTGTTAAGTGTGCTAATGACGTGTAAGTCTCGCCAGTATTCTGATCATGCCATGTAGCATGCCTATGAAAAAAAGTCCCGCGCGCGCAATCTTGTCCAGCTAAACGTACTCCATAACCCTCGTTGACTAGAGTAGCGTAAGCTAAAGTTTCTGCATAACCCCAATCCGCTAGCATTTGCCCTGCCGTCATATTGCGACGAGATTCTACAATTTTGGCAACCCGTACATCTAAAGTAAAACCTGCAGGCACTGTATCGCGAGCTGTGGCTAGAGCACATAAAGTTTCCATAGGTACTTTAGTGGAAGTTGGAATGCGCCAGTCGCGTGCTACATATGGGGTCCAATCAGATGCATAAGCATTTTTCCAATCCTTCGCCGCTAAACGCTTAACTACAGCATGATCACGTTTATCTAGGCTCTCTCTATATGCCGCTACTTTTTGCTCAATTTCT
>DALYEH010000146.1:0-1922 GCA_031972715.1 Gammaproteobacteria bacterium | reverse complement strand
ATGCGCCTGTACTAATTTTTGCGCATATATCTCTTTAACAGTTGGATGGGAGCGAATGTTTTTATACATCATTGGCTGTGTCGCAGATGGTTCATCTGCTTCATTATGCCCCATACGTCTGTAACCAACCAAATCAATAATTACGTCCTTGTGAAAACGCAATTTAAAAGCCGTAGCTATTTGAAAAACGGTCCACACAGCTTCAGGATCATCAGCATTGACATGAAAAATAGGCACAGACAGCATTTTGCCTAAATCTGAACAGTACAGCGTGGATCTCGCATCGCGTGGATTACTAGTAGTAAAACCAATCTGATTATCCACGATAATATGTATAGTACCGCCTGTAGTATAGCCTCGTGTCTGCGCCATGTTCATAATTTCCATGGCTATACCTTGTCCTGCAAAAGCTGCATCGCCATGCATTGCAACACACATTACTTGATCTCGCAAATGATCTTCACGGCGATCCTGACGTGCACGAGTAGATCCAACTGCTACTGGAGTGACAACTTCTAAATGTGAAGGATTGAAAACTAGTGTGGCATGCATGTTCCCGTGTGCAGTTTGTAAATCGGTTGAAAAACCTTGGTGATACTTTACGTCACCAGATTCTAATTGCACATTGTGCCGCTCTTCAAATTGATCAAATAATTCGCTTGGCACCTTACCTAGCACATTTACTAAAACATTTAAGCGCCCACGATGCGTCATACAGATTATGATTTCTTGTACTTTATTGTTGCTTGCATGTGTAATGATTTGATCCAAACCAACGATCATGCTATCACAACCTTCTAGGCTAAAACGCTTAGCGCCAGGATATTTTGCACCCAAATATTTTTCTAGACCCTCTGCTGCAATCACTAACTCTAAAATTTGGGCTTGCGTATCACGATCAAATTGCAAATTTAATACTGTACTCTCTACGGTTTCACGTACCCATAAGCGTTCTTCAATATTATCTATATGCATAAATTCCGTTGCGATACTGCCGCAGTATATTTTTTGCAAATCCTGCAATATCTGTTGTAGTGTACGGGATTTAGGACCCGCTAAGTCTTGTGTGCTAAAAGTTTGCATTAGCAAAGCAGGATCTAGACCAAAATTTTTTAATTCTAATTCCGGTCTAGGTGCTGGTGGCGGATTTAAAGGGTTAATATTACTTTGTAAATGTCCTAACAACCTATACGCCAATATAAGTTTATCTACCGCGACTTGTGCAGCATCAGCTACTAGACTTGGCGCAGCAGTTGGTGTCGCTTTAGGTTTGTGGCTTAAATTTTTGAAAAATGCACGTACATCAGCATGCGAGACATCCATATACTGTTGATTGTTGTTAAATAATTCTTGAAAATACTCGCGCCAATCAGCTGGTAAGGAGGATGGATCTTTTAAAAATGTTTCAAATTGGTTTTCCAGATAGCTTTGATTGCCACTGTCTAACCAAGAAGAATTCCATTGCGATTGCATTTCACTAGGCATCTAACTACCTATTTCCATATGGGTATATCTATATTATATGCAATCGTCAGCTATCGGCCATTTTACGACGAATTTCACCAATTGCTTTACTAGGATTTAAGAATTTATCTCCATCAACCCAAGTGTGTGCATGGATATTAATGGTGAATGTACCTGGTACACCAATTACATCAGAAATATCTTCCATAGCACCATGCTCCCAAATACCAAATTTGTTTTGGTTTGCTCCAGCTGGGTTGTATTTAGAATTTATCATTGCAGCATCTTTATGGGTCATATCCATAAAGATTTTTTTAGAACCAGTTGCAATGTTATATTGCCAAATAAGTGAATTGTGTGTAGCTTCTGGAAAGAAAGAATCTCCATCCTCTTGTATGTATACAAAATTTTCAGTAACGCAAACGTTATCTGGATTGATGATATCTGTTCCTTTTACA
>DALYEH010000145.1:0-3750 GCA_031972715.1 Gammaproteobacteria bacterium | reverse complement strand
GGATGTTCTCTCGATTACAGTAGATAGACGTGTATTCAGTACGTTCATAGCTCTCACGTAACTTATACCTAATACGGCTACCCCAGATGCGCCTATAGCAAATAGTGATGGCCCCAAAAACAGTAGCGAGGAAAATAGCGCGACTTGTGCTACAAAATATATGGTACCAAGCCATTTGTGTGATTTACCAATGTAGTAACCAAGTTGCGTACGAAAAGGAATATAGGATATTAAGGTATCAATGCCTTTTACAAAATCTCTCATCAATCTAAATGGAGATACGCTCCAGTCACTACGAATTTTATTATAACCACCACCACACAAGGCCGCTAATACGGTATATGCAATAGAACCATACCAAACTGGAATTATGAAAGGTGCGACTGGACCTAAGAACGGGCTTACAAAACCTAGGGTCGTGAATACTAGCGAACACATCAATACTTGGGTATAACCAACGCCTATAGCAGTATTCGGGTTATCTCCTTTTAAAACTTCGCTTTGTGAGCCAAACTGTCTGAATGCGATAATTGCTAATGCTGATCCAGTGAGTACTGGTAAAAGTGGGGTTAGCGCTACTAAACCAAGAGTTAAAGGTGCTGTAATAAAGCCAAATGTTCCTATTACCGCAAAGATCGCAGGCCATTTTATTGCTGGTCTTTTGCTAAATTTCTCTTTTATTTTCTTTAACATGGTGTAAGCTTAAATGTGTTGCCGTGCTATGTCAATATTACCGACATATATCGGGGGGTAGAGAAAATGAATGAGAATTTAAATTACGCGATCCAGAACCACCAGATAATAAAAAAGATCAAGAATATACCTACTAAATTAACTAGCATTATTATCTACCTTTGGTTTATATAAGCGTAATCTGTTGGCATTTAATACGACTGTAATTGACGATAAAGCCATAGCACAACTTGCCAGCATAGGATTGAGGAGAGTGCCAAGTACCGGATATAAAATCCCAGCAGCGATAGGGATGCCAAGAATGTTATAAATAAAAGCTGCAAATAAGTTTTGGCGCATATTCTGTACAGTTTTTTGTCCTAAATCAATGCATGAATAGATGTTGAGAATGTTTGAACCTATGATGGTGACATCAGCAGTTTGCTTAGCTATATCTGTGCCAGATCCTATAGCAAAACCAACGTTGGCTTGTGCAAGCGCTGGGGCATCGTTTATGCCATCGCCAACCATGGCCACAATTTCGTCGTCTTCTTGTAACTTTAGAATGTGGGCCACTTTTTCTTGCGGCATGGCGCCTGCAAATACTTCAGTGATCCCCACACGAGTTGCCACTGCTTGTGCGGTTGTATAATTATCGCCAGTAATCATTACTACTTTTAAGCCTTTGCTTTTCAATTTAGTAATTAATTCTTTAGCCTCGGCACGGATTGGATCAGCAATACATATACCACCAATTAATTGTTTATTTCTAGCGACAAAAATAAAAGTTTGGCCATGTTCAGCGTTTTGCTGAGCTTGTTTATGCAGCGCATCTATAGATATTAATTGCGCTGCCATAAAACCACCATTACCTATGGCTACTGGTTCACCATTGATATCACCGCTTACTCCTAAACCAGTTATTGATTCAAAATTGGTAACTTCTAGTGTGTTTATGTCCTCAGAATGTGCAGCATTAATTATTGCGTAGGCATAAGGATGTTCTGAACACATCTCTAAACTAGCTGCTAATTGTAAAATAGTTTTTACCTCACAATGTGGCATAGGCAAAACATCTATGACGCGTGGTTTGCCTAGAGTGATGGTGCCAGTCTTATCAAGAATGATAGTGCTCAATTTGCACATCTGTTGTAAGGCATTAGCATCGCGTATCAAAATGCCATGCCTTGCTGCTTTGCCAATGCCTAACATCACAGAAATAGGCACTGCCAACCCAAGAGCGCATGGACATGCACTAACTAGCACGGAAACCGCAGTTATAAACATGTAAGTGCCTACTGGCTGCAAACCAATATTGTACCAAACGAGCGCTGTGATAATGGCAGTAATCATTACTAGAGGTACAAAAATATGTGCCACAGTATCAGCCAAGCGAGCTAATTGTGGTTTAGAGTTTTGTGCTTGTTCAACCAGAGCAATAATTTGCGCTAACATGGTGTCTGCACCCACCTTATTTGCTTTAAACACAAAACTCCCAGCAGTATTAAGAGTGCCGCCTGTTACTGCTTCTCCAATAACGCGTCGCTGAGGCATAGGTTCTCCGGTTAGCATAGATTCATCGATTACGGCATAACCTGCAGTAATGATGCCATCCACAGGTATTTGTGTCCCGGGTCGTACCCTGATGAAATCACCAATTTGTATACTTTCTAGTGGTACTTCCTGTTCTTGATTGTCACGAATCAAACGTGCTGTTTTAGGCTGTAAATCTAGCAACTGACGTACAGCTTCATGCGTTTGTTTACGCGCGCGCACATCTAGAAGCATGCCTAAATTTACCAGCGCTACTATTACTATTGCTGCTTCAAAATATACATGCTGCGCTTCTATAGGAAAAGCGCTAGTAAAAAGCAAGACAACGCATGAGTATAGCCACGCGCTACCAGTGCCTATAGCGATCAATGTATCCATACTAGCTGAATGTTGCTTAAAAGCTCGCCAGGCACCAGTGTAATATTGTCCACCACAGTATACTAAAGCAGCAAAAACTATCACAGCAACAATACCATTAGTGACGAAGCCATACTCTTCTGCAAGATCTGGCATAATTCCAAACATATACACTACTATTAAAACCGCTCCCAAAATTCCAGCGACAATAGTTTTACGCAGTAATTGAGTATATTCTGCCGCAGAATGCGAGTGATGCAGATCACAGCTAGAGCAATGTCCATGCTCCATAGTAGTCCTCTCTGGGTAATTAGGTCATATGTAATTTAGTATAGCCCATTACCCAAAGCCTGGATGTTGATCTAGACTTAGTTAGAATGGGAGATAACTATGCGCATCGGGCCTCGCTTAGTCATAAATGCTGTTTTAATTGCGACATTCGCAGTTATAGCTGCTGTGCTATTAATTGGAGCTATGTCGTACAATTATGGCAAGAATATGCTGGAGGATTCAGCGCGCGATAGATTAACCTTAGTGCGCGATTTGAAGGCAGATGAAGTAACCAGATATATTACTGCGCTACAACGTCAATGTTTATTATTTTCTAATGATCCCTCTGTAATCCAAGCAATGCAAAATTTAAAAACTGGCTTTGATTTGTATGCTAAAGAAGTAAGTGCAAAAGGCATGGATAAATATAAGGATGAGGTTATTAAACTTTATATTCAAGAATTTGCTAAAGATTATGCCAATGATAATGGCGGCCTTACTTTTGATGCTACGCCATATCTAAACGTCAGAAATCCCAGCACATTTGCGCTACAGTACAACTATATCTTTAATAATCCGTATGGCATAGACAAAGAGCAAACTCTCACATACATTGAGGACGGCTCTACATATAGTGCTGAACATGCAAAGTATCATCCACAATTACGCGATTTAAAATTGCTCTTTGGTATGGAAGATATTTTTTTGGTAGATTTAAATGGCGACATAATTTACACAGTAGCTAAGGGTCTAGATTTTACAACTTCACTAACAAATGGCCCTTATGCCAATACCGTATTAGGCAAAGTCTTTAGAGATGTGAATGTAGATGATGGGCGCAAGCGCGTCTTGATTTCAGATTTTGCTGCTTATAGTCCTTCTAACGATGATCAAGCA
>DALYEH010000144.1:484-3776 GCA_031972715.1 Gammaproteobacteria bacterium | reverse complement strand
AGATAAGGCGTAACTTTCTGGGATCACCGGCGCTATGATCTGATCTACAGCCAAGGTTACAGCAGCAACAGATTGACCTAAATTAGGCGGGCAATCTACAACAATTAAATCGTATTTTTGTTTTAATTCCGCAAAAGGTATTTTGTATACTTTATCAAGCTTTAAGCGCTTTAATTTTATTACATCATCCAACAAGGCATTCTCTATACGGCTAGCCAATATATCCATGCCGGGATATACGCGTGTAATCGCTTCTTCATATGTATACCCTTCAGCCAAAATATCTATCATTACAGGTAGCGCTTCCGCGTCTACACCAAATGAGTTTGTTAGATTACCTTGCTGATCCAAATCTATGCATAAAACACGCAAACCGTATAAATTGGCTCTTACTGCCACAGCACAGGCTAATGATGTTTTACCTGTACCACCTTTGACTATCTGAAAAGCTATAGCTTTGGGTTTAATTGCCAGCCTAAACAATTGCCTTGCTGTAGGGTAGCCAAAGTAGATGGTGCTACCACTGCGCATAAAAGGCAGTTCTGCGTCTATTAGGCGCTTATATACTTGGCGCGGTGAAATACCCAAGAAATCGGCGGCCTCTTTAGATGTCATTTTAGGATTCATGTTTAGTCCCTGGATCTGTACTTTCCCAATATACATTGTAGAAGCCAAGGTCTGGTTTTGCTAAAATAGCTGGGGTAGGCGCATAATAAATACCAAACGGAAGTTACTTAACTAATAAATAATATGATTACATTAACAGAGACAGCTAAAAAATACTTACAGGAAAGCTTAAACGATGCTCCAGCCGGTAGTTTAGGGATCCGTATAGGACTAAGAGACGCAGGATGTTCTGGGTTTGCCTACACTATCGATTTCACTCAGACACAAAACGCTGAGGATCAAGTGTTTGATTTTGGTTCCGTACAAATTTATATAGACAAGCAGTTTATGCATGCTTTAGAAGGTATGGAACTAGACTACGTCACCCAAGGAGTTAATTCTATTCTACAGTTTAATAACCCCAACGTAGTCAATGCCTGCGGTTGTGGTGAGAGCGTACAATTTAAAACTTAAATATTGCACAGCTCTAACAATCTAGGGAATACTTTAGGTGTGCCAGCAACGATAGATTTACTTTCTATAAATTTATCAGTACCAGCAAAATCGGTTACAAAACCGCCTGCTTCACGCACTAATAAAGCACCAGCAGCAATATCCCAGGCATTCAAGCCCACTTCCCAAAAGCCATCCATACGTCCAGCTGCTACAAACGCTAGGTCCAAGGCTGCAGAGCCTAACCTACGCAAATCACCACAATTTTCTAGAATATTTTTTAAACGCTGTACACAGACATCTATAGGCTCACCGCTCAATCTAAAGGCAAACCCCGTTCCAATTAATGCAGTGCCGATATTTTTACACTCTGAGACGCGTATTCTTCTGTCATTTAACTGTGCACCAGCACCTTTGGTAGCCGTAAATAATTCATCACTTATAGGATTATAAACCACACCGTGCTCTACAACACCGCGTATCTGCACAGCTATAGACACAGAAAACTGTGGCACACCGTGCACGAAATTCAGAGTCCCATCTAAAGGATCAATAATCCACACGACCTGGTTTGGATTCGTACCGACTGTTACACCTGTTTCTTCACCTAAAATACCATGATCTGGATAGGCTTTTTTGATAATGTGTATGATTTCCGCCTCAGCAGCCTTATCTACACTTGTCACTAGATCATTCGCAGTTTTTTTGGTGGCGATTTCCAAACGATCAATACGATCCACAGCACGAGCAATTATTTGCCCGGCGCTTCTGGCAGCTTTTACTGCAGTGTTTAAATACGGGTGCATACGAAACCTAGGTGTTTAGCTAATTTTGAAGCAACATGGTAGCATGAAAATGCAGCAAAATGTATACTTCTAGAGCGGTTTAATAGAATATATGGCAGCTAATCAACACCTTGCTGCGGAAATCAAGAAAGCATACTAAACTGCATACCAACCCTCGATAGCGCAGCAAATTTCTAAGGCCTGTTATCCACTATCACTTTTGGCTTAGGTAATAGATCCGTTCTAGATAACCCCAAAACTATTGCCAAGGCACTTGCTACAAAGATAGAAGAATAGGTACCAACAGCAATCCCTATGCACAGGGCTAATGAGAAGCTAAATAATGAACTACCGCCGAAAATTAGCAAAGCCAACACCACAAGCATTGTCATAAATGAAGTCATGATAGTCCGCGATAACGTTTGGTTTAACGCCCCATCCATAACTTCTTCAGGTGTGCCGCCGCGCATTAATCTGAAATTCTCGCGCACACGGTCAAAAACTACAATCTTATCATTTAATGAATATCCAACAACCGCAAGCACAGCAGCTAAAGCCGCCAAATCAAATTCGATTTGGAACATCACAAACACACCCAGCACTATAAGCGCATCGTGAGCTAACGCTAAAGCCGCACTTACCGCAAATCTATATTCAAAACGTACTGCTATATAAGCCATAGTAGCCAAAATCGCTACTATTACCGCCACCGCACCCTGCTCAGCTAATTGTTGGCCAACTTCAGAACCAACATACTCTATGCGCCGCACCTGCACTTCATCACCTGCTTGCGCAAAGGCATTAGCAATCCTTGTTTGCATTTGTATGTCGGTACTTGCCTTTTCCTCAGCGTGGTTTTGTAAATTCACCGCACGCACAAGCACATCTTGCGTAGAACCGTACAGCTGTACACGCACCCCCGTAAAGCCTAGTTCTTGCACTACCGCTGCTACGTGTTCAGGCAACACAGCTTTGTTAAAACGCAACTCAATCTGTGTACCACCTGTAAACTCTAACCCATAATGCAAGCCTTTAAAAATCAATAAAGACAAGGACAACACACAGAAAAACAAAGCCACGCCTATGGTATAGTGTTTTAACTTCATAAAACTAATATGCGTTTGTTTCTTAAAAAATTCCATAATTATATACCAACTAAAAGTTTTTTAACTTGACGTTTACCATATATTAGCTCCACGATTGCGCGCGTAGCAGTTACAGCTGTTAACAGCGAGGTCAAGATCCCTAAAGACAACGTGACTGCAAACCCTTTCACAGGCCCAGTACCAACCGCGTATAAAATTACGCCTACTATCAAGGTTGTTAAATTCGAGTCCACAATGGTTGCAAACGCATGTTCAAAACCGCTTTGAATACTTGCATGTGGACCCAAGCCACGCCGCATTTCTTCACGTATACGTTCAAAAATCAATACGTTAGCATCCACC
>DALYEH010000144.1:0-474 GCA_031972715.1 Gammaproteobacteria bacterium | reverse complement strand
CCGCCATACCCAGTGTTAGAACAATACCCGCGATACCAGGTAAGGTTAAAGTTGCGCCTACTAAAGACATGAGCGCTAGCAAAAGGATTAGGTTTAAAAACAAAGCAATATTTGCGATTATGCCAAATAAACTGTAATACGCAGTCATGAACACAAGTATCAAACATAAGCCAACTACTACAGACGTAATACCTTTGTTTATATTTTCTTGTCCCATGCTTGGACCAATTACACGTTCCTCCACTATCGAAATAGTAGCTGGCAGTGAACCGGCTCTTAACAATAAAGCTAAATCGCGCGCTTCGGTCTGCGATAAACCACTAATTTCAAAGCTATTGCCTAAAGCACTTTGAATAGTGGCATAAGATATCACCCGCTCTACCGTCACTGGCTGCGTGGTAGGCACTCCGTCTACAACTGTTTCTTGCATCGTTGTCTCACGATACACCACAGCCATATGCCGCCCAACGTTGT
>DALYEH010000143.1:396-3781 GCA_031972715.1 Gammaproteobacteria bacterium | reverse complement strand
ACTCGCAAAAATTGACATGCTTTACGAAAAGTAATAAGGTTCGCCTTTTATACACCAGGGGTATTGTGGTAAACACAATTGAGAAATCACCCTAATTACCTGATCTGGGTCATGCCAGCGTAGGGAGAGTGACAAATGTTTATTAAAACCGTAGGGTTTCTTGCTGCAACTACATCAACTATTTCTTTAGTGCCACAGATCTTGCATAGCTTTAAAACTAGATCGGTAAAAGATTTGTCTATATGGATGTTGTGGAACTTCTTATTATCATCAGTGTTATGGTGCTTATACGGCAGTATGCTTGGTAGCGCTGCAGTAATTTGCACAAATGTGATTATGTCTGCATTTTCTGTTTGGTTAATCATCTTAAAGTATAAATATGATTGATTTAAATAGTGAATTTAGTTTGTTTAAATCCATAATATGTCTAAATGGTGAAATTCCAACACGTGACTATTTTGCACGCTATGCTCATTTGCCTTTGCTAGCTGCTGATGGAGCTGCAAATGCGTTGATAGAGATGGGCATAGAGCCTGAGGTAATTATCGGTGATCTTGATTCTATAGAATTACAGACCATTCCTAAGCATATCGAGATTATACAGGTACGCGACCAAAATAGCACCGATTTACAAAAAGTATTGGCGGTGCTTGCAGATAGAGATTTGCTTCCATGTCTCATTTATGGTGCTACAGGTAAAGAACTTGATCATAGTTTATATAACTTGTCAGTGATAGCAGAATATTCACAGGATCACAGAATAATATTTCATGATTCAGCATACAAAGATCAAGATAAATATGGCATATTCATCTGCAAACATTTTCATGCAAATTTAGAAATAGGTTCTAAACTATCCGTGTTAGCATACACACCATCTAAAGTGAGCACGTCTGGTTTAGTATGGGATTTGCACGATACGGACATCTCTGCTCAGTGCTCTAGTATTAGAAACATAGTGAGAGAGCAGCGAGTAGAGATCATGGTACATACAGGTTGCATCTTAGTATATTTTCAATTGTAGACAGAATCTTACATTAAATTCACAAAATAGTCTGCTCTATGCTTGATACATTAGTGCGTAGATCTATAATTCAACATGGTCAAAATGTAACTGATAAAATTAGGTGAATAGATTATGCAACAGGCACAAACCAAGAGTGTATTAGTCTCTGTAGTATCCGGGTTGTTTGGAGGACTAGCTGAAGTGCTATGGATATATTTGTACTGTTTGCAATCAGATGTTTCTTTGCAGCAAATTAGTAATGAAATAGTATTGGCTGTGCATCTAGCTTCTACTAATCAATATCAAGGTTTACTTATTCATTTTGCTCTTTCTATAATAATAGGGATAGCATATGGAAAAATAGTGCTTAGGAGAATTGATACTAATAATTTAGGATTGATGCTAATAGTTTCGACAATTATATTCGCTTGTATCTGGATGTGCGCGTTTAAAATAATTTTACCGCATCTTAATATGGATATGGTCACTATTGTACCTTACTATATCAGCTTGCCATCAAAAATATTATTTGGTGCTTGTATGACTCTTGTATACTATTTTGCTAGTAGATCAAGGTATATAAAAAGTGCTTGTTTGTATTCTGCACGCAGATAGTTAGGGTCATTATGTAAACCATCTTTAATCCAAAGATGCTCTTTGGTACCAATATAAGCAGAGTATAGTGCATTAGCATGCCAAAACGGTATTACTTCATCATCAGTACCATGAATGAGAAGCAGAGGGACACGGATTTGGTTGATTTTAGAGATATTATTAAATTTATCTAAAGCGAAAATTGGCCAATATGTCACGACTCTATAAGCACTCACAAAAGCGCCTTCCAGAATAACTCCTGCAACATCTTGCTTAATTGCTAGCTCAATAGTAGGGCCGGAACCTAATGACCGTCCATATAATATTATTTGCTGGGGCGCGTATTTTTTTTTATGTATCAAATATTCGTAAACTGCAGAAATATCACGGTATGTTGCTTTTTCGCTTGGTTTTCCTTCGCTAGTCCCATATCCTTCATAATCATACGCCATTACGGCAAAGCCCCAAGCATGTAGTGTACGTAAAAAGGCATCGTTTTGTAGCATATCTTCGCTATTGCCATGACTATATAAAATGACGTACTTGGCGTCAGGATTTGACAAATAGTAAGCACTAATCTTGTTCCCATTGCTAACTGTGATCTTGATAATTTTATCAGAATCTTTATAAGATGCTTTAGGAGGTAAAAATATCGAATAATCAGAAAAATAATAAATAATTACTGTAGATATTATGTATACACAAACAATTTGTAATATTATGCGCAAAGTCTTTGCTGCTAAATTCATTTAAAACTCATCGGATGTTCTGGTCTAAAGCCAATGCCTATAATGTATCCCACACATTGCCTGAAAAAAGGCACTTTCTGTGTAAGCTTCAAAATAATTGGCACCTTAATGGTTCCTGATTGATTAAGAACATTTTTTATAACTCTATTTTGTACTAATACCTGCATTTTTTGTATAATTTTCATAGGCAACTCTCGACGTTTTTGCACTGCAGACAAATCTTCTAATTTTACAGAACCACTTTTTAGCTGAGCTGTCAGAATATTAGCTGTAGCAACAGCATCCTGTATTGCGAGATTGATGCCGACGCCACCTACTGGAGACATCGCATGTGCAGCGTCTCCTATACATAATAATCCTGGCATATACCATTGCAGCAAACGATCAATTTTAACAGTTAATAGTTTAATATCAGCCCAACTTGATAGTACATCAACCCTGTCTTCTAAAAATGGCGCTAAATTGGCAATTATGTTGCAAAATGTGTCTATAGGTGCATTCTGCATCTTAGCCGCTTGACCTTTAGCAACAACAAAACCGCATTGCCAATAATCTAGTCTATTAATCATGATCATGATGCGACCTGCACTGAACTTTGCAAAAGTATCAGAGCTATCTGTGGCTTTGCGTGGGAGTTTAAACCACAATACATCCATCGGTGCACCAATATCTATTACACTTAGCTTTGCTGCTTCGCGTATAGTTGAGTGCCTGCCATCACAGGCTATGACTAGCTGGCTTTTGATTTGTATTGTTCCTTGCATTGAGTTAACTGTGACGCCTACAACCTTTCCATCTTTTTGCACAATATCTGTAGCTGCTGTATTCATAAGCAATTTGAAATTCGGATATTTGCTACCCTGCAGAGCTAAAAAATTCAAAAAATCCCATTGCGGCATAAAAGCTATATAAGGGCATACAACTTTTAGCTTCGAAAAATCAGCAACTGTAATTTCATAATCATCAATGTAGCCACGTAGTTGCATAGCAACCTGATGTGGCAATTTAAGGAATTCCTCTAAAATGCCTAAATCAT
>DALYEH010000143.1:0-386 GCA_031972715.1 Gammaproteobacteria bacterium | reverse complement strand
ATGCATGATCTCTAAAGTAGAAGGGTGTATTGTATCGCCACGAAAGTCTCTATAAAAATCTTCGTGCTTTTCTAATATGGTGACATCAATACCATTACGCGCTAACAGTAACCCTACCATCATTCCGGCGGGTCCACCACCCACTATGCAGCAATTAGTTTCCATCGTCTATCCTGATTCTACTTTAATCATTACTAATTTTATGACGTATATTATCGAATTGCTTAGCGTTAAATTCCATCTTTGAAGTACCTAATATTTCAAGAGCACCATTGTTGCTTGCTAAGCCGAATATCTCCAAAAGCCTGCTATTATCACTCTTTTCTAACATTGCAGCATATATCGCTCGTGCAGTGTCAGAGTCGTTGTAACTAAAATAAACTCCA
>DALYEH010000142.1:0-3878 GCA_031972715.1 Gammaproteobacteria bacterium | reverse complement strand
TAATGCTTGCTAGTCGAGGCTTTACAGTATTTACATCACTACTGTGTTTTTTGCGTTGTTTTTTGCTTTTTGGGGTCGATAGGTCGAGCGTTGAACCAGTGTCATTGCTTGCATTACTTTCATCGCTTGCATTGCTAGCATCGCTTGCATCACGTGCATCACTCAGTATCCGTGCTCGCGGCTCGTTAAAAGCCTTAGCATTATTATTATTTTTTCCTGTATTCGGCGCTCCTCTTGGCGGAGTTGGTCGCCGCATCGTAGCAGTATATGCTGCAAATCCAGGTGGCAGCCATTGTGTAGCAGACGCACGTTGGCGCTGCCCCTGAGCATTATTTCTCTCTATCTCGTCATTAAGTACAGGAGATGCTGGCGGTGAGGGCAATGGGAATAATGATGGCGATGGAGATGGCAACAATGATGCAGATGGAGATGGCCAAGGCGATATCGCTATCTTAGAGCCCTCTTCTTCTGATTCCTCTATTACTTCTTCTATTACTTCTTCCTGATAGTCTGAAGCTGCCCCACCTACTTGTTGTTCCTCAAACTCCTCTTCTTCCTCAACTACTTCTTCCTCACCAGCCGATTCATGTTCAGCTGATACGGCACTAGATTCTGTATCTTGGTCAAGCTCTTGATCATCATTAGGATCGTTATTCATATGCATCCTTTATATTTTAGTTTCTTTACCACTACACAAACGATGTATATTATCTTTGTGCCTATACAATAATATCGCACTCATAAGTGTAATAATGCAAGTTAATATATAGTTGTGTAAGAACAGCCACGCGACTACCGGCGCTAAAATAATCGCAACGATTGCACCAAGCGAAGATATCTTAGTAACAAAAATTATGGCTGCCCATATGG
Source organism: Gammaproteobacteria bacterium (assembly GCA_031972715.1). Lineage (GTDB taxonomy): Bacteria > Pseudomonadota > Gammaproteobacteria > UBA6186 > Azoamicaceae > JAGVLG01. The sequence goes on along the minus strand of DALYEH010000142.1, from coordinate 3,008 downwards.
AGATCAAAACAGCTCCTACAGGCCACGCCAAACCTAAATATGCGCCCATAGCAGTAGCAACACCTTTGCCGCCTTTAAACTCAAAAAACAATGGCCAGATATGCCCACACAAAGCTGCCAACATTACACCACCAATTACCCATGTTGGCATACCTATAGTAGTAACAATTAGCGTGGGTATAAAACCTTTACTCCCATCGCCAAGCAAAGTCACTATGGCTGGCAGCTTGCCACCTATTCGTAGTACATTAGTAGCGCCAGGGTTCTTTGATCCTTGGCTGCGTGGATCGGGCAAACCCCATAGCTTACAGACAATGATTGCGCTGGAAAGTGAGCCTACCGCATAGGCTGTAATGATACAGAATATATATAGTAACATGTTGTGTTAACTTACCAATGTTTAGGGATAGCCATGATATTAACAGAAACTCATCGCTTGCAACATACCCAGGCTGTTAAAGAATACATAGAGCTGCAAATTGCCAAGAATGGCGGGCAAATTACTTTTGCTGAGTATATGCAACACGCACTGTATGCTCCAGGCCTAGGTTACTATAGTGCCGGAAATGTAAAATTTGGATCCGCGGGTGATTTTACTACTGCTCCGGAGATGGGTAGTCTATTTGCTAAATGCGTTGCTAGGCAAGTACAAGAAATATGTAACACTTTTGCTCATCCAGTCTTGTTAGAGCTTGGCGCTGGCAGTGGGCGCTTCGCCTGCGATCTGTTAACACAATTAGAAGAATGGGATTGTTTACCTAGCCAATACCTCATTCTGGAAGTTAGTCCTGATTTACGTTGGCGGCAACAAGAATTAGTAACACAAAAATATGCAAGATTTGCACATCTAGTGCATTGGACTGAAACTTTGCCTACTGAAAAATTTACAGGTGTGGTTTTTGCTAATGAAGTAATAGACGCTATGCCAATAAGCAAATTTCTATATACTGAAAATACCCTGCAAGAGTACTATGTAAAAACAAATAAAGATGGCTTTGCATTTGTAACCGGAGCAGCAACACCCAAGCTAGCAGATACATTCCATACCAATAATATTGCTGCATATCTCACACAGCCATATACATCAGAAGTTAATATCTGGCTTGCGGGCTGGATCAAAAGTCTGGCAGCATGTATACATAGCGGGGTCATTTTACTCTGTGATTATGGTTTTTCTAGGGCACAATATTATCATCCGCAACGCCACAGCGGTACAATCATGTGTCATTACAAGCACCAGGCTCATTGTGATCCTCTCATTCATGTTGGAGTGCAAGATATTACCGCACATGTAGATTTTACTGCAGTTGCAGAAGCAGCCTTAGCAAACGATCTATACGTGAGTGGATATACAAATATGAGTAGCTTTTTGATCAACTGTGGCATTACAGAATTTATTGATCACAATAGCTTCGCGCAAAAGCACGAAGTTAATACTTTGACATCGCCTGCAGAAATGGGAGAATTATTTAAAGTCATGCTCTTGTCGCGAATGCAGCAAGAAGATTTTCTAGGGTTTAAGCACTTTGATAAAACACACACCTTATGATTTTAATTTTTTACGTAAATAATCCCAATACTCGACTCGCTTGATATGCGATGCTTTGCGTAGCTGATCGGCAGCATCTATACCTTTAGGATGAATGGTAGAATAAAATTCTGCTGGCACACCAGCTATCAATTCACCATCAGACAACTGATACACAGGTTTGGGATAAGCAGATACCGCTTGTATTTGGCGGTATTGCTTTGGTAGCCGCAGATGAATATATATATCTGAGGTTGTTTCAATGCGTGCAAAATGCGCCAAGAAAAATTCTGCAAACAGTCTATTCACCATAAAGCATGGGTTAGAAAGCTGTTGATCATTACTAAAATGAATATTATTTAAGTCCCTGTCATGCGGATCATAACGACCATGAAACCGAATCAAAATCGGTTTATTTAAATCAATATCATTTTCTACAAATGCTTCGTACTTAACTAATTTATCAAAAATTTGCTCAGCATCTTGAGTAAATTTAATATCATCTTCAGTAATTAAAGCATAATTAATTTTGTTTTTAACCATGTCTTTAAATACCTTAATAAAAGACAACCAATTGCCTATTTGTGCTGGGATTAAAACATTGTTGCTACATGCACACGATAGTTTATTGCATCTAAAACATGGCGGAAATTTTTTTACTTTGTAACTATGCATAATATTTGATACTTCTTGTGAATCTGCATCCACTGCCTCTACAAATTCATAATTCCTAATACCCATGCGTTGAAATTCATTTTCCATATGTTCTTTGCGCTCTGGAGTACGTAACAAATTAATACAATAAATTTTGTTGAAAAACTTAAAGCCATTACCTTGGGGAGATGAGGTTTTGTTTTTATGTCCGTATAGAGCAGGGTCCATTTTAAAATATGGGGCGAAGAATTCTACGATTTTAGATGGTGGATCTTTTTCCACATCAAATACTAATAAATCTTGAGGTCGATCCTTAAAGTACGCTAAGACTGCAGCATGATGTGCATCCCACATTTCACTCCAAATCTCATACATCTTGGTAGTAGACACCCTATATTGTAAGGCTGCTCTTTGTAACAGAGTCATATTGTATTTTGTGTTGTGATTCATTCTGCTACGCAACCAGGCATCCTTATCTCGTATGTTTAAGATAAATTTACTACCTGGATACTGTCGGTCTAGTTCTTTGTAATACATAACTCCGACTTCTATAGGCGGAGTCACTCTAACACTATTCATATCAAAAAAAGCAACGTATTGATCTAAGTATTCAGCATTTAGCAGCGGGCGCTTTAAGAAATGATTTATATGTATACTATATGCAAGCTTGCCTTCATCCCAATGTACGCTAGGAATGCCGTTTCGATTAAAAAAATCGGTGAGTGTGGTAGTGCCAACTTTGTTAAAACCAATTTGAAATATTTTAAAAGGCGGATTAGCTGCGCTGCCTAGCGCTGGTACTAGCAATATAAAGAGCACCAAGCAT
>DALYEH010000141.1:3245-3898 GCA_031972715.1 Gammaproteobacteria bacterium | reverse complement strand
CCATCCACAAAACCCATATGTACCAACAACCCATGCCAACTTGCGTTTTTTCGTGGCCCATCCCAAAACTAGCAAATCTCTAATATGGTGGTTTGGTGGTGGCTACGATTTAACGCCCTACTATGCTTTCGATGCAGATTGTTTACACTGGCATCAAACCGCACATGATGCATGTTTGCCATTTGGTGAGGATGTTTATTATAAGTATAAAGAATGGTGTGACAAATATTTTTATCTACCTCATCGCCAGGAAACTCGTGGTGTAGGTGGTCTGTTTTTCGACGATCTTAACCGTTGGTCTTTTGTAAAATGTCTGCAATTTATACAAAGTATTGGCAACAGTTTTATTCCTGCGTATTTGCCTATAGTGCAACAACGCAAAAATATCGCCTTCGGAGAGCGTGAAAGAGATTTCCAACTATATAGACGTGGCAGATATGTAGAATTCAATTTAATCCATGATAGAGGTACTTTATTTGGCTTGCAATCTAATGGCCGTACAGAATCTATACTTGCATCTTTACCACCATTAGTAAAATGGCGTTACAATTGGCATCCTGAACCAGGCACGCCAGAAGCAAAACTATACGCGGAGTACTTAAAACCCCGTGCTTGGATCAAAGAGCATACAACAGTGACCTAAACATACAGAC
>DALYEH010000141.1:0-3235 GCA_031972715.1 Gammaproteobacteria bacterium | reverse complement strand
CACCTCTTGATCCTTGAAGTGCTGCTTTAGCGCAACCTTTACCGCTTCTATACGTTGCTTGCAGACCTGATAAGCCTTAGTGGCCTCTTCTACCATCGGCACAAGAGCATCAATATCAGGCTCGCTTTGGGTGCGTAATTTTTGCGCGATTGTATTCAGCTGTTGGTAGCTTTTAGTAAAACTATTCTCTGCCATTTTTAAACCTCTGCTTTGTGCACATCAATAGTGCCATCATGGAATTCAATTTTTAACTTTTCTTGGAGCTGGGCTGCAGCTTTAGATGTAATCACCTGCCCTTTAGCCGTGCTTATCAATGCAAAACCTTTACGCAGGATCTGCTTTGGGCTTTGACTCAAAATCTCGCTAATCAAAGCCTGCAATTCTTTTTCTAACATAATACAATACTGTTGTGCTTGTGTGCCGATTTGCTGATAAATGAGGGCAATTCGCTCCTCTAACCTATGTACAGTATTTAATGCTGTTTGCGCGATTTCCTGATATTTATTTTCAGCCTCAATAGCGTTGCCAGTAATCAGATTGAAAATCCTCTGAATTACTTTTGATGGCGTATCAAAACGCTCCCCCGCAACCTCATCGATAATGGTATAATCGCGTTCATGCCCTATACCGACCATCACATGCACTGGACAGAGGCACACCGCGCGTGCAAGCTGCTCATTGTTCAGCCATGCTAGATCCGAAAGCGCCCCGCCACCACGTATAAGCACTATAGCGTCGAAAGGTTTTTGATCATGCTCTTTAAGCGCTTGTTCTAGTGCTTTACAAATATCTTTCGGCGCTTGTTCGCCTTGGAATACAGCCGAAAAATAAACAAATTCACACAAATTATTTTTTATTAGTAGATCAGCTTCGCGATTAAAATCGCCTAAACCAGCGGCATTTTGCGGACTAATTACCGCCACTCTAGTGAAATCATAAGGCCTTGGTAGTTGCTTATTTTTATCTATAATTTTTTCCGCTGTAAGTACTTCACGGATCTTAGCTAGTTTTGCTGCCATATCACCTAGCGTATAGGTAGGGTCAATATCTTCTATGAACAGAGCCATACCATACTGCGGGTGAAATTCGACGCGCGCGCATACTAAAACTTTAATTCCTGCTTCTAAATTTGAACCAGTTCCTAAAGAAAATTTACTGTTAATGGTATCAACATTTGTTTGCCAAATGCGCGCTGAGGTACGTGCCATCATATTACCCTGCTCATCGTGCTCAACTAAAGTAATAAATAAGTGCCCTTTATTGCTACGTAATTCACTTATTTCGGCACTAATCCATGCAGCAGCAGCAAAGTTTCTCTGCACAACATCACTGATTTTATATAAAAAGGCCGAGAGAGTATATTCGGTGCGCTTTTGCGTGCCTAGCAAATCTAGATCTAATGCCTCCGCCACCGGCACTTGATCTAAAATTGCCACATCTTCAAGCAACCAACGCGCAAAAGGCTTTGGATCTACCCCATTTGGTATATACCAGCGTTTGGCGGCACTATTCCAGCGCGCACCCAAACGCTTAGCCTCGTCTTTTTCCATAAATGGTACATTCAATTCAATCATTAGCCTTTAACCACACTCAGTTTAGGAGTTGCAGAATTACTCTTAGCATCAGGTCTATTAGCGGGCAGATATCTGGAAATTATTTCACGTATATTAGTTAGCAATTCATGTGCTGTATCAGTATTGCCTAGAATGGGTCTTAGAGTGCTTGCAACGCTTGCAACCATACCTGCTGGGGGAGCTTTAATGATCCTGTCGATTTCAAATAAAACCGAGCGTACATTTACCAAAAGATCTTCATGCAAATCATCTTCATTACGCATATTGTTTTTGAATTGTTTGTTAATAGCGCGCTTGAGTTCCATCACCATGTCACTTTGCATAGGTATTGATAGAGTTTGTTCACTTATAGCATTCACTTCCAGCAAAACTAAAATCCTAAATACTTTGGAAGTAAATTCTTTACCAGCTCTTTGCGCATCTAACATTTTATTAGGCGCATTCAAATCCATCTCATATTGCAGGATCTCGGTTGACATTTTCATAAAACCTTGATCTTTCACTAAAACGCTTAGGGCGTTTTTAAATAGTGTCAATAATGCTTCGTAATCTCCTGGCGCGCCACCAAACGTTCTATGTGTTTCTACTAACGCTTGAAATTCTGCATCTACTTCTTGTTGAAGTTCTTTAACGGCAAATCTTAATTGTTCTTCCGCACGCACTTTTTGCAGCTCTTTAACGCTAATACGCTCTACAAAGTTTTTTGCATGCTGCACTTTTGCAGCTGTTAAGTCTTGGCTGTTCACACCACTAGCAGCGTAAACGACATTGTTGCCTACTTTGCCTATTATTTGCGCAACGCCACTAAACCAAATAAAAGGTGAAGAACTACTGGCGCTGCTGCTTAGTGATTCAGATCTATCTTTAGACTCTTTAGCTTCAGTAGATGGCACTTCTGTTTCCTCTTTTACAACTTTGCTATCTATGACTGGCGTATTAATCATCACGCTGGGACTTACAGCAGCTACTGGAGCTGGGGTTGAGGTGGGCGAAGAGTTGGGCGTTTTTTTAGACTGCTTTTTACTGGATGATGCTTTTGACGCTTCTTTTACAGATTCTGTTGCGTTTCCGCTGATTAAAGATAACACATCATCTTGCTGCTTATTAAGTCTGTCATTAACAACCTTCTCCTCAGTGATTGGCTTAGCGATCTGCGTAGGCGTTGGGTCTGTACCTATTTTTTCTGCCTCCACATTTGGTTGGGGATTTGTTGTTGCAATATTATTTTGCTCTATGTTAGTGCGTCGTTGAATATAACCAGTTTTGCCTTCTGGATCATCGAATTTCTTTAAAAGATAGTTCACAAGAAATTGCAGAACATTTTTATTTTCTATATCTACATCTTTGAACATATATGTCGTCCCTTTGTGTTTAAAAAAGCCAGAAAAGAATTTGCCTCATCTAGTAATCAAGGCATAATGCTTTAGCAACGCATCTACACTTGGTTTGCGCCCTAAAAAACTCACAAACAAATCCATAGCTGGCTCAGAGCCACCCTTTTCCAAAATTTTACTTAAAAACTCATCACCCACGTTTGCATCAAATAATTCTTTAGCAGTAAACTTGGCATAGGCATCACACGATAGCACTTCAGCCCAAAGATAACTATAATATCCAGCAGCATAACCACCACTGAAGATATGAGAGAAACCATTTTGGAA
>DALYEH010000140.1:984-3918 GCA_031972715.1 Gammaproteobacteria bacterium | reverse complement strand
CAATCATACGCAAGGATGTTTCTACACGTTTGCGCTTATATTCTAACAGCTCCGCAAATTCAGCCTCGGTAAAGCCAGCCACATTGTCATAAGGGAAATTTTGTTTAAAAAACGCATGCAAACGAGCTAAGCGACTTTTTTGCATGGTGGGTAGAAAATCAAATATCTTAGTCCAACGCACCAGAAGCTCGGTTTGTCTATCCCAGATCGAGGTCAATACTTCTAAATGCCTATGGTGAGCTTTGGCTTCTTTTAAATTTGCTTGCAAGTGTGCTAAACGCACCTGTATGCCACCTTTATCCTGGTACTTTTCAAGCAAACGCCGGTTAATATCTAAACAGTTGCGTATAGCATGCTTACCCTGCAAATATATATCATAAGCATGCGTTAACTGCGGATACACATCCGCATATGTTAAGGCTACAGGCGGCACAGACATACAACCAAAAATTGTAGCATATTTAGCTTCTTCATATGGCTGTAGCCATACATATAATGGCGGTTCTGCACGCTTTAGTGCTGCTTCTACCCAGGCAGCTATTATTATTTTTTTAGCATGTGTGCTTTGCATAGCACCAACTGGCGCATCGATTAAAGTGATTAAATTTGGATTATCACAAATTTCTAAATGCAAATTTTCTAATTGAGCACGCTCTACTTGCGTAAGCTTTTCCACAGAAAAAATAAGTGCATCATTTTGCATTGTGTATTGCAACAGTTCTAAATCTTGCTGCCAATGCGTATTTACTTCTTGTAACATCTCTTGCGCATAAGACAGCTGCTGTTGCCAAGTAGGGATTTCCTCTTCATCCTGCCAAGCTGGCGGATTAACAGCCATATACCCGGCAAAATCTTGTGCTGTACCTAAAAGTATAGGATCTAGAGGAGCAGGCTCTAAAACTGTATGAGGGATAATTGGTAAGGATAAATGTTTAAGTGGTGTTAATACACCTGCTGAATCTAAATTCGCTAATAAAATACATGGTATAAATGCCTGTTCTGCACGTACAGCATATTTAGGCGCTACAGCAACTAAGCCCGTACCTATCTTATCTAATACTGCTGGGGTATTGATTTGCGCAGAGTTACATTCCGCTATAGAAATATGCTGTGCAATACCTTTGATTTGCTTGGCAGTTATTGCATGCAAGGCTTCTTGTTGTACGCATGCCTGCCAGTATTCTAAAAATCGTTCCACGCCAACTCTTTAGCATGTGCAGTTTGTGTGGAATCTCGTAACGAAAAGATTTTATGATATTTCTGCTCTTCTTCGATGCAAGCATTACACTTGGCCCAAGGAGCATTATTTAATTCTTGTAAAAATTGATCGATTTCACTTACGTACTGATACTTAATTCTTTTATTACCAAACATTCTAAGTCCTTGAACTATAATACGGATTTTCGCCTAAGGCGTGATCAGTAGAATCTACTACTGCTTTAATATCAGGGCATAATTCCAATAAGGTTTTTTCAATGCCAGATTTTAACGTTACATCTGCCATACCGCAACCATGACAACCACCACCGAAGCGCACTACTACAGTAGCATTATCCAATATATCAACCAAAGTTACAAAGCCCCCATGGGATGCTAGATTTGGATTGATCTCGCTATCGATTATATACTGCACCCGCTCCCGTAAAGGGGCGTTTGCCGCAGGCGCGCTGCCTTTGATATAAGGAGCGTTTACGGATAACTGTCCGCCAAAATCACTACTTTTATAATCAATCACAGCATCACGTAAAGATGCAACAGAATTCTGATCTACATATAATATAAACTCATTATACTTAATCGCCAAATCATCTTCATCGTGCTCACCCAATGGGCAAAAAGTAATACCAACATCAGCTTTTAAGGTGCCTGCGTTACTTACTTCTATACGTAGATTTAATTTTTCTGTTTCATTGGCCAACAATGCGCTAAAGTGCGCAAATGCAGCAGGTTTTAAAGTGATTAATGGTTTATTAGTCATTTAACAGGGTTGCGCTTTTAATAATGACCTGTGTAACTGCTTGCTGTTTAACAGGCATATCTAAAGCTGACGCTTTGAAGGAGCATAGAGTCATAAATGCCAAAGCGCTTAACATTAATGTTTTGTATAACTTATGATCTTTTTTGCGCATTTTCAAAAAACCTAGTTAGTTAAAGAATTAGCAATTCTCTCATATAAGTGATTTATTGTCAATGTGTAACTACACAATAGCCAAACTTTCAGGATTTGCAACGTATTTAGTTGATCAGCTTGCATGGTGGGATTTTATATTATAACCTTAATTGATAATAACAGGTAATAGGTCTAAAATCTTGAAAGACGGCTTTAAATACATACGCAGACTACCAATAAATATACTGATATACACATTATGCGCTGCACGTGCCGTCATATCGGCCATATATGCAATATGTAATTTACCGCTAGAATTTTTAAAATACCAGGGTTTCTACTAGGCGTGTGCATACACGGCTTAAGTGGTGGGCTTTTTGGCTTTAGAAGTGATGATTATATTAACGAGGAAAGAAGACCGTACTTTGGCGCAGAAAGTTTACGCGCCCATCTGCAAGCACCCCCGCACATTATGTCTGTGAACGATCAATTTTTGCACCAGTATGCAAACGTTATGATTGAAAGATATATTCTTCCTAAGTCATTTTATACAAATTTTGTGCACGACGGCTATCTAGGTTACGTAACTTATCCACTATTAGGCTTGCTAGCGCTACCCCTAGCAGCATTCTATTCATGTATTTACTCGGTGCTGACCGTGGCAATAGATACCAGGAATAGTTATGTAAGATTACAAAACTGGGGGATTGAGCATGAGGCTGCTATTGCAATAACACCGAAAGTAACAGGTATTGAGACGCCTCAAGATGAGAGGCCTGGCGCAAACCATCAAGACGAAAATAGTGAACATTTACATTTCTTAT
>DALYEH010000140.1:0-974 GCA_031972715.1 Gammaproteobacteria bacterium | reverse complement strand
GAGTTCTAGTAAGAGATCACCTGAAAAACGACCAGGCACAGGCTCAACAGAAACACCAGGCACACCAAACCCTCTAGTATTTTACTAGAAAGCATTAAAGGAACAGTTCGGTAATTCCCAAGCCTGGAAGAATATAGATAGGTGCCCACAACATAGCAGATATCACATTTGCTATAAAAAACAAGCGCGGACTCATATGCATCATCCCAGCAACTACTGGTATAAAGGGTCGCACTGGGCCTACAAAACGCCCAATCACAATGCTCATCGCACCATAATGCAGGAAGAAAGTTTTGCCCCGCTCTAACCACTGAGGATAACGTTTAAAAGGCCAATAATACGGCAAATGGTCTTTAAATACATAGCCTAAATAGTAACTAATACCGTCGCCTATGACAGCGCCTACCATGGCATAAATTAATGTTGGCACAAGGCTTAAAATATCAGCGGCTATTAATGCGCCTATTATACCCATGACAATTAAGCCGGGTATGAACAAGCCTACCACAGCTAGCGATTCAGCAGCCGATAGAATCATCACCGTCACACCAGCCCAATGCGGATGCGCAATAATCCAATCTTGCATAGCCTGCAAAGTTTCTGCACTAAAGAAATTGAACATTAATGTTATTTATAGTTTGTATTTTAACTTCTACATCCACCTATGTGCAAGCGCAATCCATTTTTTTTAACAAAATTATAAAGCCACCAAACTTTGTTTGGCGGCAATATAATCTATACCATTAATTATAATGGGCAATTGTCGCTAATAAAATAAGCGCAACAATATTTATGATTTTTACTAAAGGATTCACAGCTGGGCCAGCAGTATCTTTGTAAGGATCGCCAACAGTATCACCTGTAACCGCTGCTGAGTGAGCGGAAGAGCCTTTACCACCATGATTTCCTTCTTCAATATATTTCTTGGCATTGTCCCAAGCTCCACCACTTGATGTCATGGAGATAGCCAGGAA
>DALYEH010000139.1:470-3992 GCA_031972715.1 Gammaproteobacteria bacterium | reverse complement strand
GAAACTGACGGGCCTGGCGATTTTTACTTAGATGAAAAAACAAAACAAGCTTTTTTAACTGAAGATGGGCATCAGAAAGTTGAAGAATTATTGTTACAAGCTGGTTTATTGCCAAATGGTACCAGTTTATATGACACGCAAAATATTAATTTAATGCATCATATTTATGCCGCTTTACGTGCTAATAGCTTATATAAACGTGATGTAGATTATATTGTTAAAAACAATGAAGTTATAATTGTTGACGAGCACACAGGGCGTACTATGCAAGGACGTAGATGGTCTGAAGGCTTACACCAAGCTATAGAAGCCAAAGAAAACGTCCCAATTCAAAATGAAAATCAAACTTTAGCTTCCATTACTTTTCAGAATTACTTACGCTTATACGATAAATTAGCTGGCATGACTGGTACTGCAGATACAGAAGCTTATGAATTCCAGCAGATTTATGGTTTAGAAGTGGTGGTAATCCCAACCAACAAACCGAATCAGCGCAAAGATCATGGTGATTTGATTTATCTAACCCAAGAAGAAAAATTTGCTGCGATCATAGAAGATATTAAAGATTGTGTGAAACGTGCGCAGCCAGTGCTAGTTGGTACTATATCCATCGAGACTTCAGAATATCTGTCAGGATTATTAACTAAACACGGCATTAAGCATCAGGTTTTAAATGCCAAATTCCACGAACAAGAAGCGGAAATTATAGCGGAAGCTGGGCGTCCAGGTAAGGTAACTATTGCTACGAATATGGCTGGCCGCGGTACAGATATAGTGTTAGGTGGCAATTTAGAGGCGGAAATCGCTAAGCGTAGAGCAGAGTTGCCAGAGGGCCAAGAGTTAGATCTTGTAGCTTTAAAAGAAGAATGGCAAAAGCGACATGATGCTGTATTGGCTGCTGGTGGTTTGCATATCCTTGGTACAGAACGGCATGAATCAAGACGTATTGATAATCAATTGCGAGGCCGTGCTGGCAGACAAGGTGACGTGGGTTCAACTAGGTTTTATCTATCTATACGCGATAACCTAATGCGCATATTTATTTCAGACAACCTATCGGCATTTTTAAATAAACTTGGTATGGCTAAAGGTGAAGCCATTACTGCTTCAATCGTGACGCGTGCAGTTGAAAATGCGCAACGCAAAGTAGAAGGATATAACTTTGATGTGCGTAAGCAGTTATTAGAATATGATGATGTGGCCAATGATCAGCGACAAGTGATCTATCAACAGCGCAATGAATTAATGGACTCAGAAGATATCAGCGCTTCTATTAAAGAGATGGAGCAAGATGTAATGGCATCTGTAGTACAAGAGTATATGCCTTTACAGAGCTTGGAAGAACAATGGCGCATACCTGAACTTGAAAAATGTTTAGAAGATGATTTTGGGATGCGCTTACCAATAGGCGAATGGCTGCGTGCGGACCGCAATCTGCATGCTGCAGCCGTAATCGACCGCGTGTACGAACATTTTGTGCGTAAGCAACAAGAAAAAGAACAACTAGCTGGCGCTGCTAACATGCGGCATCTAGAAAAGGTCATTATGCTGAATGTTTTGGATGCGCATTGGAAAGAACATTTAGCGACCATGGATTATGTAAGACAGAGTATACATTTACGTGGTTATGCGCAAAAAGATCCTAAACAAGAGTATAAGCGTGAAGCCTTTGAGTTATTCACCAGCATGCTAGATAGCATAAAGCGCGAAGTAATTTCTGTGTTAGCAAAAATTCAAATCCAGACCGAACAAACTCCAAACACGTTAGCTGCTAATGTGCCAACCCCAGTGAAGGCGCCAGTTTTACAGTTTGAACATGCAAAAGCAGAGACTATACTTGCAAATAGCATGGAGCAACCCGTAGTTAGCGAAGAACATGAAAAGCCATATATACGGAACCAACCAAAGGTAGGGCGCAACGACCAATGTCCTTGTGGTTCAGGGCGTAAATATAAAGTGTGTCATGGTAGAATTACTAACAAGGTAGAAGAATAATTATGCAAATGAAGTGGTTAGCATATTTTCAAGATATACAAAAGCAGCGTGCTTTGCTTGGAGCCGCGACCTCGCAATTTTTAGATTATGGAAAGATCGTATATCGCTCCTCTGAGTCACTAGAAAGACGCTGGCTAGTGACTAATTATCTTGAAGAGTTTAATGTTTTTGTAGAATATACAGCAGGAGCTAAAAAATTCGAACGTTTATTAGCAGCAACATTTAGTAACAAAGAACGTGCTGTTGCTTTTGCTGCTGAAATGTTTTTAATTTGTTGTGGGCGTGTGAAACGCAAAAATCGGCATTGCTTGACTAAGATCACTTAATATAAACCACGGACGATTGTCATGAAACTTAAGACCATATTAATATATGTAGGCGCAGCTGTATTGCTTTTTATTCTCTATACAGTATTTTTTGGCGGCTCTATGGGAGGAAGCAAAGGCTCACAAAACAATGCATACGTCCCAAAAGTTGAGCCATCTTTACAGCAGCAAGTTAAACAAGAAGCTCCAAAAGTTTTGACGCAAGATGATAAACTTATTGAGGAATACACCGCCAAAATTGCCGCCAATCAATTAGAAGGTGGTGAAGTATACTATAAGCGCGGCTTGGCTTATATACGTACAAAACAATATCGTGCCGCGATTCAAGATTTCGATGCTGCTATGCGTATAGTTCCTCATGCTCCGTTGTTATATTATAATCGTGCAGTAGCAAATGTAGAACTAGAGGTTTACGATGCTGCTGTCGCAGATCTTACAGAGGCTATCAAGTTAAAGCCTGATTTTGTGGATGCATACAACACGCGCGGTTTAGCTTATATCGAGTTGCAAGATTTTAATTCAGCTCTTGCAGATTTTAACAAAGCAATTAGCTTAAACGAGAACTTATCTGAAGCATATTATAATCTGGGTACACTGTATGTGCGTATGAAAGATTTCAAAGCTGCTAAAGATGCATTTTCACAAGCTATCAACAAAAGTACAGCACCTGCAAACGCTACTCCAGAGCAACTCGCAGATTTACAGACCAAGTTAATGCAAGCATATTTAAGTTTAGCGCGTGTGCAATCTGATCTCGGCGAATTTGAAGAAGCACTGAAAGATGCCACATATGTTGTAGATAATGATCCATCTAATATTGACGCTCTACGTATTCGTGCTGAGATATATGAAAAACTTGGTAATAGCGCAGCAGCAGCTAACGATACAGCTACAGCTGATTCTAAATCATTGCAGAACCTTATGGATAGCAAACAATAAGCTAGGTTGCTGCTGTTTTTTATAGTTTTTGGGCTTATTCAATGATTTCGTCGTTATAGTCGTTGCTGACTGCACCTTTACGCCAGTTTAGGTTTTTGTATTCACCTTGCGCATCCACAGGGAGAATAGGATACTTAATAATATCGAAAAATGGTGAGTAATCGAAATCGCATGGCACAAACAAGTTCACGTTGCGTTCAATAAGCTCTATTTCTTTAGCATCATTTTTACGGATGACTGGTAAAATAGGAAAGTGTGCAGC
>DALYEH010000139.1:0-460 GCA_031972715.1 Gammaproteobacteria bacterium | reverse complement strand
ACCGTAGAGCAAATATCTTTAGTGGGCTGTAAGGCATTGTGCTGAAACAAGCTCGAGCGCCAACGTCTTGGCAAAAGCCCCCAGGGGAACAAAAAGCGGAATAGGTCTAATAAGTGACGTAGATCATAGCTGCGTCCAATTCTACTGATCGCGTAATTGATTACTTCTGGCACTGCATCTTTACTTAAGCCGTGCGGGCGTAAGATGCGTACGTGATCATATTGATATTTTTCAAGCGCTGAGACCATAGTTCCCAAACCAATTTCTGACTCTATCACTAGCGGGGACTCTGGTGGATACTTACTATGATGTTCCACGATGCGCCTATAAGTTGGATCTTTAATATCTACTGCACGGCCTATGTATAGCACGGCATGTGACCAAGGGCTTTGGGTGACATGCTTGATAATTGCACTAGCTCGGCTACGACATTCAATCAATAGAATGTCCGCAGGCTGTA
>DALYEH010000138.1:0-4001 GCA_031972715.1 Gammaproteobacteria bacterium | reverse complement strand
AGCCTTAGTTAGTAGATCCACTGCTGTACCGTACTCGGGTTTAGCTTGTCCAGTCATAATGCCGGCTATTTCCTTAAATTGACGGCGCACTTCTATCACCACTAAACTGCCAGCGCGACCAACAGCCATCATGGCATAGCTAGAAAAAATGTATGGCAATAAACCGCCTATGAACAAACCTACTACAACATACGGATCTTGCAATAAGAACTGTACATTTAGATTTGGGAAGTAATAACTTAAATCCTCGGTGTATGCTGCAAATAACACCAAGGCAGCCAAACCAGCGGAACTAATTGCATAGCCTTTAGTAACAGCTTTAGTAGTGTTACCAACCGCATCTAAAGCATCAGTATTTTTGCGTACTGATTCATCAAGCTGTGCCATTTCTGCTATACCACCAGCATTATCTGTAACTGGACCATATGCATCTATAGCCACTATCATGCCAGCTACTGATAACATGCTTGTAACTGTTATAGCTATGCCAAACAATCCTGCAAAGATATAAGATAGTAATATCGCTGCACAAATCAGCAACACAGGGATAGCTGTAGCTTCCATAGAAACCGCTAAACCTTGAATAATATTGGTTGCGTGCCCTGTCAAAGATGCTTTAGCGATACTCTGCACAGGTCTATAATTAGTCGCTGTATAATATTCAGTGACCCACACTATAGCGCCAGTAAACACAAGGCCTATTAAAGCACAGGCAAATAAACTCATGCCGGTAATCGTGGTATTCCCTATGACAAAAGGCACGTTCATAGCAAATAGCCACTCGGTGATAAAGTAAATTAGGATTGCGGAAATAATGGAAGTGGCCACTAAGCCTTTATAGAGGGCCCACATGATTTTGTTATTTGCGCCTAAGCGTACAAAATACGTACCCAATATAGAACCTAATATACACACAGCACCTATGCATAACGGATATAACATGATTTGACTACGAATCACATCAAAAGATAACACGCTACCTAGCACCATAGTTGCAACAATAGTAACGGCGTATGTTTCAAACAGATCCGCGGCCATGCCAGCGCAGTCGCCCACATTGTCACCCACGTTATCAGCGATTACTGCTGGATTGCGCGGATCGTCTTCCGGAATACCAGCTTCAAGTTTTCCTACTAAGTCAGCACCAACGTCAGCGCCTTTGGTAAATATCCCGCCGCCAAGACGCGCGAAGATAGAAATAAGAGATGCACCGAAGCCCAAAGCGACTAAAGACTCTAATAAGACGCGCTCAGAAATATTTAAACTCTTTAGGAACATGTAGTATATGCTTACACCAAGCAAACCTAAGCCAACTACTAACATACCAGTTACTGCACCAGCACGAAACGAGACATCTAGAGCAGGTTTTAAACCAGTACGCGCAGCTTCGGTAGTACGCACATTAGCACGCACTGACACATTCATGCCTATGTACCCAGCCAACGCTGACAACACAGAGCCTATTACAAAACCTAACGCGGAAAGAGGTCCTAAGAGCGATAACAAACCTACTGCAATCAAAGCACCAACAAGCGCTATAGTTTTGTATTGTCGGTTTAGATAAGCAGACGCACCTTCCTGAATAGCGCTGGCAATTTCTTGCATGCGAGCGTTGCCTGCCGGCAGTTTAATAATCATTAGGGCTGTAACAATGCCATACACAATGGCCAGCAAACCGCTAGCAATTATTAGGATATAAGCTTGCGACATCAGAACTCCTTAGTAGCGTAACTAATAAAAATTAGATCAAAACCTAAATAAGGCCAAAGTATACATGACTGATCACTAAAAGGAAATTAGGAGGTATTCTTGCCAGAAATATAACGATGTGCTTGCAGAATATGTTTGTGCAAAAAAAAAGCTCCATTCGTGGAGCCCTATCATTTAATGTTTATTATTATAAAATTTAATAGTTATAATACTTTAACGATATGACTAAAATAGAATTTTGTCAAAGAGCACGCACAAAATTCTTGACTATATTAGGCAAATTAGTCATTCTATCGATATGAAATTTCATGATTTGCAAGCCATAGTAACCTTGGAGGTAATATGTTTATTATTACTTCTAATTATTATTTTCGCGACTTTTAAGCGCTGGAAGCGCACTCTACTCACTAGTGCATTTTTTGCTACAGTGGCCTTTTTCAGTGCCTGGAGCAATATTATGGCCTTAGGCTCTACATTTGTTTATGGCTCTGCTTCCATGCTTTTATGGTGGCAAATGGGCGATCAATCTGCACAGCTAAGTAAAACTCAAGCTGTATTACATAAATTATCCTGGAGTATTTTAGCTTCTGGGGTGGCAATTCTAATTCTGAATAACCTCCACAACATTTTCATTTACTTACGCCATTGACCAACACACATTCTTATCTGCATTTATAGCTTATAACGGAATATTAACTAATAAAAATTTTAATAAAGATTCAACTTGCTAACCTGCCAAATTCAGCCATAGTTATAAAACAAAGATAAAAATTCTACAGCGCGTTACGTGACCTTGAAACTATAAGGAGAAGAATATGAGCAGCTCGTTGAATGAAGATAATTACATAAAAGACATCATAGAAAAGCAACGACTACTACTAGAAGCACGTAATCAGGATCTAATCAAACTACGTCAAAAAATCGCCGAGTATGAAAATACTATTTCTGAAAAAGATTATTACTTGTCCAAGTTAGAATTGGATCTAGAACACGCTATTGGTCAATGCAAAAAGATTGCTGCTTCAAAGCTAGAAGCGCACAACAATTGGATCCAACAACAAGAACCGGGCTTAGAAAAGTAATTACATGTTGGCTAACCAGTAACAGACACCTAAAACAACCAGTGCGATAATCACTGTTGCAGCTATTGCATCTACTGTATCGTCACGCATGAACTCTCCATAATATGTGCGTCAAGATATTGTAACACATAAACGATTATGGATCCTGCAAACCGCAACTGGAGGAAATTAGCTGCTATGCCACCAACGTATGATGCCTAGGACGCTGCGCTAATCAAGCATCCCAGTCTTTCATTCTTGCTTGTAAGCGTAGCATGGCTTGACTGTGGATTTGGCTTATACGCGATTCACTAACACCTAAAACTTCCCCGACCTCGCGCAAATTTAGTTCTTCGTCATAATACAATGCTAAAACCAAGCGTTCTCTCTCTGGCAAGCTAGCGATACCTTTAGCTAAGGCTTTATGAAAATCGATTTTTTGTAACCCATCTAATGGGCTTGGGAAGTAACCAGATATACCTTCTGGTACTATGTCTTCATCAATACCAACATCGTCAAAGCCGAAGATCCGGGTTCCAACTGAATCTTGTAACATTTTATGGTATTCATCCAAGGAGATTTCTAGTTCTTGGGCCACTTCATGATCTTTTGCATCTCTACCCGCCAAGTTTTCTACTTTGCGGATCGCTTGCATAATCATTCTAGTGTTACGATGCACTGAACGTGGCGCCCAATCGCCTTTGCGGATTTCATCTAACATTGACCCACGGATCCTGATCCCAGAGTAGGTCTCAAAACTCGCGCCTTTGCTTTGATCAAAATTTTTGGAAGCTTCCAGTAGACCTATCATGCCCGCTTGAATTAAATCTTCAATCTGTACACTTGGCGGTAATCGACCTTTTAAATGATGCGCAATACGCTTTACTAGTCCTGCATGATTCTTCACTAAATCATGCGCAGCCTTAGTCTCCTCATCCGTGTACATTGCCCAACCATTTATTATTGTTGTCATATGGCCATCCGTAATAGATTTTACCTTTTACTATATATACTGCAAAAAGCGTACCAACTGCTTACATGCCAAAAGCCTCAGGAAACTGTAAATAATTCATCTAGTTTGGTGATAACCAGTATTTTTTTCACGTCTTGGTTACAATTTATGACACTGATGTCAGCATTTTCACCACCTGCATAATCACGCAAGGCTAAAAGCATACCCAATGCTGAACTATCTAATGGGCAACCGCTGCAATCATTTTTATTGCCGAA
>DALYEH010000137.1:0-4190 GCA_031972715.1 Gammaproteobacteria bacterium | reverse complement strand
GAGGGAGAAGGTGTACAATATGCTGAAATGACGGGTTATATTAATTTTGGAATAGAAAATGGTAGTAAAGATGAGCAAACTATTTGCGGGCAAGTCACAATTAAAGCTTCCGTATGCTCTACTGAATTTAAAGACGTTACTGATCAGGCAGTAGATAAAGCACAGATGCTTGATGCACTAGAAGAAATTTATTATACCAAACAAAATACTGTTAGCAGCATGCTTACAGCGCTACAGGGCTTATCTGATGGCTTTGTAAGTGGAGACTATGTGCAACCAGTACCAGCTTACGAAACTAGCACTAAGGAGCCGCCGCCAGGTTTTATGGAATTCGCAGCTACACAATACCAAAACCAAATGTCTGGGCTAGTGATATCTCCCCCGGCTGGAGCAGGGTTTGCTAATAACATATCTAACGAAATGAAAAAGCAAATTGCTGATGGTAAACAAAACGGCTGGATCTCGGCCGGCTCATTTTATTTTGTATTCAACAAGACCTTGCAAGGAAAATTGTTCAAAACAGCACTATCTGAAACTGATTTGATTAAGGATAATGGCACTGTTCCTACATGTACTACGTACATTTGTTTGAAACATTTTCCTGATGAAGGCGCGATACCAAAGATCGTAAACATAGTGCCTTTACAGCCAGATAGAGACAGATTAGCAAAAAATTTAGTGATGTCTGAAGTATATGCTACAGCTAATATTACTGCGGCCGGTAGCATTTTTAATGCACCAGGCGAAACTTCCGTAGGACCAGCGCAAGCAATTAGCGCTGTCTCTAGCATGAATGGTAATGCTATTAAAATGATGTCCGATATGTTAAAAAGCAATGATCCAGCAACTGATCCACTCTTGGGTATTGCGCGTTTTGGCTCATCATTAATGCTTGGTGTAGAAGCCACACTTTTTGCGATTCTTGGTCTGATGATGGGTATGGGGCTTCTAACACTGCTACCAAATGGTATGGATGTATTTGGTACAACAATTTTAGCCTTCCCCAGATTGGCTAGCTTAGCGCAAAGCGGCATAATGGTCATGCTAGTTGTTTTAGGGGTCCTGCTACCTATATTTGGAGCTATGTGGAGTTTTGGGGCTCTCTTAGGAGTATATTGTCCTCTGATTCCTTTCATGATCTTCGCAATGACCGCATTAGGCTGGCTACTTACGGTAGTTGAAGCAATTGTTGCTGCGCCTATTGTGGCACTAGGTTTCATTTTGCCAGGCGGTGATGAGTTAGGCAAAATCGAGAACGCTTTGACAATCTTAGCTAACGTATTTTTACGCCCTATGCTCATGCTGTTTGGCTTTATTCTAGCCGGTAGATTATTCAAAGGCGTAGTAATGTTAATTAACTTTGGAATGGGGTCAGTGTTTGCTACCCTTAAAGTCGAGACTATATTTTCCACACTAGCAGTAATTGGTGTGTACACTATGTTCATAATTGGCATGACAAACACTTGCTTCTCTTTAATTTATGCAATACCAAATAAGATATTGCGCTGGATAGGTGCTGCTGGTGAACATACAGACACCTCTGGCTTAAAAGATGCTAAGGAAGGCGCAGAGAAGGTTGGTGGAGCAGTGGGCGGCTTAATGCAGGATGCTGGTAAAAAGTCTGCTTCAATAGCCTCGAGTAAAGCTGCGAAAGGCATCACAAAGAATGCTGGGGAAACACCAGCGCCAGCAGCAGACGCCACAAAACCTGCAGCTGCACCAGATGAGGCGCGGCCAGGACCAGAAGATGCGGCACCGCCAGCAGGAGGCGGAAACACCAACACTACGCGCGGATCCGATGATGGTGGTGGTCGAGGAGAAGCGTAGTTTTACATCTATCTTTATGTTTACTTACGCTTTGGGGGCAACAGGTTCATAAATAGTGTCCCCAAACTTACTGCGTAATAGATCCTCATAGCTATTGCTGCTATCCGCTTTATACTCCACAGTTTGGGGATAATACTCTGCTTCAAACGGCACAACATAATTCACTCTAAGCACATCTTCTATTAAATCACCTAAAGCGCGCTGTTTATCATGCGGCAAACTATCTATACTGGCTTTATGAATCTTTTCCACCTTGTCGCGCTGCTCTGCTAATGCATGGCGAGATTGCGCGGATGCTTGGGCTTGCTGTTGCACTTTAGCCTGTGTAACTTTTGCTTGTGCTGACTCTATGTCGGCAGCAAGCTTGGGATCAGCGGCTAATGCAAGTAGTAATTGATGCGTTTTTGCAGCAGATAGTGGCAACAAATTCTGTAACTTAACAGCGCAATGAGGCGATATAGATGCCAATCTTTGCAAAAACTCTTCAATTTCTTGTAACAGTTCATGTCGCGCAATGTACATCTCTGGCTGTAATGCTTGCAATCTTTGTGCATAAGCGTGTAAACACTTTTGAGTATTAACAGCTAGGTTTGGGCTTTTGTTTGGCATCCTGTGCTCCTTGCGTACTGCTTAAGCGCAGTCTACGCAAGGAGTCGTTGCGTAGTCAAGGTTTTGCAGCGCCCTTGTGCAGGGCGTGCTTGGGGATGCGGGTGTGGTGCTATATTGCCTGCGCTGGCTTTACTTCTAGTACTGCTGGTGTTGATGCATTTACCTGGTTACTTTGCCCTGCTGCAGCTAGTTCTCGTAAATGTACCGTATTGTAAGCAAATGCGACGCTTTGTGTTGCTTTCATTAATCCCGTTAATTCACCACTTGTTGTTCCTTCAATTCTCTGTTTCATCTCATTCTTAACAGACATTGCTGACGAATTACTAAGTCTATGCAACCGCTCAATTGCCTGATCAGATACTACTGTCGCAATCACACCACTTGCGCCCGGCGCTGATGCTGTTGACTCAGTCCTAGCACTCACTGTCGCTGGCGCGGCTGGTGCCGTTGATGCAGTCCTAGCGCTCACTGACGCTGGCGCAGGAGAATCCGGGCCAGTTGTCACGCTCACTGTTGGCTCTGGCCTTACCACTGTGCTTGGGGTCAACACCGCAGGTGCAGGTTTCTCCGTCGCGTCCGGCTTCAGTACATTATCCGCGCCTTTAGGTTGACTGTTTAATTTCCAAAAATACATTGTCAGATCATTTTCTTTAGACAAACCTATTGTCTCGGAAATAGCACTGTGCACATTGAGGTGTGAGGCATGGGCTGTATCCAAGGACACGCCTTTACCAAATGGATTAATTTGTGCAAAGAGGGTACCCCATACAGAGAGGGAACCAGGTCGGTTTGGATCTGCAACCACTAGCGATTTTGACCCTTCCATTAGTGCTATACCCCGTTCAAAAGCAACGCTTTTAGATTCTATTGGATTTCTACCTAGAAACTGATATCCCGCATAGGTTGCTCCAGCAACCACAACACCTACTGGATATGCAACTGCAAAAATAGCTGTATTCACTACCGCCGTAGCAAGCATTATAAACGGTGTAAAAAAACCTAACCCATATAAATCAAAACCAGCTTTGAAAAGATTGTTGAACACCTGGCCCAACATAGATTTCATGTCATCGTCATCTTTAGCATACATGGTGATAAGCGCTTTATAGTGTTGCTTATCGTTTTGATCTATCCCGAACTCTACCCCTTCGTCAGCATCTGGGTCAAATGTGCTAGTATCGTAGGGCTTAAATCTTTCTTTTTTAAAGCTCTGCTGGTAGCCAATATTGATTGCGTTTGTGAGCTCCCAGATCTGTTTTTGAAGATCTTTTGCTTCATCGTCTTTCTTCTTATAGTCGTCTGTATTTCTCTCATCTTCAGGCGCCTTATCTAGCTCCTTATGCAAAGCAAAGTGTTTTCTGCGCGCTTCAACTAAAAGAAATTCAGCTTTAATTACGTTTTCTGCATTTTTTGAATTTGTTGGATCTTTGTCTGCGCCGTCCTCTGTAAGTTTTTTACGATCTATTTTCTTTACAGGCTCGACCAATGCCGCACATTCTTTTGCTAGGTCTGTAATAGAAAGACCCTTTATACGTACTACTTCCGCACTATCAGGCTTATTGCTAACCTTCTTGCTGGGTTCTGTCTTTGGTGTGCCCGTTTCGCCTGCTCCGCTCATAATACCTCTGCGTATAAATATGGATTTTTACTAATTTTTTAGACAGGGAGTATATATGAAAGTTCCAGATTTAGCTGCTTTTTGTAGCGGCCCGATAGAAATGTCCTGATTCAGCCCATTAGAAATGTCCCAAAAT
>DALYEH010000136.1:0-4246 GCA_031972715.1 Gammaproteobacteria bacterium | reverse complement strand
GATTGAAGGAATTGGTCCGCGTTACTGTCCTTCAATTGAAGATAAGGTGGTGCGTTTTGCGCATCGCGACACACATCAGATCTTTATTGAGCCTGAGGGTTTGGATGTAAATGAAATTTATCCGAATGGTATTTCTAATAGTTTGCCATTTGATGTGCAATTAGATTTTGTGCGTACTATTCGTGGTTTAGAAAACGCACATATCACTAGACCTGGTTATGCGATTGAGTATGATTATTTTGATCCGCGAGATTTGTTTGCCACCTTAGAAACCAAAATAATTCCCGGGTTGTTTTTTGCAGGGCAAATTAATGGCACAACAGGTTATGAGGAAGCAGCTGCACAGGGTTTAATAGCCGGGTTAAATGCAGCATTAAAAGCGGCTGGGAAACCTGGTTGGTATCCAAAACGCAGTGAGGCGTATATTGGCGTACTGATTGATGATTTGATCACCAACGGAACTCTAGAGCCTTATAGGATGTTTACTTCACGTTCCGAGTATAGGTTAACCTTGCGTGAAGACAATGCGGATTTGCGTCTTACACCTATAGCACAAGAGCTAGGTTTGGTTACTGCAGAGCGTTGGGCCAAATTCACCGAGAAGCGTGCTGCAATACAAGCCGAATTACAGAGGATCAAAAAGATTTTTCTGCATCCTAACACGCCAGAGTCCGCGGAGTTGGCCGAAAAAACAGGAGTGGTATTAGAGCGTGAATATAGCGCCATGGATTTATTAAAGCGCCCTGAAATTAATTATGCTGATTTGTTTGCTGTCGCCGATCCTGCGGTCGCAGAGCAAATAGAGATCCAGGCCAAATACGCCGGGTATATTGATCGTCAATGTGAAGAGATTGAACGTAGCAAACGCAGTGAAGACGTACTTATACCACATGATTTTGCATATAAACATGTATCTGGATTATCAAATGAGATTGTGGAAAAGCTGAGCAAAAACAAACCGCAAACTATAGGGCAGGCTTCACGTATTTCTGGTGTTACGCCAGCAGCAATATCATTATTAATAGTTTATCTAAAGAGCAAACAAAAAGATTTTGAAAGAGTTAGCAGCATATAATGCAATTGAGCAGGGCATGCACAGCATGGGTCTTATTGCTGAGCAACAAGTTGTGGATAAACTTGTGCAATATGTTTTTTTATTGGCAAAATGGAGCCAGGTATATAATTTAACAACAGTGCGCGCTGTTGAAGATATTATAACTGTGCACATCTTAGATAGCTTAACTTTAGTTCCATACTTAAAAAATAATAAAAATTTATTAGACGTAGGTACCGGTGCTGGGTTGCCAGGGATCCCTCTGGCAATTTGCAGACCAGATTTACAATACACATTATTAGACAGCCAACAAAAAAAAATAACTTTTATACAACATGTTATTGCAGCTTTGCAGTTAACTAATGTACAAGCTACACAACAACGTATTGAAAAGTTGCAAGTTAGTTACCATTTTGATATGGTGGTATCACGGGCGTTTGCTAGTCTTGATGAATTTGTTAAGTTAATTATGCATGTATGCGATCAGCATACTACAATTGTCGCCATGAAGGCTAAGCAAGACTTGGTAACACAAGAGTTAAAACTCTTGCCGCATGGTTGTGAGCTAGTAAACATAGAAAAGGTACAGGTGCCTGGCGTTGACGCTGAGCGCTGTTTAGTCTTCTTGCAGAAGACATAAAGTCTCTTGAGCAAGGACAAAATAGGATATTAATGTGAGCAAAGTTATAGCATTAGCCAATCAAAAGGGCGGAGTTGGTAAGACTACCACGAGTGTAAATTTAGCAGCATCTTTGCATGCAATTAAGCAAAAGGTTCTGTTGGTAGATTTAGATCCGCAAGGAAACGCTACTATGGGTAGCGGTGTGAATAAAAGTGAATTAGCTTTAACTGTGAATGATGTATTGCTAGGTGCTGCAAAGATTACTGATGCAATTATTAAAGACACTCCTGGCGGGTATGATTTGTTACCTGGTAATGGTGATCTAACTGCAGCAGAAATAAATTTAATTAATGAGCCACAGCGTGAACGTAAGTTAAAAGACGCTTTAGCTGTTGTTAATAAAACATATGATTTTGTATTGTTAGATTGTCCACCTTCCTTAAATATGTTAACACTGAATGCTTTAGTTGCAGCAAATTCCTTGTTAATTCCTATGCAATGCGAATATTATGCATTGGAAGGGTTAACTGCGCTTTTGCAAACTATGAATCAAGTAAAACAAACAGTGAACCCTGCTTTAGACATAGAGGGCATTGTACAGACTATGTATGATGCACGTAATCGTTTGGCACAAGATGTGGCTAAGCAATTGAAAACCCACTTCCCTAACAAAGTTTATAAAACAGTAATACCGCGCAACATACGATTAGCTGAAGCACCAAGCCATGGCGTGCCAGTTTTACTTTATGATAAGGCTTCGCGCGGATCTACTGCGTATTTAGCCTTAGCTGGAGAGGTGTTAAAACAAACACGTAAGGTTAAAGAGACACAGTCTCAAAGTATCACTGAGGGAATATAGATGGTTACCAAGAAACGCGGTTTGAGCAAAGGGTTAGATGCACTCTTGGCTGGCACATTAGATTTAAGCAAAGTTTCTCCAAAAGAGTTACTAAATACGCCGCCAGGCAAACCTACACCGGTGCAGGTTTCTTCTGGATTTGTGGAGTTAAATGTTAAACGCTTGCGTCCCGGTAAGTTTCAGCCGCGACGTAATATGCAACAAGAGGAACTAGAAGCACTGGCCAACTCTATAAAAGAGCAGGGCGTAATTCAGCCTATCGTTGTACGCAATATAGGTAATGATGGCTATGAAATAATTGCTGGTGAGAGACGCTGGAGAGCTGCGCAATTAGCAGGCCTGAGCAGCGTGCCTGTGATTGTGAAAGATGTGCCGGATGAAGCAGCGTTGGTAATTGCTTTAGACCGCTTGGGAGTAGAGTTTGGTTTATCACACGAAAAAATTGCTTCAGCTGTGGGTAAGTCTAGAACCACCATTACTAATTTATTGCGCATCCTCAATTTACGTGCTGATGTTAAGATATTCTTAGAGAAAGGCGAAATTGAGCTTGGGCATGCTAAGGTTTTACTTGGGCTGCAAGGTTCTCAACAAAGCGCGATAGCTAGAGAAGTAGTGGCTAAGCACTTGTCGGTACGTGAAACTGAAAATTTAGTGGCGCGTACTTTAGCTGAAAACACAGCCCCTAAAATCTTGAAACAAGCGGATCCCGATCTCAAGCGTTTAGAGTCTAAATTGACCGACAAGGTTGGCTGTCCTGTAAAAATATTCCAAGCCACCAAAGGTGCCGGGAAGTTAGTGATCCGATATAATAGTTTAGATGAGTTGGATGGAATTATTGCGCATCTAATGGAACAAGCCGCGGATTAAAACGCTCAGATACTACTGAAACCATTACATTAGCTGATTAATTAATAAATTGTGCATAGATTGTGCTATAGTCTCGTAGCGCGTGCGCCACTATAAAGTGTGCTAGCTACGCTGAGATCTAGATCAACAACTATAATATTATTATTGAGATCAGGAACTATGTTTAGTATACTAATTGGCATTTTAGCTAGTGCATTGCCAAACTTACTATCTTTTTATTTGTGTAAAAGAGTGCTAGGTATGGCGCCTAGTAAGTTTTTAAACACACTATATGTAAGTGAGGTGCTAAAGTTTGCAGGGTTGGCGTTACTATTCAGCATTTGCCTGCAATGGCCGTGCTTGCATGTTAAACACTTCATTCTGGCTTTTGTGTGCACAGAAGTACTACGCGCATTTCTTGGCGTGTCTCTACTCGCGAGGAATCTAATAAAATGAGTGCTGAGTTTTCTGCGGCAGAGTATATTAATCACCACCTAACGCATTTAACGGTGGGGCAAGGTTTTTGGACTGTGCATCTTGATACTTTGGTTATCTCATGGATCCTTGGCGCAGCTTTTTTGGCGCTGTTTTATTTCGTGGGGCGGCATGCTACATCTGGTGTGCCTGGTCGCTGGCAAAATTTTGTAGAGATGATGCTAGAGATGGTCAACCGGCAGGTGTTGGATACATATCATGGTAAAAATAAGTTAATAGCGCCTTTAGCATTAACAATCTTTGTCTGGGTATTTTTGATGAATACCATGGATTTAGTGCCCGTAGATTTATTACCCAACGCAGCTGCTGCCGTGGGTGTGCACAACCTGCGTGTAGTGCCCACTGCAGATCCAAATTTGACCATTGGCAT
>DALYEH010000135.1:0-4306 GCA_031972715.1 Gammaproteobacteria bacterium | reverse complement strand
ATGACTTTTTTAGGATTATAGTAGGTTAAAATATTACGTATAAATGCCTGCCCAAACGAACCAGTCCCACCAGTGACTAGAATAGTAGCGTTATCTATTAATTCATTCTGTTGCATGAAAATTCCTCATGAAAGTGATGTAAAAAATTTACTATCGTAAAATATTAATGGTTCATTCTCTTTTAGTATAAAAAGATCAGTAACCTCGCAAATAAAAAGCACATGATCTCCTGCATCTAACATCTGCCATACCAAGCAGCCAATAGTAGCAAGTGAGTCGGGAATATAATAAAAATTCCTTTTCTTCAATACATTGAGTTCGATTAACTTGCCGCCAGCAATACTACACTCTTTACATAAAGATTTTTGTTGATGAGATAGCATGTTTATACTAAAAATCTTTTTTGCATTAAAATTTTGTAAATACCTGCAACTAGATTTCAAAGCAAATGTTACTAGTAAAGGCTCTAATGAAAGCGATGAAAATGAATTTACAGTCAAGCCCATACAAGCGTTTTCACTCGATGATTCTGTTAATAAAATGCATACCCCAGTAGCAAACTGTGCAAACACTTTTCGAGGATTTAAGTCTCTAGATAATTGTGATTCTACCGGACTGTCAATAGTTTGCATATTTTATGCGCCTAATTTGCAATACAAATTCATAATTCATGTTCATAAGTTAAATTTTGCTATCATACCATAGCTACCGCAGTCCAGGTGCAGACACCAAGACTGCCAATACATGCTAGGTAATAATTCTATTTATGCAGCCTCTACAGCATACAATGGAACACGAATCTTTAATTCACGCCCTAAAAAGCTCAGCAATAATTGCACGCGCTGTTGATCATCCAAATTAAGCACAGTCGCTGTTTGATCTTTAAAAGCGCCCTTTGAAATACGCACATCATTCCCTTCAATGAATAAAGTGAGACTGCTACATGTCACCATTCCATCCGCCCCTTCCTGAGACATTAGATCACTGATGATTCTCTCTGGTACAATGGAAGGGCGACCATTTGTGGTGAGTATATACGTCACTCCCTGAGTACCATTTATAGATCGCCACTTCTCATTTGAGAGATCTATAGCGACAAAAATGTAGCGCGGGAACAACGGAGCTTCTACATATATTACCTTTCGCGAATGCTTCACTAGTTTTTTATATCTGGGTAAATATACTTGAAAATTTTGTCGTATTAAATGCTGTTGCGCAAGTAACTCTTTTTGCGGCTGCGTGTGGATTGCAAACCATTGCTTCATGCTGTTTCTCCACGTGAAATATGCAGGAGATCTAAAATTAGCAATTTTTGATGTGGTATTTGATTTTTTATAGCATCATACGTTTTCTGAGGGTTTATAATATCAGTTACTAATACAGCATCATATTTACTTAGGTCAGCTTGTATATCAATTACAGTCGCATTGATGCCTGTTCCTAGAGCTACTAGTTTCGCTATATCAGCCAAATCTCCAGCACCAACTAACCCTATATTAAGCCACGATGCCTGCAAGCAGATTGCTAGCGCAGTTTCACATTGACTACGCGAATCTCTAAAAAAAGTTAATGACCTTGCAAGATAATCAGTCACCATATTACTTTTTTCAATAAATCCTTCTGGAGTGAGAAAATATTTAATGCGCTTTGGCGATACCTGAGAGGCTCTAATCCAACCCTTGGTTACACAACGCTTTAAGTACTGATTCATTAATCCCAAGGCAATCCCAAGGTCAGAAGCCAAACCTCTTTGTGTAAAATAAGGGTTACGCTCTACTTCACTAAATAGATGTACTAATAGTTTTTGTTCTGTCTGTTCTCTAGTGTCTTGGAAAGCTGCCATAAATAAACTTATATAATGTTCATGACCAGAACTATATATTGGGCAAAAATAATAGTCAACATGAATACTACTTGTAAGCATATTTTAAACATGCTATTTATCTAAACAAACAAGAGAGTTGCTAATGAAAAAATATATACTTAACTTTATACTCATATGTGCGAGCATTACGTTCACCTTAATATGTGCCGAATTACTCCTACATTTTCTCCCAGTCTCTACTGGTGTAGGTTTTCTACCTGTTAATGCACAACAAACCATCTTTCATGCAAAGCCTAATAGAGACATAACTTACTCTAAAGCATGGGATTTTAAATTAGTTATCAACAAGCATGTGAACAATGCTGGCTTTCTAAATATACATGATTATGACCGTACCTCTAAGACCCCTTTGTTAGCTGTAGTTGGGGACAGTTTTGTTGAGGCACTACAACTCAATGACAGTGATCCATACTTTGAACAGTTACAAGCTGCTCAAAACAAGCTACGCGTCTATAGTTTTGGCTTCAGCGGTGCACCATTGAGTCAATACTTGATATGGGCCCAACACGCCAAACAAGAATATAATAATGATTATCTAATCATAAATGTGGTCGGTAATGATTTTGATGAAAGCTTAAAAAAATATAAATTTGGCCCTGGATTTTACCACTATGCGCAAAATAGCTCTGGCAAATTAGAGCTAGAACGCTGTGATTTCCCAGCTAGCATGGCTCTAAATATAGCTAGAAAATCTAAATTAGTAGCCTATTTAGTACGCAATGTAGTTATCAGCGACGGTATAAAGAAAATAAAAGGTATTCTTAAACATCATAAACCAAATTATGGGAACACAACCACATCTGAAAGTGATGAAACCTATACTAATGATTCATACCAAGCGATTGATGCATTTTTTGCTGATTTACCACAATACTCAGGTTTACCGGCTAAAAATATAGCTTTTGTAATCGATGATCGCACAACCACTTACGGTACAAGCTCAAACGCAGAAGAATTAACAGAAAGTTATTTCTATAAAATGAAAAATTATTTTACTCGACAAGCCAATGCTCTGGGTTACACTGTGATTGATATGGAAGCTCCTTTTAGAAAGCACTACATGCAAAATGGCATGCGCTTTGAATTTAGCTTTGATGGTCACTGGAATACACTTGGACATACTGTAGTAGCGAATACAATTCAAGCTACAGACTGGTGGAAGAATATTATTAAAGAAGACACACGCTATTGAATATAATCACAGATTATTTTTAAGCCTATGATGCCTTATATCTAAAATACATTTAAAAGCAAATATATGCGCAGCGTGTATCATTAGAACAGAAATATAAGTATATCTAGTCACTCCAGCCATGGACATAAAAAACAAAATGGCCACCATTAATAGTGCCACGGAAGTAAATCCAAGCAATACTGGCGCAGCAATACAAATGCGCCAACTGTAAAGCGCTAATCCAAAGTATCCGAGCCCCAATACAATTACTGGCAGATGACTCATAAAAATGTAGAATATGAAGCTGCTTGTAGCATAAGCAATATTATAACTTAGACTAGGCTGAGGTAACTTATTCAGTACTTTTTCTGCATACTCAAAACCTGGCCTTGATAATACCGCGTAAGCGATATTGATTGCCCTGTGTTTGAGATACACGAGTGGATGCGACATAACATTATACACCCATACTCTATACAGCTCTGACATTTTCTCTGGATTTTTGGTAACTCTTAAAATATTGTCATTAGAGTAAATATATGGATCTACACCTGGGTACTTAAAGCGTTCTTGTAATTTCTGCGTACTATAAGATGCTGTTTTATTAGAATTGGGTATTAAATCTTGTTGCTGTGCAATCGAAATAGCTGCTAAATCATATAGCTTAACAAACTGCCAAGCATAGCTTTTACTCTGCTTAGGGACTAAGGCATGATTTAGAAATTGTATACTACCTAATATACCTATATAGATAAGCAATCCGGAGAAAATTTGCACAAAACTCTTCTGGCGCCTGGTTAATAATATACCCAACCATATTGCCAAGACTATCACGCAAAATTGACCTTGATATTTTACTGCGGCACCATAAATCATTACTAAAACTAAGGGTATGACTATTGCAAAATTCAGCTGCTTGTTATTTAGAGTATAATACGCCAGGGTAGCTGAAACAAAGAAAAAGCTAAATGCATACTGCACATCCTTGAGCACAAAACGAGAGTAAATCAAAATCTGCGGATATATAGGTAATATCAGAAGAACTATTACGCCTAGCAAGCGATATTTTTGGGTAAAGATTAGATCGTTCACACATAACAGCATAGCGACGCCTGCATACAGTAGAGTGATTTGCAAGCCAAACATAAGCCCTGCTCCTGCATGCAGCTTAGCAAGGTAATGCCAAATATAGGACATAAGAGGTGGATGATGGTCTGTGTATTGCGCAGCAACAGCCTGTAAGTATT
>DALYEH010000134.1:0-4310 GCA_031972715.1 Gammaproteobacteria bacterium | reverse complement strand
AAAAGAGGAAATTTCTAAATTGGTAAAAACCGGCAATTTCTAAATGGGCCCAACAGCTATAAAACGCTAAAATTTTAGCAAATAGCGAATTTATTTGAGTTTTTCAACATTTTAAAGGGTGTAATAACACCTAATTTACCGCTAATTAGTATTTATAGACTCTTTTTTGCTGGGACACATTGCTAAAAGCAGCAACAACATTATGCCTAAGGGCGGTATCAATAGTGATAACAGCCACCACAAGCTGCGTCCGGTATCGCGTATGCGTCGTACTAAAACAGCAGGGAATGGCAGCACAATTGCCAGCGCACCTAGCAAAACAACCCAGGCGGGCAAGACGCACGAAAAAAATTGCAGTAATTTCCCAGCAATTAGCATATAAAGAATGAAATACCAGAATTCAGCTCTAGGGGCGCGTCCAGTGAAATCATAAAATGCACTGTATGCATTTGAAAGGTGTTCATCCATGTCCAAAGTTAACTAGCCCCTGTTTCTATTGGATTAGGGCCGTATTCATTTGTACCTGGGTTTGGAGGGTATATACCTAGGCCTATCACCAAAATTACACTGACTGGTACTATGGGGGCTGTCAACAGTAATAAAAGCACCCACCAGCCGCTATAGCCTATATCATGCAATCTACGCATGCTTAAAGCTATCGTTGGGACAATCATCGCTAGACACAAAATTATAGAAAATACACCGATGCCTAAGCCTTCCAGCCTAAACGTAAACATGGAGTCCATTATGCCAGCTGCTATAGAAAGGATCATATATCCTAGATAAAAGAACCAATATTCTTTACGTCTGGAGCGCCCGTCAAAAACAAAGGCTTTGCGCATAGCGTCTAAAAAATAATCAAATGCATCTGTTACCCAGTCCATAATATATCCTATACACCTACTGGTGTAAAAACTATATCCAATTGCAGGATAGCATATGTTTTGACTAAATTTTGAGACGTTACTTACAAAGTTGGTGTATTTACAACTGGGGGGCGCCCACGGAATTTTGTGAATAAATCTAAAAGGCTAGCCTGTCCACCCTGCTCTAATAATGTATCACGATATTTGTGGCCAATTTTAGCTGAAAAAGCATCATTTTCCATAAAGTATGCAAATGCATCTGCTGCTATAGATTTATCCCAGTAGTAACAGTAGTAGGTTGCAGCAATATTGGAGGTAAATGTTTCGGTGAAACGGTTCGGTAAATTATCGGTTTTGATAGTTGGTAAAACCTCGAATTCAGAGGTGATTTCTTTGTATATTGCTAGCGCTGATTTCCCTTCGTCAGTAGTTAAATTTAAATGTATGCGTAAATCAAAAATAGCTAATTGTATTTGTTGTAATAAATTGATGGCTTTATCAAAATCATTGGCTTTTTTGAGTGTGTCAAATAAAGCGTCAGGAATTTTCTCTCCAGTTTTATAATGCTTTGAAATGTCCTGTATAAATTGCTTTTGCCATGCCCAGTTTTGCATGAATTGACTTGCTTGCGCTATCGCATCCCAGTGCATGCCATTAGAGTTAGAAAGCATTGCATAATCCATGGTAGCCATAAGGCGTTGTAATACATCACCAAACTGAGCAAAAATGTGTAATAAATCGCCATGGGTAATCAATTTAAGTTCATTGTCCCGTAGATTTGTACACATTACAGCTACGGGCACTGTATTGGTTCCGGGATGTAAACGAGGCGTGTAGATTAGGGTTTTATCTGTTGGAGATTTGTTGGTGCGTGTGTACAGATCTAAATAAAAATAACCTATGATGTTATTTTGTACATCAGTCAGTTTATATAATTTTACGCTTGGATCCCAAGTGCTTGCATCTTCTACAACAACTGCGTTTACATTAAAAAGGATGCTAGTTAAATTCAATAAGCCTTGTATAACATTGTCAATTTGAAGATATTCTCTGCTTTGGTTTTGACTGTCAGCAGCTATGGTGCCTTTCTCCCATTGCGCATAATATGCTACATCCCATGGTTGTATTTTTTCTTTATCCATTTTTGCGAAAGATAGTAGTTGTGCAAATTCTTGCTCTGCCAGAGGTTTTAATTTGCTTGCTAAATCTACCAAAAATTGTAATGCTTGTGCCGCATCTGGAGGCGAGCGATCTGCAATCGCATATGCTGCAAAATTAGGATATCCTAATAATGTAGCAAGTTTACTGCGTAATTTGATGGTTTCTGCGACTAGTGGTGTATTGTCCCATTGTTGTCTGTTCGCATCAGGATCTTCTTTAGAGGCTAAGGTAGCAAATGCTTTGTAAAAAGTTTCCCTTAATTTGCGATCTTTTGCAAATGTCTCCACTGCGACTAAATTGTTACGACTTAAATCAAAGAGCCAACCATTTTTATTATTTTCTTTTGCTAGAGCAGCGGCATCCTTAACGATAAATTCAGGTAAACCCTCGATTGTACGTACATCTTGTGGGGCTACATAATATTGCCAGCTATCAGTGGCATTGTTTAAATTGCTGGTATATTTTTCAGCTGCTGCACGCAAGTTAGTAATGATTTCAGCGTATTCTTGTTGTTGTGTTGCTGTTAATTCTGCGCCATATAGTTTGTAGTCTAGAAGGGTCTGATTTATAAATACTTGTTGTGTGGTTGTAAGTTTAACAAAATCTGAGCTGTCTTGAATATTTAGCATAGCTTTGTATAATTCTGGGTTGCGCATAACTTTGCGGTGAAAATCAGACATTTTAGGCGCCAAATCATTGAGAGAGTTCCTGGTTTCTCCGCTTTGATCTACGTTGTTTAATATAATTAATAAATTCCAGGAAGACTTGATAATCGCTAATTGATCTAGAATTGGTTGTAATGTGTTATCCCAGCTTATGGGTTGTTGTAAAGCAGCACTTATAACCTCATCGCACTTCTCGAAGCCAGAGAGTACATTACTTGCGAGGCTAGCTGCTTGTATATTTTTGAAATTAGGCAGCTGCGGAATTAAGTCTTTTGGCTTTGGAGTATCCTTGGGCGCTATAGTAGGCTCTGGAGTAGTAGCCACGTTGCTGCTTGGCGCCGCTACGTCCATAGGCGGATTTGGTTCTGCAACTGCAAAGATTGCATAACAGGTTAGTAGGAATGCGACTAAAGAGCGTGTATTAAATATTAACAATTTGATCAGCTGTTTGTGATAACTTGTTTCAAGATAGTCAATGTTCACAAATTTAGTCAATTTCCTGAGATTCCGTTATAGGTCTAAATTATGCAAAATATAGTAGTAGAGCCTGGTGCAGCCTTAAGTGGAGTCATCAATATTCCCGGAGATAAATCTATAACACACCGTGCGTTAATCCTCGGTGCTTTGCAAGCCCCTGGTACTAGTGTTGTATTGCATAATTGGCTACAAAGCTTGGACTGTTTAGCCACTTTAAATATTATGCAACAACTAGGTGTGCAACTACGCAGGTTAAATGCAACAGATCTAGAAATTAAGGCTGTGGGCTTACATGGTTTGCAACGGCCTGAGAAAATTTTAAATGTGCATAATTCTGGCACAAGCATTCGTTTATTGACTGGCCTACTAGCAGCACAGAAATTTAGTGCACAGATTACTGGCGATGAGTCTATTTGTCGTCGTCCCATGGATCGCGTACTAGTTCCTTTAAACTTGATGGGAGCAAAAATAACCGCGCGAGATGGAAATTTTGCGCCATTAAATATTGTTGGAGGGCAAACTTTACATGCAATAGAGTACGCTATCCCAGTGGCTAGTGCACAGGTAAAATCAGCATTGTTACTAGCGGGATTATATACTGACAAGCAGTGTAAAATTTCTACCCCCAGTGTGTGTAGAAATCACACGGAACTTATGTTGCAGTTTTTTGCGGATATGCAAAATCAAACATCTATAGATCTACACATTCCAGGGGATATTTCTTCGGCGGCTTTTTTTATTGTTGGGGCTTGTATTACGCCTGGTTCAGATATTTTGTTACCAAACATTGGCATTAACCCTACACGCAGTGCAGTCATAGAGATTTTAAGGCGCATGGGAGCTAGCATAACATATGAACAGGTACGCCTATCGAATGCCGAATTACAAGCGGACATCAGAGTGCGTTACAGGCAGCCTCTAAAAGCTCTGCATATTCCATTAGAATTTATAGCTAACGCTATAGATGAGCTGCCTGTCTTGTGTCTTGCGGCTGCTTGCGCTCGAGGCACAACTATTATCCGTGGTGCTAGCGAGCTGCGGGTAAAGGAAAGTGACAGGATCCAGATGTTGGCAGCCGGCTTTATGCAATTAGGTCTGGAAGTTAGTGTATTTAGCGATGGATTAGCAATTACAGGCGGGG
>DALYEH010000133.1:0-4395 GCA_031972715.1 Gammaproteobacteria bacterium | reverse complement strand
GCAAGCCATAATTTACTGCTTCGTCCTCTGCTGCAGAAAATGGCTTCGGATCAATTATTTCTAATAAGATTTTATTCTTAGAAGCGCGTTGATATTGTTGTAATAAATCCTCTACGCGGGTCGCAAAACTTGTTAAGTAAGGATTAATATTGGCCAAACTTTTTGAAAAGTAAAAACGCAATATTATAGGCTCTTTGATTCCCGCTACAATCTCTTTACTGCCGGCTGATAATGTATAAAGCTTATTTTGTGTCAAATCCAAGCGCAAAGGCTTAAATAATCTACCGCTCAAAACGTTTAGAGATAAAAACAATACCGCAGCGACAAGCAATATAGATCCGGTCAAAAAATTCTTCTTTATGGTTTGTTTCATACCTAATCAGCCCTTTTAGTTTCTATGACTACAGCATTGGCAAATAAACAAAATATAATTAATGTCGCAAAGTAAAATATACTACGTACCTCTAAAATTCCGCGGCTAATAGCATCGAAATTGGTTAAAAAACTAAAAGATTTAATAGTCTCTACCACCACGCTAGGCAGTATACCCTGTACATGATCTATAAAAATTGGAAACCCTATTAAATTTATAACTAAGCAGGCCACTAAAGATAGTATAAAAGCTATAACCTGATTCTTTGTTAAGGCTGACATAGTAGCACCTAAAGCCAAAAAACCACCCGCCATAAATAGACTACCTAAATAACTCGCAAATATTACCCCGTTGTCTGGGTTACCTAAGTAATTCACAGCAATCCATAATGGGAACGTTAGGAATAAGGCTAGAGCTGTAAATATAAAGGCAGCTAAATATTTACCACAGATTGCCTCCCAAGTGGTAATTGGCAAAGTAAAAAGTAATTCTATAGTGCCTGTCTTACGCTCTTCAGCCCACAAACGCATGCTGATAGCTGGTACAAACAACATATATAACCAGGGATGAAAACTGAAAAATGGCACCAAGTCTGCCTGGCCTCGGGCAAAAAAATTGCCAATATAAAACGTAGCTAGCGCGCTTATAAGTAGAAAGACAACTATAAACACGTACGCGATAGGCGTACAAAAATAGGATAACAACTCGCGTTTACATAAAATCCATATATTGCGCATATGTGTCCTTAACTAACAGCTTGGTATTCTGTTGTGATTTTAAGAAAAACTTCTTCCAAAGCAGTGATGGCACTTTTCTGCGGCGTTTCTCGCACTAGATCTTCTGGAGTACTA
The DNA here is from genome assembly GCA_031972715.1 of Gammaproteobacteria bacterium. Classification (GTDB taxonomy): domain Bacteria; phylum Pseudomonadota; class Gammaproteobacteria; order UBA6186; family Azoamicaceae; genus JAGVLG01. The sequence continues at coordinate 3,171 of DALYEH010000133.1, read as the reverse complement.
TCCAGAATTATAGCACCACTTGCTACAACAATAACTCTATCACAAACTGCTTCTACTTCCTCTAAAATGTGCGTAGACAGAATAATAACTTTTTCTTGTGCTAGCGTACCTATCAATTTACGCATCTCACGTTTTTGATTTGGGTCTAGACCGTCTGTAGGCTCATCCAAAATTAATACGCTTGGATCATGTAACAAAGCTTGTGCTAAGCCTACCCTCCGCTTGAATCCTTTAGATAGGGTTTCAATACGCTGAAATAAAACTGACTGTAAATTGACTTGGTTTACTACCTTGTTTATGCGTTCTTCTACGATTGGGCCTTTCAGTCCACGTACTTCTGCTATAAATTTTAAAAATTGCTTAACGCTCATATCCGGATAGAGTGGCGCACCTTCCGGTAGATAGCCAAACATATGTTTAGCTTGTAATGGTTGCTCCAATATATCATAACCGCCTATAAATGCGGTTCCTGCAGTCGGCACCAAAAATCCAGTAAGCATCTTCATGGTCGTAGTTTTGCCAGCACCATTGGGACCTAAAAAACCAACCACCTCACCTTTAACAGCAGAAAAGGAAATATTATCTACCGCGGTAAAGTTACCGAATTTTTTAGTAAGATTCATTACACGAAGCGTTGCTGTCATTATATGCCTCTTAGGTAATTTATTTGCAATGAAAAATTTTAGCAAATATATTAAGTAGATACAAACCAACCAAAGTGTATCTAAAAGTGAAAATCGGCTTTATTTATTATTCTCCCTGCGATTTTACCGCAACAATAGAAAATCCAGACAATGTCGCAACTGCAGCAGTATGCTTTACAGCAATCCAACTAGCAAAATCTGGCCACTCTGTAACAGTATTTAGCACAAGCCCTAATCAAGATCTACATAAAGTGCGCTGCCGAAAGATTGAAATTAAAGATCGCTCTTTGAGCTTAGATCCTGCTTTGGCAGAAAAAGATTATGATGCTCTGATCTTCAAAAATACTACTGCAGAATTTGTTGTAGGTATAAAGCAGTTTCTATCCTCTGATGCTAAAATCTTTTTATGGACTAATTTTGCAGCAGAAGATCCTGCAAATTCTGGATTAAAATCTTATGAAACTATAAAACAGATTAACAGCGTAGTGTGTGTATCTGATTGGCAACGCATTAGTTTTTACGAGGCTTTTGACATTCCCAGAACTCAACTTGCAACAGTGCCTTATGCGATTGCACCCCAATATGAAAATTTATACCCGAATGGTAAAGAGTTTTTGAGGATCAAGAGTACTACTCCGCATATAGCATATCTAACAGATGTCAATGATGGCTTAGATATTATCTTAGACTCTTTTAATGATATAACTGATAATTTCAATAATGTAGTTTTGGGAATTTTTGCACCTATACAAGATCCGGCTCTAAAACACAAATTAGAAAACAGTAAGAATATCCGCTTATATCCTCCACAAACTTTGCCGCAACGTATAGAAGCTCTACGTGATTACACAATATTTGTAAAGCCAAGTACACGTCCAACAACTTACGCTGTGGATATAATTGAAACTATGGCTGCTGGTTTATATACAATCAGCTCAGATGTAGCCGCCAACCACGATTATTGTTTTGACCTTGGCACACGCATTAAAGCTGCAGACTTACGTGCAAACAGTCTAGATAATTTTGTGAGCGCTATTTTATCTGTTTGTCAGGCACAAGTACATCGCAGTGGAGATTTCTATAATGTCTGCTTTAAACAAGTATTAGAGATGAATAAAAAGTCACCGTTGCGCCTAATTGTTGCAACTTATCACGCGCTGCATCACGCGATAACTCCTGCATTGTGCCCGTTAAAACAAATACCTGCTCTTTTAACGGTAAGTGCTCTGCAGCTGCGTGTGCTTGCGGCCAATGTACTCCACTATCAAGTAATCTGTTAATAACTTGAAGGTTATGTTCTTGGGCAAAAAATAGAAAGATATTTTCAGCCATAACTGGACCAATGTCTTTCACCTGCATTAATCTATCTTTATTTGCTTTAATAAGCGCATCAAGTTGTTTGAACTCTAAAGCTAATGATCTTGCCGTGGTTGCACCTACCTCGCGGATCCCAAGAGCATATAAAAAACGCTCAAAGGTTGTTTTTTTGCTCGCCTCAAGTGCTGCTAATATATTACTTGCTGATTTCTCGCCCATGCGTTCCAGAGAAAGTAATTGATACCTAGTTAAAGCATATAAGTCGGCCACAGTTTTAATTAGCTTAGCACTAACCAACTGCTCCACAATTTTATCACCTAGGCCATCTATATCCATAGCACGTCGAGAGGCGAAGTGGGCTATGGCCTCTTTGATCTGGGCTGGGCAAGAAATTTCTCCCATACAACGTATGGCTGCTTCGCCTTCTATTCTTGTGGCTACTGCGCCACATACTGGGCAATGAGTAGGCGCGTGAATAATTTTTGCACTCTGTGGACGGCGTGCAAGTACGACCGCAGCAACTTCTGGAATTACATCACCAGCACGACGCACAATGACTATATCGCCTATTCGTACATCTTTTCGCGCTATTTCATCCATGTTATGCAGGGTAGCGTTACTGACAGTAACACCGCCAACAAAAACTGGTTTTAGACGTGCCACTGGGGTTAATATACCAGTGCGTCCTACTTGAAACTCAACATCTAATAATTCCGTGGTTTCTTCTTGTGCGGGAAATTTATAGGCTATTGCCCAGCGCGGAGATCTAGAAATATAACCTAATTTTTCTTGCAATTCTAGAGCATTAACTTTAAATACTATGCCATCTATTTCATAAGGCAAAGTATTACGCTTCAAAGCCAATTGATCATAATACTTATGGCAACCCTCTAAACCTTTTACAGCCTTGATTTCAGAGCAAACCTTAAATCCCCAGCTTGTTAACTGCTGCAGAGCCTGTAAATGTGTGCCAGATTTTTGTTCAGGTAAGTTGTATGCAAAAAAACTTAAGCCGCGTTTATAAGTAATATTAGGATCTAATTGTCTTAAGCTACCAGCGGCAGCATTACGTGGGTTAGCAAATAGCTTGCCACCCTCTTGCTCGGATAAGGAATTTAACTGCGCAAACCTAGATTTGAGGAGGTAAACCTCGCCTCGTATTTCTACACTAGGCGGCGGAGTTTTAGTGTTTAATGATAATGGTATATCT
>DALYEH010000132.1:0-4433 GCA_031972715.1 Gammaproteobacteria bacterium | reverse complement strand
CGTAAATCGTTCTCCAACTTTATACGTTTTTTTGCGCGTAAACTTAGCTCCATATCGCAAAACTGTATCGCGCCACCACCAATTTCTTTGGCGCTGTTTAGTGCTACAGTGGCGCTACGCAACAAATCAACTACATGTATACCATCTTCAGGATATACAGCCACTCCGTAATTAAATAATAAACCTAAGATTTGATCTTGTAGTGTAATATCAATAGCCACAGTTTGGTTAATCTTTTTAACAAATAAAGCGATATCGTCTAATTTCTCAAATGGCGACAAAAGTAGAGCAAATTGGGGGCCAAAACGAGCTAAATGTTCTGATCTTAGCTCTAACTTTTTTAGCCTTTCTGCAATCACTCGCAAGACTTCATCCCCTACTGCTGGCCCCAAAGCCTCATTGACAATAACAAAATTCTCGATGTCTATATAAATTACGGCAAATCTGTATGCATGTAGTTTAGCAAGCAGAATTTCTTCTTCTATACTATTTTCAAAAAACGCGCGATTAGATAAACTTGTAATAGGATCATGCTTAGACAAATACGCTAATGCTTCAATATGCTGTGTATCGAGCATAGTATTTTTAAGGCTACGTGTTGAAATATCACGCACTACATGATAAAAACGCTTTTCATTGCCAATTTCTATAGGAATTGAGCTCACTTCCACTTTAAATGTAGATCCATCCTTGCGCATATGCTCAGTTTCCCAAACGCTACCGTGATTAGCATCAACTGACGACATCTGGGAACTAATTTTTGTTCTCTCTAGCGGTGTACGGATATCTCTCAAATTTAGAGTTTTAAATTCCTGAGCTGTATATCCATACCACTGATTGGCCACATGATTAGTATCTAAAATGTTATAATCATGATCTAGAAGCAGCACAGCATCGTGCATGTTTTCTAAAATTTTCTGTTGTAACACCTGATCAGTAAATAGCATATGGTGGCCCTATTATCCTTATATATGCAGATTAGCACACATATTATGCTAAATTTCTGCCAGAGACGCTGATATTTACTCTAGTGTATATTTATACAATCTAGGCAGGCGGTCATTAAAGCCACATAAGATTTCATAAGGGTGGGTATTGCAGATTTTGCTCATTTCTTCGATAGAAATTTCTTCGTTTTGCTGTTTACCTATTATTGTCACTATATCCCCGACATATCCAGGATCAGCACCGCAATCTATCATAAATTGATCCATGCAAATATTGCCTATTATTGGATATCGCTTGCCATTATGTAGGACTGTGCCTTTATTAGATAAACAACGGCGCAAACCATCACCGTAACCAACAGGTACAGTCAAAATATTACTTTTTTGTGTGGTTAGGTAGGTGTGACTATAACTTATACCAGTGCCTGCTGGTACATTTTTGTAATATGCTACTTGCGCTTTAATTTCCATACAGGCTTTTATAGAACGTAAAGACTCCGGCATTTTATTGCGTTCGAAAGGCAAACATCCAAATACTAACCCTCCAGGACGCACCATATCTAGATGCGCAGAGGGTAATATTGTCACACCAGCTGAATTGGCAAGATGACAGATGATATTAGGATCTTCAGCTAAACCATAAGCATTAATAAATTGTAAAAAATCTTCCGTCTGTTTACTTGAAAACGGGTGTTCTGGATCATCAGCAGTCGCCAAATGTGAATAGACTCCACATAGATCAAAACATCCTGCATTGCGCATGAATTCTAAAACACTTGGCGCAGTTTCTGTGCGTACACCAGTGCGCTGCATACCAGTGTCTATCTCCAAATGTACTCTAACTCTTTTATTAAATTCTTGGCATGCTTCTGCTACCATACGCGCTTTATATAGGGAAGCAATTGTAAATTCTAAATCATATTTAATAAAATCAGGAATTTGCTCTAGATGAATGGCACCAAATACTAAAATTGGGATTTTAATATTTGCTTGCCGCAGTAAAACGCCCTCTTGCAAACATGCGACGCCCAAATAATCTATACCTTCTTCGCAAGCTGCACGTGCAATGTTGATTAGCCCATGCCCATACGCATTCGCTTTTACTGGCAAGCAAATTTTTGTACCTGGTTGTAAAAAAGCTTTGACTAAACGCAGATTTTCTTTGAATTGCGCTAGATTAATTTCTACCCAGGCAGGATGATTAAAAGCCAAATCGCGCATACCTAACCTATTGTTTCAAACGCATTATGATCTTCTTCAGCCCCATGCATTTGGCGATTAGCAAAATTTTCAAAACGTGAGTAATGTCCTAAGAAGGTCAAACGCACAGTTCCTATAGGACCATTACGTTGCTTAGCTATTATAATCTCAGCAGACCCCTTAGCTGCAGTATCTTTATTGTAAACTTCATCACGATAAATGAATACAATTAAGTCAGCATCCTGCTCTAATGCGCCTGACTCACGTAAATCTGACATCATAGGGCGACGGTCAGTACGCTGCTCTAAGCTTCGATTTAGCTGGGATAGTGCCACTATTGGCACATTTAATTCACGGGCTAAAGCCTTCAAGGATCGTGAGATTTCGGAAATTTCTGCAGCGCGATGTTCACTGTTACCGGGTACACGCATAAGCTGTAAATAGTCAATAACTATTAAACCTAAATCTCCATGTTCCCGCACTATACGCCGCGCACGTGCGCGCACGTCTCCTGGGCCCAAAGCACCTGTATCGTCTATAAAAATTTTCTTTTCAGACATCATGGCTATGGCTGAAGATAGCCGAGGCCAGTCGCCATCATCTAGTTGACCACTACGGATCCTTTGCATTTCGATGCGACCCAAAGAGGATAACATACGCATCGCTAGCTGCTCTGCAGGCATTTCCATACTGAAAATTAAGACTGGCTTTTCGCACTTCATGCCAACATATTCTGCCATATTCATGGCAAAAGTAGTTTTACCCATAGACGGGCGACCAGCAACAATTATAAGATCCGAATCTTGCAAACCTGAAGTTAGCTTATCAAAATCGGTAAAACCGGTAGACATACCGGTGATAGGTGAATCAGACTCAAATAGTTTTTCAATTCTATCTACAGTTTTACCTAAAACCTCGGCTATTGATAATGGTCCGGATTGTGACTTTGTTTGCCCACGTTCGGCAATTGCAAAAACTTTACGCTCTGCCTCATCAACTAATTCCGCGGCTACTCTACCTTTAGGTTCAAAGCCAGAACCTGAAATCTCTCCACCAACCTCAATCAGCTGACGTAATATAGCGCGCTCTTTCACAATATCAGCGTAAGCTGCAATATTTGCAGCACTAGGTGTGTTTTTGGCGATTTGTCCTAAATAGCCTAAGCCACCTACATCATTTAATTCATTTTGTGCTTCTAGGCGTTCAGAAATGGTGATCAAATCTACCGGCTTATCCTGCACAGCTAAAGCAGCGATAGTCCTAAAAATCAGTCTATGATCAGACCTGTAGAAATCTTGTTCAGAAATGCGATCAGCGATTTGTTCCCATGCGCTATTATCTAGCATCAGGCCGCCCAATACAGCCTGTTCAGCCTCTATAGAATGAGGCGGCACTTTGAGTGAGGGTTTTATGTTCTCTATGCTTTGCATAGCTACATTCCTTTGACGCTTTTACTACGTTTGGCTCTACGATGGGCACTAGGCCGGAACTATGCTGGATAACAATACCCAGCATAGCAAAGTTGTAGCAACAGTACTATTGCGCTACGACCGATAGTTTTACTTTAGCAATCACTTCACCGTGATGTAAATGCAGCTCAACTTCGTATTCGCCAATTTCGCGGAAAGGTCCGTTTGGTAATTGCACTTCCAGCTTATGTGCTTCTACATTTTGTGCTGTAATCGCATCTACAATTTCAACAGCCCCTACGGAACCATAAAGCTTGCCATCTTCACTAACCAACATTGGTATTGTGATCTGCAAAGCTTCTAATTGTGCAGCGCGTTGTCTAGCAGCAGCAGTCTTCTTCGCTAATTCAGCCTCTAACTCAGCACGCTGTACTTCAAATTGCTGAATATTAGCTTTAGTAGCTGGGACGGCTTTACCATGGGGAATTAAGTAGTTGCGGCCATATCCAGGTTTGACTTTAACCTGCTGCCCCAACTCACCTAATTTATGAATTTTGTCTAATAATATTACGTTCATGACATCTCTCACTTAAACTTTAGTGTTGATCACAATATGGTAACAAGGCCAAATAGCGAGCGCGCTTGATTGCCGCTGACAGTTGGCGTTGAAATTTTGCACTAGCGCCAGTAATACGGCTAGGCACCATTTTTCCACTTTCGGTTACATAGCCCTTAAGGCCATTTAAATCTTTATAATCAATACTTACTTCTTGACTAGAAGCACGAAATTTCTTTCTTCTAGGACGAAATCCTGACATTTTATCACCTCTTAAATTCTGCAGATTTATACTGCGTGTTCAGCATTGTTAACGCTTGT
>DALYEH010000131.1:405-4496 GCA_031972715.1 Gammaproteobacteria bacterium | reverse complement strand
GAGAGTTGTTTCCAACCAATAAACAGTTAACGATTAATACTGATTTTAAGCCAGTCCTAGTTGCTGCCGCGGCAGCCGGAGTGCATAGTCATTTTTTTGATATGTTGTCAAGAAATTATAGCGTAGATTTTAAAATATTAGATGATAATGGAAAATCTCTGCTAGATATAGCATTTGAGAATAATGCTGTGAATTCTATAAAACCTCTGCACGACAGATATAGAGAAATTTATAAAGAAGCACCAAGCTGGTTCCAAACAAATATTGATAGGGTAAAAGGGACAAAGTTTACATTCTGGTATCAGGAAGATAAAATTGTTACTTGCTCGCTGCTGGCTTTTGCTGCTCTTACATCTGACAAGAAATTGTTAGAAGAATTATGGGATTTAGATGGATATACATTTAATGAAAAAAATGATCATTTGAAGCAAGTGCTATATGATGCTAAAACAGTTTTAGAATTATTACGAGAACCTAATGAAGATCTTGATCCTAGGAATGCAAGTGAGAGTGAGATTGTAAAATTCTTAAGATCAAAAAAAGTCATTCATCCTGCAGGCCGCTTGAATTCCATCCCTGAGGAAACAACTACAAAAACTAAAGGCAGGGTTACAAGTACAGCAAAGCTAGCAAGCGCTTGTATGATTTTTAGCGGTTGTACTTCGAAGGCTAGTGATGATGGGATGATGGTTCTTTCTACGCAAACAATATCATCTTCTACAGGGTTACAGCAGGGTAGTTTGGGCTCTGGAAGTGCTTGGCGTAAGAATAATACTTTTGCAAGTTCTGATCCCGCAGTTCAACATGCAGATAGTGCTATGAGTCCTCCATTAGGCTCGCGCGATTTTCGTTCATCGTCTCCAATTTATACGCCAGGATCTATGAACAGCACTCCGTTCTCATATATAGGCTCAAGGGTGAGTTTCCAGATCCCTAGTCAAGTAAGCTCTACAGAAACGTCCAGAAATACATCTAGGGCACAAAGCCCAGATCCTTTAGGTTGGGAAGCGCCCCCGAATACGCCAGCAAGTACACCGGCAAGTACGCAAGAAGATACTCCATCGAATGTCCCAGTACATCCGCCATTAAGGTTCGTGCCCAAGAGAGGTTTGGATATAGATAAACTTATTCAAGGAGGATTTGCCGAGTCTGCATCAATAGTTTCTTCTACGCCCGATGAGGTTGTTGCACATAAAGATGCATTGACTGTCGAATAGTGGCCCTTACTCGATGACACTATGCTGTATGCAAGGTGTCATCGATTGCTTATTTAGCCTTTACCTTTAGTTTTATTTTTAAAAGGTACAGCGTTTTTTTCTATAAATTCAATGATCATGCCAGCGATATCTTCGCCTGTAGCATTTTCTATGCCGCATAAACCTGGCGACGAATTGACTTCTAATACCAAAGGACCACGGGAGGATCTTAATATATCTACCCCAGCTACGTTTAAACCAACAATTCTAGCTGCACGAATCGCTGTCTTGCGCTCTTCTGGAGTGATTTTGATTAATTCTGCTTTACCGCCTCTATGTAAATTAGATCTAAATTCACCTGGTTTGGCAATGCGTTTCATGGCTGCTACTACTTTATCGCCGATTACAAAACAACGTATATCTTCGCCCGATGCTTCTTTGATATATTCCTGCACCATAATGTTGGCCTTGAGACCCATAAAAGCCTCAATCACGCTTTCTGCAGCAGGGGTAGTTTCCGCAAGGACTACGCCAATACCTTGAGTGCCTTCTAATAACTTTATGACCAGAGGCGCGCCACTGGCGATATTGATTAAATCGCGTACATCGTCCGGAGAGCGTGAAAAGCCTGTAATAGGCATGCCCACCCCTTTGCGCGCTAATAATTGCATAGAGCGCAGTTTATCGCGGGAGCGTGAAATGGCCACTGATTCATTTAAAGTAAATACGCCCATCATTTCAAATTGACGTACAACTGCTGTGCCGTAAAAGGTTACAGAGGCGCCTATACGCGGTATAACCGCATCAAAGGATTCTAGTTTTTTGCCGCCATAATGCACCTCAGGGTTCTTAGAGGTGATATTCATGTAACAACGGAGCGTATTTATAATACGTGCATAGTGGCCACGTTGCTGTGCAGCTTCCAATAAACGACGGGTAGAGTACAAATCGGGTACCCTAGAGAGTATTGCTATATTCATAAATTAATTACCAGATAAGTAGGAGCGTTGCGGATCCACCAAGAATTTCTTACGCAATGCGGTTCGTCCTATTAATAATCTAAAACCCATACTATCTCTGTTTGTTAGTGTAATTTCAATAGGCCAGACACGTTCACCCATTTGTAAGTTGGTTAAGATAGTAGTACGGAGTTCTTTTTGTCCGCTAGAACTTTTTACATACCGCTGATCTATAACATCAGCGTGGCATGGAATACAATACTTATTGTTTCTTTGTAGGGGGTGCAGTATAAATTTTGCACGTAAGATGCCAGTTTTTGTTTTGTAGCATTGTATATCAAAGGCATGTAAGGCCGACGATCTAGCGCCGGTATCGATTTTAGCTTTGATTTGATCTACACCAAGATCTGGGAAAGAGACCCATTCACGCCAGCCAATAGTTTGTTTTTGCACTAACTTGCGAGTCATGCCTATCCACGTTGTTTGTTTTCTACTTAAAATATAGCATATTGCGCGCTGTACGGCTTCAGCTGAAGCGGCGTGCTTTTGCTCTCTTACTTAAAAACCACAACGTAGCCATGTTTAAGGTGGCTGCCAGCACTATAGGTACTAGCACTGCTATTAGCATGCCATAATTTATCAAAATCCCACTTAAACTAAACGCAAAGCCAGTAATAATAATCCCCGGCAAAGCATATTGTATTTGTGTATGCACGTGATCTTTAAGTCTTGTATGGGTACTGAGCGAGGACATAATTGTAGTGTCGGCTATAGGAGAAATATGATTACCAGCTACACATCCGGAGAGTAATGCGCCTAATATTGGGAATAAAATAGGGATCTGCGCTAAATGTGGTTGCTCTGGGGCATGAATCATAGATAGCACTAATGGTATGACTATAGGGAACATCATGGCCGCTGTTCCCCATGCACTACCAATAGTAAAGGCTATCAAGCAGCCAGCAAAAAAGATTATGGTTGGCAAGGCTGTAATATTTACAGAATTTAGCATTAAATTGGCTAGGTATTCTCCAGTATGCAGATGATTGCGCAGTAAATCGCCAAAGGTCCAGGCTAAGATTAGTACCGCTGCAGCAGACCACATTAATTTAATGCCTTCCCAATATACACTTGGCATTTGTTGCGGAGTAATTCTTTTGCGTAGCATAAAAAATACAGTACAAATTATTAAAGTTAAATTACCGCCTACAAATAAACCAGATGCTGCAGAGGCATCTCTAAACGAGTCGATTAAAGAATTATGCCCACCCAAGAGGTGCCAATGCCCAGAGTATAAAATACCGCCAAGTACGCAGCATAACAGGACCAGGATCGGGAAAAAAAACTCCAATAATGTAGTATGCGCAGGATTATGTTCAATTTTTTTGTCTTTATCTGGTGCATGTTTAACACCGCCAAATAAATTACCGGTTTCCTTAGCTATATCTTCAAATTTCTTCATCATGCCAAAACTCACACGCGTGCGAACAATAAACCACATGCTGGCAATTAAAATAAAAGAATAAAATAAAAATGGGATGATGTTTAGAAAAGTGGTAAATGGATTGGCCACGATCAAAGTATGTTTAGAGATTGTCTCGCTTATGCCGTTTTCGCGTAAAAAACCTACAATTGCGGCCACCCAACTCGAAAATGGGCACAAAATTGCTAGAGACCCAGACATAGAATCTACCAGGAATGCAAGCTTGGCACGCGGGATCTTTTGTGTATCTGTAAGCGGATACATTACCGCGCCTGTTGTTAAACAGCTTAGGTAATCGTCGACAAACAAGCCACTAGATAAGACTAAAGACGCAGTTTCCGCACTTTTACGACTGCGTACTTTGCGTTTGGCAAAAATACTATATGCATACGCGCCTCCAGACACTTGTAGCATAGTGATAAAAACGCCTAGCACTAGCAAAAATATACAGAT
>DALYEH010000131.1:0-395 GCA_031972715.1 Gammaproteobacteria bacterium | reverse complement strand
CTGTAGAGAAAAAACTCTGTAGTTCTAGGTTTTTCCAGATTGTGATTAGTATGGTGTTAATCGACGCAAGGAAGTCAAAATTACTAGCTAATATGGAAGCTAAGAATATACCAGCCAATAATGACAGCATTATTCGGTGAGTTATATAACCAAGAAATAACACCACTAACGGTGGCAATAGGGAAACTATGGTTATGTAATTATCCATTATGTAGTATGTCAATCTAAATATTTGGACTTATTATAGACTAGCAGCTATCTAAATACTACTTCTGACATTCTGTAAATTATTATGTATACATAGTAATAGATCTTTATCCTCAGGTCCCGAAGACGCCTGCATTCATGCAGGGGATGTAAGGGACACCGATCGTGATACTAGCTATTGGGTATCT
>DALYEH010000130.1:1657-4520 GCA_031972715.1 Gammaproteobacteria bacterium | reverse complement strand
AGGCGCTAGGTACAGCATATCACCATGTCCTAAGAGTTGCTCTGCACCCTGTTGGTCCAAAATAGTCCGTGAATCAATACGTGATGAAACCTGAAAGGCTATTCTAGTAGGCACATTGGCTTTGATTAAGCCAGTAATTACATCCACTGAAGGGCGCTGAGTAGCTAAAATCATATGGATCCCAGCTGCTCTAGCCTTTTGCGCTATACGCGCAATCAATTCTTCAACTTTTTTGCCAACCACCATCATCATGTCTGCAAACTCGTCAATAATCACCACTACAAAAGGTAATTTCTCTAGAGGCGCAGCAACACCACCAGCATTGGCATCCCACAATGGATCTAAGATAGGTTTACCGTCTACCTGCGCTTGCAGCACTTTGGAATTGAATCCAGCTAAATTGCGCACACCAACTGCAGCCATTAATTGATAACGACGCTCCATTTCGCCCACACACCAGCGCAATGCATTGGCAGCATCATTCATGTCAGTCACTACTGGAGTGAGCAAATGTGCGATCCCATCGTAAATAGAAAGTTCTAGCATTTTTGGATCAATTAAAATTAAACGTAAATCTGCAGGTGTTGCTTTGTATAATAAGCTCAGCAACATTACGTTTACCCCCACTGATTTACCTGAACCGGTGGTGCCTGCTACCAACAAATGCGGCATACGGTCCAAACTTACAACTACAGGCTCTCCAGATATATCTTTGCCCAAAGCAATATTTAAAATTCCTTCACGATCTTGGTATTGCGGTGCTTCTAACACATCGCGCAGTTTTACGATCTCACGATATTTATTAGGAATTTCTAAACCAACCACTGCCTTGCCAGGGATCACTTCCACTACCCGTACTGATGTTACAGATAAAGAGCGCGCTAAATCCTTGGCTAACCCGCTGATCTTACTTACTTTCAAACCGCCACCACTTTGACCTCTGCACCAAAATCTAATAAATGCTCTTCAACTTCACGCGATAAACTTTCTAATACAGCTTTGGAATAATGCTTTTTAGGATCGCTGGGTGGCGCTGGTTCTAATAACTCCAGATCTGGCAATTTTCCATTACTAATTTTTTTTACACTAGGATTCTTCTTAATTGCTGCTTTAGGAGCTAGCTGTGGACTCACTATCTCAATTTTGCTTTTACTTACAGCACTTCTTTGCACTAATTGCGGCGCATCTGACATCCGTGGCTCTATTTGCCTAGATTCAGATTTAATGAAAGTAACAGGCTCTTTTTTGGTACGCAATTTAATTTTGCTAAACAGTGACTTTACGCTACCCAGACTTTGTATGACCGCCCTACCTAAGAATTCCATTAGATGGATCCATGACGCACCGGTGCCAATCGTTATGCCTATCATAAACATACTCATACAGATCAACACAGAACCTGTTGTGCTAAATTTGCCGACCAACCATGTTGTTAGTACATTACCAATTATCCCGCCGCTTGGCCCTGGTAATTTACTTGTGGCACTAGCTCCAAAACTTAAATCAACTAATGCACACGCACCGCTCACAGCAAACAATAAGCCAACAATATTAAAATACCATATAATGGTAGCGTGCTTCTTAAACGCAGTACTCTTATACAATAAATAACCAATCAATAATGTAATGCCAGGCAACAAATACGCTAAGTAGCCAAAAAAGGCTAGCATCCAATCAGCAATAAAAGCTCCCACCAATCCTGCTGCATTACTGCGCTCAGTAATACTCGTGGCTGTTGACCAACCACCATCAGTGGCACTATAGCTCATTAAAGCTACTAAAAAAAATACACCCAGCGCAGCAAAGGCTATAATCCCTACCTCTTTAACTCGTTTGGCCACAAAACTGCTATCATCTGCGCTTTCTTGTTTAGTCGTCTTCCTCATGTTTCACTTTACCAATCTTTTTGCCGCTATACCTAGTTTTATATCTGTCATTATAGGCCTTTAGGGGCACAAATTACTATGTACACATCAATGCATATTTGGCTATTTTGAGGGCAGGCATAATTAAATATAAGTTACAAAATATAAAGTAACTGTAACGTACCCATCACATCATAATATTTGCTACGTAACTCACAATTAGCAGTTAATTGCAGCTGTAGTTTTCTGAAGATCTTAAGGCCATAGTCGGCACCAAAATTTAAGGCTAATCTAGATGGTGAGCTGGTTATAACAAAATCATTACTACCCACCACAAAACTGGCAGTAATTGCTTGACTAGGACTAAGTACATCGTAAGAAATTAACCCACGCACAGAGCATGCACCATATAACCATGGATCATTTGTATTTCTCATCAACCTGAAACCTGTACCAAGAGTCGCAAGACTGCTATTAGTTTTACTAGAAATATTTAAAGCAGCAAGTGAATAATCTTCGCTATAAGCGTCTTGGTGCATAAGCATATATTGTGCTTGATTAAGTTGTGAAAGCGTATAATTGCTGCCGAACTCATAATTACTCCCGAAATTAACTCTGCCTACATATTGTGAACTTCTGTAACTGCCACTAGCACTTAGATCCGCACCAACCACACCAAATGGGCGTCTACTCTGATTTTTATTCAAGCCAGCTGCTAATAGCCACTCAACAAAAGTACCTTTTGTGTAGGTGCCAGTACCATATGCCATAAAATTTACAGTCAGAACACGAGTGATATATTTAGAGTTGGCTGATTGCTCAACATTATTATTAAAGACACTAACACCAACGCCAAATATTTCGTTGTTATTTGTTAAATGATCGACACCAAACAAAGTACCCACGCCCCTTGCTCTATAACCCCCATTTTCTGAATTGATCATTTGGCGAGATAAGTTTCCTACGCTTGCGACCCACAATGATGTATCAGAATTTAA
>DALYEH010000130.1:0-1647 GCA_031972715.1 Gammaproteobacteria bacterium | reverse complement strand
CAAATCCGAGTAAGTTCAACTTTTTATCTACATTTGCTTTTCTGCTGATAACGCGGCGTGTTAATTGCGATAAAACATTGTTTTGTAGACGCTGAGTAGCTTGTTGACCATTATAATTTGGCACCATACTATTGAGCATATTTACGTATGCATCCTCAGGTGTAACATTGTTTACTATATCAATTAATTCTTGCTGACCTGGGTTGGTTATATCCATACTCATTTCTCCTAACACCTCTGCAATACTTCCAGCAACGCCAGGTGGTACAATAAGTTCAGTGTTTCGCAAATAGGTGATTTGTAGTGCAGTACCAGTAATAGTTCTAGACCACATATTTAAACCCACCGTTGCCGGTATATTAATCGTTGCACCTGTTGTAATTAACGAGCTGCCAGTTAAAATTGTCCAAGTATGTGTATCTCCAGGATCGTTCGAGAAATAACTAGAAGTGACATTCAGTGTGCTATTGCTAAGATCTATAACACCACTAGAGATTAATGAGTCATATTGCATAGGACTGCTGATAGATAAATTAATTGTGCCATGATTCGTTACCGTACCTATGTTATTATTGCCTGTGACATTCACTACAGCATTGCTATTATTGATTAAGGAATTGATGATAGTAATACTATTTTGTATGGCTAATGTCCCGCCACTAAGATTAGTAATCGTAGCACTGCCTGACAAATTTGCTGAAATTGTCATAGTGCCGCTATTGTCGATTGCTGCGATATTTGTAGAGGCACCAGTTATATTAAATATGCCGCCACTTTGATTAATTACATTGTCCGCATTATTCGCGCCATTAAAAGTTAGCACGCCGCCGCTGGTATTGATGATAGTGCCACTAGAGAGCGCTGCAGATACAGTCATAGTGCCACTATTAGTGATAGTTGCAGTATTTGCAGAGTTGCCACTGACATTGAAGATGCCACCAGCACTATTAGTAATTGGTGTTGTATTATTTGCGCCTGTAGCAAAGGTTAGAGTCGCCCCCGAATTATTTGTAAGATTGGCTAAACCAAATGCCGAACCTATTGTCAAACTGCCATTATTCACACCAACACCAGAGCCAGCGAAACTAGCTCCTATTGTGGCTGTGGTGTTAGCAGCAACATTAAAGCTGTTGCTTAAGCCTGACACAGCATTATTAGTTGTAAAATTTGTTCCGGAAGTTACGAGATTAATTGTTGCAAAATTTGCCAGAGTAAAGCTGGTTGCAAAGGTAACGCCTGTTGTATTACCAATATTTAGAATCGAGCCGCTACCGCCTGTAACAGCACTCGCAAATGGCGTATTCGTATTTACATTGGTTGTACCAGTGTTAGTATATGTTCCTGTTTGCGCGAAGCTACCGCCACTATTAATGTTCATAGTGCCGCTGTTACTTGAAGTACTTGCAGGTGTAAAAGCTGCAGTCACAGTAGTAGTACCAGCATTTGTAACTATGCCAGATAGCGTATTGTCTACATTTAACGCCGCACCACTCGCAACAGCTATAGTACCGCTACTGCTGGTAAAACTACTGGGCACTGTAAAACTACCGCCACTATTAATGTTCATCGTGCCGCTGTTACTTGAAGTACTAGCAGGTGTAAAAGCTGCAGTCACAGTAGTAGTACCAGCATTTGTAACTATGCCAG
>DALYEH010000129.1:0-4524 GCA_031972715.1 Gammaproteobacteria bacterium | reverse complement strand
AAAGCATGCTAACAATTTGCCTCTCAAGTTCTCTGGCCGACCATCGATTATCAGCAGCTTCAATCTCATAGAAGGATCTAGCGTCATTATTCTGGACTTTGCATAATATTCTATAGTGGCTCCAAGATAAATCTGGATTGAATTTTGGGATTATTGGTGAGTTAGCAAAATCGTCACACACTGAGTGACGAATTGTAGATCTAGCTGGCATTGTATCTCTGCCGGAATAGGTCATATAAAAAATTCGTATATATTTGAGTGTTGTAAGACCAAAACCATTACCAAAATCGTTGGATAGCCTTTTTGCTAGCGCGCTAATAAGATTGGAACCATACTTGGCTCGATCTGCGCCGTGCTGTTCTTCTTCAATAATAGCTTTGCCTATCAGCCAATAAGCAGTAACCATTTCAGTATTAATCGACCGTGCAATGTTGCTACGCGCACTATAAATTAATTGCTGTACAAGAGAGTACAACGCTTCAACTCTGTTGTCTTCTATATCCATATTCATAGATTAATCACATGCTAGTGAAAAAGAAGTCATTTTATAGAAACCCAAGACGTTTAGCAAAGATCTTGTCGCGTTGTAGCGAAACTGATTAGCTTGATTCGCAGAAACAGATTGCCGGACTTTTGCCGGATCTGGTTATGCTTCGTTGTGACCAGCGGTGACAATTGCAATGGGCGCCCCCAAATTACTACTAATAAAACCAAAGCCTGTACGGTAGGCTATAAATCTTCGAACCAAGTGGCCGGAGGTTCGAATCCTTCCGGGCGCGCCATTTGCTGAAAATTTCAGGACTTTTGCGATTTTTATTCTGGCTTCTCAACCTGTTGGTTTTTTGCCGGACTGTTGCCAGATCTAATCACAGTTTTTGCTCCAATAACATCGATATTTTGGATTTTTTTGTAAATCACCCAAATACTCTACTTTGGGAAGTTTATTTTCTTTTGACAAATGAAGTATTAGTTGTTGCCCTAGATAAATTACAACATGTGCTCCCCATGCCTGCTCTGCACTGTTAAGCAATATCAAATCTAATGGCTTCAGGTTCATAGATACACAAGTAAATTTTTGATCTTCCCATAATTCGCTAGATCTAAAGTTAGGGACTTCTAAGCCATGATATCTTAAAAATTCATATGCATACACTTGGCAATTTGCACCTTGAGCAAATGCTTTGCCCGAGCAAGGGTAGTTCTCACAGTTATAATTAATGGCTCTAAAATGCTCTGGTATAAATAATGGCGAATCGTCAAATTTAAATAATGATTTAATTATTCCTCATATTCCACGGTTAAATTCACAGAATTAAGTTCCTGTTCAATCTCTTCTATAGTAGGTAAGCAATTTTGCAACTTTTCAGGAATAGCTTTAGTTAATTCATATTCTGAAATACCAATAGGAGCATTAGAGCTTTGTAACGCATATTCAGCAACTATTTTGCTTTTAGCTTTACATAATAATATGCCAATAGTTTTATTATCGCTTGGTTTGCGCAATTGGTCGTCTACAACGGCTAAATAAAAACCTAGCTGCCCTGTATGCTCTGGTTTAAATTTTGTTGATTTCAATTCTATAACGCAATAGCAACGTAACTCTAAATGATAAAAGAGCAGATCTATAAAAAATTCTTGTTCATCTATATTTAACGGTACTTGCGAACCAACATAGGCAAAACCTTGACCTAATTCAAGCAAAAAGTCGCGCACATGCTGGATTAAAGCATTTTCTATATCTCGTTCATGCGCTTTGTCGCTGATCGTTAGAAAATCAAAATTATATGGATCTTTAAGGATTTCAATTGCACGTTGTGACTGCTCAGTTGACAGGTTTCTATCGAAGTTAGTTGTTTTTGCGGGGGCTATTGCTTGCCTGCTATATAAATCTGTTTCTATTTGCATTTCCAGAACGGACCTAGACCAGCCATTTTCTATAATCTTTTCGGTATACCACTCTCTTTGTTGTAAATTTTTAATTTTGAACATTAGAACCAAAATATGTCCCCATGGCAATTGGGTCACAAGCTGTGACCCAATTGTTGGATCAGGATATTCTTGTGCAAAACGGCGCATTCATTTAAGGTTACTAGCTGAAAACCCTTGCATCTCTGGAAATGCTTGTTGCATATCGTGTGAAAATTGTTCTATGAATTGAGTGCCCCATTTAAATTGCTGTTGTTTACTTATTAATTCAGAGCCTATTGTCCAGTATAAAAGTATCAGTTCTTTGTTTATAGACAAAGCAGCGCGTATTTGTGCCCGCTTGAATTTAGTTTTAATGCTATCTAAAAAACCAATATAGTTGCTATCAAGATGAAGAACAGGTGCGGTCATTATACCCCCCCTCTGCAATGAATGATTTGCCGATCATACTGTTTTTTTATACAGCGATCAATGGCGAAATCGCTGCCGGACTTTTGCCGGATCTAGTTATGCTTCGTTATGCTCAGTCCTGACATTTGCAATGGGCGACCCAAAATTACTACTAATAAAATCAATGGCCCTACGGTAGGATATAAATCTTCGAACCAAGTGGTCGGAGGTTCGAGCCCTTCCGGGCGCGCCACCAAATAACCAAGATTTTACCTTATTTATCAACAACTTAGACTCTTAATTAGTTTTATACCTAAAACTCCTGATTAAAGTCATTGCCGGAGTTTTGCTGGACTTGATTTCACATACCTTATTTGCTGCATCAATTAACTCCTTGAACTCAGGCGCAGAATAATGTGTTGTGATATCACCATCAGTATGTCCTAGTAACACTTTACGTGTTTCTCGTGGCACGCCAGCAGCTCTTAGACGCCTGCCGAAAGTATGCTTTAGATCATGTATCCTTACATGGCTCAATCCAACTTTATCTCGCACCCTCTTCCATGCAGTATTATTCATAGATTTCACTTGTTTGCGTCTATAAGTGAACACATAATCTGGATGCATACCACGAACCGAGTTAATTACAGAAAGAGCTGTATCATTTAAGATCACCACTCTTTCTTGTCTATTTTTTACTATACATGCTGGAAGCAAAAATATTGAGGTACTTAGCTCAGGAATTTTAACTTCCCATTCCCAGCGTAATCCACACACTTCTTCTTTTCTAGTACCAGTATTTACCTTAAACAAACACATCCTTGATAAATGATCTGGTAGCTCCTTGAATAGGATCTTTTGCTCATCCTATGATAGTGGATACGGTGGACGCTTATCATTTTCTGGCAACATTTGAATTAACGGCGATGTTTCAAGCCAACTCAAACCATTATTGATCTTGCCCTAGTTTCCCGGACAAGTAGCTCAAATTACTTATCGGAGAACAAACATGCCAAAAGGTACACATTACACATCGGAATTTAAACGAGAAGCTGTTAAACTAGCACAGTCATCAGATCGGCCCACTAGCCAGATAGCGGCGGAGTTGGGCATTAAGGCAAACACTTTATACAACTGGGTTAGTACTGCTATGAAAGATAAAACCACGCCTGTTGCATCCACAGAGCCAAAATCTAAAGATTCATACCAAGAGCTTGAACGCGAAAATAAGCGGCTTACTAAAGAACTCAAACGCGCTGAAATGGAGCGCGAAATATTAAAAAAAGCCGCGGCGTACTTTGCAAGCCAAGAGCTGTAAAGTGCGCATTTATTAGGGATCACTCGCTGTATTATCCGGTGCGTATGCTATGTGACTGTTTAGACGTGCCAAAGAGTATTTATTATTCTTGGCTAAACACGCCATTTAGCAAGCGTCAGCAGCAAACAAAAGAATTAGATGACATGATCAAGACAATATTTGCTGAGCATAAATGCCGCTATGGTTCAACTCGTATTGCAATTGAGCTTAAAGAGCGTGGCATACCGTGTACAAGAGATCGAATCGCAGAAAGAATGAAGGTTTTACGCCTGGTGCCAAAGGCTAGGCGTAAATTTAAAGTAACCACTGACTCAAATCACAAAAATCCTGTTGCAAAAAATATATTGCAGCAAGATTTTACTGCAACAAAACCGAATCAGAAATGGCTAACCGACATAACCTATATCCAGACTCAAGAAGGCTGGTTATATCTGTGCGTATTTATTGATTTATACTCACGATCAATTGTTGGATGGTCAATGAGCGAAAGATTAAAGTCAACCTTAGTTGAAGATGCGTTAAGAATGTCGCTGTTTAGGCGCCGGTTTCCTGAAGGGGTAATTGTACATTCAGATCGCGGCGTACAGTATTGCTCGAACGCCTATCAGCAGTTGTTAGCCGCTAACGGATTAATATGTAGCATGAGTTCTATTGGCTGTTGCTACGACAATGCTGCGATGGAATCGTTCTTCCATACACTTAAAGTTGAGCTAGTGCATGATGAAAGATACGAGACTAGAGGAATTGCTAAAACTTCTATTGTCGAATACATTGAATGCTATTACAATCGGAAGCGTAGACACTCTGCAATTAACTATATGATCCCTGCGGAATTTGAGAGAGTGGGATCAGTTGCGTAAAATGGTGTCCGGAATTGTAGTACAGGATCA
>DALYEH010000128.1:0-4538 GCA_031972715.1 Gammaproteobacteria bacterium | reverse complement strand
AGTAGCGCATTATAGCACGTACAATATTAGAAATTTATGCATATGCACATAGGTTGCAGACCTGTCATCACCGGCTTGACCTGGGATCTGCCGTAATTACTGAGCTGCTATGCATATAATTGAACTTTTCTGTGTGGCCGCGCTCTAATTTAATAGTTGAAAAAAGGTGTATAAACATGGGTGAACCTAAAGGTCCACTATATCCCGATCCCGGCGTAAACCCAGATCCAGATCCAGATTACGGCGGGCCTGGTTTTGAGTTGCATTCTCCTTCTCCCTCACTAGCAGAAAAAGAAGAAGAAAAAGAAGAAGAAGAAGAAGAAAACACCAACCCCAATCTAAAAAAAAGCGCAAGAGCAACGCTGCTGGGAGCAGCACAAAGAAAAGCTCGCATAGCATTGGAAAAAGCAGTAAAGCGCTTCGGTCGCATCAACTTCACTAGCGCTGAAGATCTAGCAGACTTTGATTTACACTCTCTAATAATCAGAGTAGTAACACGTTACCGCATAAATAAAATACCAGGACGTAACCCTAGAGATTTAAAACTGGACCAAAGTAGAAAAGCTATGCTTAACTACGGCGACCCTTTCGCAATATACATGCCATGTTATGAGCAGTATATTAATGAAGTAACTACTGACCGTGCAAAGTATAAAGATAAAGATAAAGGCCCGATCACTAATGAGCAACTGGAACAAGCTTTCGCAGTCTTAGCTCGCGAAGCGCCTATTGACGCCACTGGCAAAATGCTGACTTCTAATTGGGATACCAATAAAGCCTTGAAGGAAATACATCCGCAAATGTCAGATTATTTATATCAAGTCATGAAAATGCAATATGGGCGGCACGATCTGAGTATAGCCGGCACACTTGCATCCTTCAGTGATTCACATTCCTTTTGGGCGGCATTAGACAGAAAGGCTGTTTTCCCAAGTTTCTACGGCCCAAATGCTCATAGTTACTTACATGCTGAAATGATGGCCACCATCAAACGTACTATATTTTACGATGGTATACGCGTTGATACTTCGGAAAAAAATGTTTTAAAACAATATCACAATGATAAGCTTTTATTTACGGCCAAGTCACAAGAAATCGATAAAGATACAGAGAAATTCAAACTGCATCTTACCATAAATCCAGATTTATCTGATGAAGAGTTTGCGAAAGCCATAGGCAACGCTCTAATTTTTGTCGCACAATATACCCAACACTCTTCTATCAATACATGCCCTATCACGCGCTTTAGTAAAAATCCGGTGCATAATATCATCATGGTCTTAAAGGCTGCAGGTGAGCTACATATGAATGTGCCGCAAGATCTTTTAGATAAAGTAGATATGGAGTCTTTGCTTGATTCGCATTTTGCGGGCGACACCGCTAAAATAAAGGAAATGAGTGATTTATGGGAAATTTCTAAAACTCTAGCACAACTGGTCTATCCAAACTTTGTATCGGGCAAACCACACTTACATCCGCAAGCACAGGGTATTTTGGACCAATTGCGGAATGATAAAAGATTTAAAGAAGACTACGCGGATCTCTTACAAGTAGGCCCCCCTGGTAAAAAACTTACTCTTAAAGATTTAACTGCTATACAAAAAAATATCATGCAACGTATAACTAAGCCAGAACCCAGTGCTGGGCCTAGCGCTGCTGCGGGACCAAACGCAGCAGTTGAATTACGCACTGGTCCTCGTCCCGGTAGCACGGGTAGCTAGTCTTAGACTTAAACAGTGCATATACACCTCTATGCGAATTTTGCAGAAATAATCAATATTTCTAATACATTTTATCCTTTTATCTGTTATAATCTACCCTTAATCGTCAGATGACTGACCACTTTCATTTAGGTGTTGAACTATCTGAGATCAAGTGTATAATGGCCAAATGAAGTTGGTTAAACATATTAAATTTAACCGCTTTAGTTAGAGCGTGACAGTGTTTTTTAAAAGTTAATTTTTAATGTACCAAGGCTCTAAACATAATTTCTAATTTTAATGAAGGGGTTAATTCCATGGCGCGACGTAACGACAAACGCAGTCGTCTAGTTACTGCAGCAGATAAACTGTTCCATGAACAAGGTGTGAGCACAACTACTCTTGCAAACATAGCGCAATTAGCTGATGTACCGCTTGGGAACGTGTATTACTACTTCAAATCTAAAGAATCTATTGTTTTAGCAGTTATTGACTATCGTCGTAAACTGATTCAACAACAGTTCGAAGAATTAAACAACATAGTGAACACTAAAGAGCGTTTACAGTCTTTGGTTCGCCAAACAGCGATCCACAGCGAACAAACAGCTAACTTCGGTGATGCTCTTGGTAGCCTTTGTCAAGAACTAGGCAAACAAGGCGGTCAAATCGCTCAAGCAGCTGCTGATTTAATGCAAGAAATCATGAATTGGTGTGAAAAGCAGTTCGCCAGCTTAGGTAAAGGCGAGAAGGCTAAGCAATTAGCAATGATCCTAGTATCAAGCTTGCAAGGTATTAGTTTGTTAACTCTTACTTTCAAGAACGCTACTTACACTAACCAACAAGCAGACTACTTAGTAAACTGGTTAGAAACTGTTTAATTGGTGATATGTGCCTAGGTCTTGGGTGTGATGTTCAAGGCCACGATCTCTCCAATGCAAAGATGTGAGCCCCATACTAGGGGCTTTCTTCTATTCTATAAAAGCAAAATGACGAACTCAGTTTAGAAACTCAGCGGTAATACAGCGAAGAAAACAAAAAAAATTTCTTAACTAAAAAAAATCCTCCAGCCCTTATAATGTCTACCCACTAGCCATTTGCTCACAATTAAACCACACCTTGTCCACAGGTTATCCACTAAAAATTCACTTGCTAGACTCGTGAAACCGCATTATCTTGTATATGAACTCTGGCAACACATCAATATATTGGGTTTACTTGCTTGATAAAAAGCGCTCTCTGATTGTAGCCAGACTTTGACTGATCGAATTACTACTGTTATTATATACAGTAAATATTAACAAAACCTTATGCCAAGGAGCAGAATAACATGAGCATTGAGTTAACCCAGGAAATAGCACCAAAGACTCCTGGTGCAACCGTGGATAAACTTAAGGTAATTCGACGCAATGGTGCTGTAATACCCTTTAACCGAAGCAAGATTGCTATAGCCCTTACAAAAGCATTTTTAGATGAAGAAGGCGGCCAAGCAGCAGTATCTAGTCGCGTCCATGAATTAGTAGAGAAACTTACCAATACAGTATGTGATTCCTTAACCCGTTATGTACATTTGGGTGGTACCGTACATATTGAAGATATTCAAGACCAAGTAGAGTTGGCGTTAATGCGCATGGGTGAGCATAAAGTAGCACGTTCTTATGTGTTATATCGTGAAGCACATCGTAAAGCGCGTGAAACTAAGTTTGCCAGTTTAAATGCCTTACAAGGCGACAAAATTTTACATACCACTTTAGAGAATGGCGAAAAGGTCCCTCTAGATGTAAACAGGATAGAAGCCATAGTTGTAGAGGCATGTTCTGGGTTAGAGAATGTAAAAGCAGATCCAATCATCACTGATACTGTGAAAAACCTATTTGACGGCGTCAACATTCTAGATGTACGCAAAGCACTAGTCATGACTGCACGTACTTTTATAGAAACTGAACCAAATTATAGCTTTGTCGCAGCACGCTTATTACTCAATGACTGCCGCATGGAAGTCACTAAGACGCTACAATTACCAACTCCCAATACACAAGCTGAATTAGCACAGATGTACAGCAACGTGTTAAAAACTGGGGTGGAATTTGGGATTAAGGTCAATCGTTTAGATCCTAAATTAAAAAGCTTTGATTTAGATAAATTAGGTGCAGCAATTTGTGCAGATCGTGATTTCAATTTCACGTACTTAGGCTTACAAACCTTATATGATCGCTACTTCTTGCATGAAAATGAACAGCGCTTCGAGCTGCCGCAAACATTTTTTATGCGCGTAGCTATGGGTTTAGCTATAACAGAAAAGAACAAAGATGATCGCGCTATAGAATTTTATAATGTATTGTCTGCGTTTGACTTCATGAGCTCTACCCCTACGTTGTTTAACTCTGGCACTGTTAAATCTCAATTATCTAGCTGCTTCTTAAGTACTGTACCTGATGACTTAAATAGTATCTATAACGCAATTCGTGATAACGCTTTACTGCAAAAATTTGCTGGTGGGATTGGCAACGATTGGACTCCGATTCGTGCTATACATGCACAAATCAAAGGTACCAATGGTAAATCACAAGGCGTAATCCCATTCTTAAAAGTAGCAAATGATACTGCTGTAGCAGTCAATCAGGGTGGAAAACGTAAAGGCGCTGTCTGTGCATATTTAGAAACATGGCACATGGATATAGAGGATTTCTTGGAATTGCGTAAAAACACTGGCGATGATCGCCGACGTACGCATGATATGAATACTGCGAACTGGGTTCCTGATTTGTTCATGAAACGCGTGTTTGAAGACAAAAACTGGACACTGTTTTCACCTAACACTGTTCCCGATCTCCATGATCT
>DALYEH010000127.1:0-4551 GCA_031972715.1 Gammaproteobacteria bacterium | reverse complement strand
GGCACTACCAGCACCGCCCTGTGCGCTACAATTGGTGAGAGCACTGTTTGATAAAGTGAAGGTCGTGCCTATATCAACGTAAATAGCGCCACCGGCACCTAAACCACCACCACCACCTAATGCTCCGTTACCACCTGTAGCTCTAGAACCAGTGATATTGACCAAATCCATGGAGATAGAAGCTTGGGAGCCAGCAATTGCCCTTTTATTATTGCCTGTAATAGTTAACGCAGCACCACCTACAGACATAGTGACACCTTTAGTGATTACTGGTAGATCACTTCCTAATGAAATTGCACCTAAGCCGCCCGTAATAGTAAATGTATTAGACGTTGCTGCAGTTCCAGGTGTACCGCTGCTGTTTAAATCTATAATTGCTTGACGCAGCGAACCTGCACCGGAATCATTATTATTCGTAACATTAAAATTTGCCGCCCAAGCAAAATTGCTTTGCAACAGTATGCAAATGCATATTATTCTAAGTAGCTTACTATTATATTGCATCCTAGCGTTATTTTTCCTAACAATAGCTATATTTAGAACCCACTGCCCCTATTCTTAATTGTAGTAGTTTCTTGCTGGTCAAAGCCTGAATGACGCATTAAAACGTCAAAATATCTACTTTTTTGTAAGCTTTACGTCAAAAAAACAGCAACATATCAGCTGAAAATGAGGCCTAAGCGCTAAAATTGGTTGGCACGCTTTTTGCATGTTAAAAGTAGTAAGGAAAGTGTAATAGGTGCAGACATGAACCAACAAGAAAGTAGTGATTGGAGATCTATAGCTCATGACGAATATGAGGTGCGCAAGCATATGGAACTGCGACTTGTGCGGGCACAAAGCGAGCTTGCGGAACTCAAAAGAGTTTTAGACTCTACGAACAATTACAACTCTATACTTGTTAAAAAAATTTCTGAATTAGAAAACACCTCTACTATACAAGCCAGCAAATTGCAGCGCAGTATCGAGCTTTTAAAGAATGCCAAGCTGTTATTCTCAAAACATAAACAGCAAATGCTTGAGTTGGAAGAAACTAAACGTAATCTGCAAAATGAATTAATCAAGAAATCAGCATTATTAGATGCTGAAAAAGTACAACATGAGCGTACCGGTGCGCAGCTAGCTCAAGCCCTAAATAAGCTAGCCACTGCTGTAGCAATGTCTGCTTTTTCTCTACCTTCTCCTAAGAAGCGCAAAAATACAGATACTCCTGATATAATTTATGCAGAAGCAGACGTAGATACACACCATGATCATATACATGATAAAGCTTTTATAAAGAAACTGTTTACGCACAATCCTGAACAGAATGAGAAAGATCCATCAGAGGTTATTGAGGATGACTTTTATGATCAGGTAATATTATTCGAAAAAAGCGTTAATAAATAGTATGCCTTTGCGTTAGCATCTAAGTATGTTAATCTTAGCTTTTCACAACTTAATATCAACATGATCGCCGACATCAATAACAATTATTATGTGCTTTTTGAATCTGCAAAGCAGCAGATGACCTTTATGGGTTATTTGTTGACCACCGTTTGGATAATCAACATATGTAATTGGCTGCTTAGATCACCTCTCAATATATTAGGCATTTACCCACGATCTCTTTGGGGTTTAATAGGTATATTTGTCTCCCCTATACTACACGCAAACTTCAACCATCTATTTTTTAATACAATACCCTTTTTTGTTTTGGGCATGTTCTTACTAGCTTTGGGCAAAAACTTTTTTATTGGTGTTTCAGTAATTCTTATAATAGTGCAAGGCATATTAGTGTGGAGTTTTGGACGTAAAGCTATACATATCGGTGCTAGCGGGATAATTTCAGGATACTTTGGTTTTTTACTAGGCATGGCTTATTTATACACTACAGCCATTTCATTGGTGCTTGCATTTATAGCCGTGTATTACTTCGGTTCTATCATGCTAGGTATTTTTCCAACATCAGAAAAAGTGTCTTGGGAATCACATTTGGCAGGTATGCTTTCAGGGATCGGCTTAATTTATTGCTTCTGGAATTTTCCACAGTACGAAATACTTATGCTACAGGCATTTTAGACAGGCGCCAAAGTGCCATCAACACACTTTCTGGCGCTTGTCTAATAACCTTAACCTAGTAAGCTTCTTATTTCCTTCAATAACTGCTCTACCTGTGCCACCTTGCCTAATATTTGCGCTTTGTGGTTATCTATGGCCTGGCTTGAAGGATATGCTTGTGCACTAGCCTGAGCAGTAGGAGCAGCTGCAGGGCGTGGTGGCTGCATATTCTCTGGATTGTCTTGAGTTGGCACCACATCTGGCTTTGTTTCAGGCTGATCTTTCTTCATAATGTTATCAGCGGCCTTTTTAGCCTCATCAGCGGCTTGCCTAGCCATTTGCTTTGTTTTATCGATCATGTTGCCATAATCAGCGTTCTTGGCGGCTTCTGCAAGCTTTTTGGCCTCTTCTGCGGCTTTCATCGCGGCATCTTTTGCTTTATCTAACCATTCTGGCATATCTGCAAACTCCTCTATTTAGGCTCTGTATATTCATAATAAGTTTAGTATATTACTAAGCTTAATGGGCTACCTAAAATTTTAGGGTTCTGCTATAATCCGCCCTTGGTGTATTGGTCAAGATGAGAACTATGGCAAAAGAAGAAGCAATAGAAATGGAAGGCGTGGTGATTGAAAGCCTGCCTAATACGAATTTCAAAGTAAAATTGGACAATGGACATGTTGTAAACGCACACATATCCGGTCGTATGCGCAAGCACTATATTAGGATTTTGCTTGGTGATCGCGTTACCGTTCAATTAACTCCTTATGACCTCACTAAAGGTCGTATAATTTTCCGCAATAAGGATAACGCTCCTGCTGGCAACAGTAATGCGCCACGCAGTGAAGATGTAGCGGAAGAGTAATTATACAGCGCAACACCACCCCAATATTGGGGTGGTATATTGCTTTAAAGAACTTTTGAGAGTTACACAGGTGTATTTTCGTTAGATATAAAATCTAATTTTAATACATCTTCATTTACAGTAACTTTCACTCGCCCGCCGCATTGTGCTAAATTACCGAACAACATTTCGTTTGCCAATGGTTTCTTAAGTAGATCTTTTACTAGACGGTCCATTGGTCTTGCGCCCATGTTACGATCGTAGCCATGTTCTGCTAACCAATTACGCGCAGGAGAATCTACGTCCAAAGACACTTTCTTATTGTTAAGTTTGCCTTGCAATTCAGCCAAGAGTTTTTCTACTATCAGATATACTGCTTCTTTAGTTAATGGATTAAATTGCACTATTGCATCCAAACGGTTTCTAAACTCAGGTGTAAAACGTTTTTCCAAAGCTTTAAGACCATCTGACAAATTATTTTGCTCTTTAAAACCCATACTGCTGCGTGTCATTTCATGTGCACCAGCATTAGTAGTCATAATTACTATTACATGTCTAAAATCAGCTTTGCGACCATTATTATCTGTTAAGGTACCATGATCCATAACTTGTAAAAGCAAATTAAACACATCTGGGTGAGCTTTTTCTAATTCATCTAATAACAATACACAGTGAGGAGTTTTAACTATCGCGTCAGTAAGCAAGCCCGATTGTTCATAACCAACATATCCTGGAGGCGCACCAATTAATCGAGAAACTGTATGGCTTTCCATATATTCAGACATATCAAAACGCACAAATTCAATGCCTAACAATTTTGCCAATTGTTTCGTTACTTCAGTTTTACCCACACCTGTTGGTCCTGCAAATAAAAAGCTAGCTACAGGACGATCTGCATCGCCTAAGCCTGAACGCCCCATTTTCACAGCATCCACAATAGTCTCAACCGCTTCATTTTGACCAAAGATCACAAGCTTTAAATCACGCTCTAAATTTTTTAATAAAATACGATCTGAAGCTGAAACTGATTTACGTGGCACACGAGCTATCTTTGCAACTACTCTTTCCACATCATTAATGCCAATAATTTTCTTACGCTTTTCTTCTGGATATAGGCGTTGGAATGCACCAGCCTCATCCATGACATCAATAGCTTTGTCCGGCATGTAGCGATCAGAAATGTATTTGTCAGCTAATTCAGCAGCAGCTTTCACAGCAGCATTTGAATATTTAACTTTATGATGCTTCTCCAATGCTTCTTTTATGCCGCGCAGTATAACAATAGTTTCCTCTACATTTGGCTCTTTGACATCAATTTTTTGGAAACGTCTTGCTAGCGCACGATCTTTTTCGAAAATGCCGCGATACTCTTGAAAAGTTGTAGAGCCTATGCATTTTAACTCACCAGATGCTAACATTGGTTTGATTAAATTTGATGCATCCATAACGCCACCAGATGCAGCACCTGCACCTATGATAGTATGAATTTCATCGATAAATAAAACGGCTTGCGGCTCTTGTTTTAATTGCTGTAATAATGCTTTGAGACGCTTTTCAAAATCACCACGATATTTAGTGCCTGCTAGTAGCGATCCTAAGTCTAAAGAGTATATTGTACAGCCAGCAATCGCTTCGGGTGTTTTACCTTCAACGATCATTTTTGCTAA
>DALYEH010000126.1:0-4560 GCA_031972715.1 Gammaproteobacteria bacterium | reverse complement strand
CTTGGCGTTGCTTCCTGTATTCATTTGTTTGATCTGTTACATCCGGCACAACTCCAGGCACTAATGACTTTGCAGCGTCCACTTCAAAAGTATTATCGCTGAATTTATTACTACCTTCTTGGACTACATTCTTAAGTATCGCTTCGGCCTCTTGCTTTTGTTGCTTGGCAACTTGCAAGTCCATTTGTTGTTCTATAGGGTTTGTGCTCAGATCTTGAGCCTTAGCCGCCTCATCAGCTTGTTGCGCTATACCTTTGGGGCGAGTGTCTGGTTGAAAATCTGCCGGAGGCGGATCAAGCAAAATTGTATATTCTTTAATCAAATTTCCGCCCGGCCAAGATAATTCAATCAAAAACTCTAAAAATGGGATCTGCACTGGTTTGCTAGTTCTAACTACAACTAACATTTGATTTTCAGTAGTAACGATTTGAAAAGCCAGGCTGGTTAAAAAATATGGCCGATCGATACCAGCGCGCATAAAATCTTTGGCGTTGGCTAGATTTACCTGCATCATTTGCGGATCCATACCTTCATAGCCAGTTAAACTTATTTCAGCGTATAACTGTTCACCAAGATATGAATAAAGTTTTAATTCACCAAAACCTATGGCCTGGCATATAGAGGCAAAGCCAAAACATAGTAGCAATAAAAAATACTTAGCTCTGGTAATGGCTAAATACATTGACAGTTCCCTTTTGTCTATAGTCGCCTAAATATTATAGCTAAATTGCCAGGTATTTAGAGATAAGAATCTCAGCTATCTGTACACTATTTAGTGCCGCACCCTTGCGAATATTATCCGCAACCACCCACAAATTCAAAGTATGCACGTCATTGACGCCATTCCTAATTCTGCCTACATACACATCATCTTTGCCAATAGCATCTTGCAGAGGCGTTGGATACTCTTTACGTGCCGGATTATCTACAACTTTCACCCCTTGAGCGCCCCGCAGTAAATCTCTGGCCTCTTGCGCAGTCATAGGCTTTTTAGTTTCTACAGTAATGGCTTCTGAGTGTCCAAAGACTACTGGCACCCGCACTGTTGTAGGATTTATTACTATACTGTCGTCCGCAAATATTTTATGAGTTTCCCAAATCATTTTCATTTCTTCTTTGCTAAAACCATTTTCCATAAACTCATCAATATGTGGCAGTACATTAAAGGCTATCTGCTGTGGATAAACACTGATTGTCGCCGGTTGTCCATTCAATAACTCACCAGTTTGCTTAACTAGCTCGCTTATAGCAGCACGCCCAGTTCCAGCAACTGACTGATAGGTGGCGACAGTGATTTTTGTTATGCCAACGGCATCGTAAATTGGTTTTAAGGCAACCAACATCTGAATAGTTGAGCAATTCGGGTTGGCGATAATGTTACGATTTTTGTAATGCGCAATCGCCTCTGGATTAACTTCAGTGACGACAAGTGGAATGTCATTTTCATACCTAAAATGCGATGTATTATCTATGACTATGCAGCCAGCTTTTGCTGCTATAGGGGCATATTTTGCCGAGACCGCGCCTCCAGCTGAAAAGAGCGTGAGATCCACTTTCGCAAAATCGAAACCTGCTACTGTTTGTACTTCTAAGTTTTTATTACCAAATAGGACGGTGTCGCCAGCTGATCTTTCACTTGCTAACGCATACACTTCATGACAGGGGAATTTACGTGAATGTAAAATTTCTAACATAGTTTCGCCCACCAAGCCTGTGGCGCCTACTACAGCAACATTGAAAGTTTTTTGTGTTTTTTTAGTCATCTTAAATTCCAAATACAGGGTTATGCCTGCCAGATTAATGAGTTTCTGACCCAGATTGTATCCTGCTTTTAGTGATGTATACAGCCTATATTACTCACGATAGAGTTTTTTTTGCCCTGGGTCTAGACAGGCGTGGGCGTTTATGAATATAATTCACATCAAGTCAACGACCATATACCAAGCTAAAAGCTATGGCAGAAAGCTTACAGCATTCATAGCTGATCGTCCATATTCAGCCACAAATATCTACGGCAAAATAAACAATACAAAATGACAGCAAAATGGAATTTGAAAATGTTACATGATGTAAAAAATACAGTAGCCAACAAAAATGAAATATTAGAATTATTAGACGAAGAATTACGCTGCTCTAATGAAGCATTAAATGCACAATTAACTTTTAATGCTAGTTTGGTACGTGATTTAGATAATGCAGTAATACAAATGCAAATGAATTTTTTAGAAGGGCGCATATAAATTTTCAAGGACGGAGTAATCCGTCCTTACTTCCACCACACTTCAGTACAAAACAGCGATTCAACCCTACAAAACATCCAGCAACAATAAGCGCTGCAATGCCTTAAGTTCTATTTGTTGCTGCTTTGTTTGGTCTAGCGTCTGCAAGATCTAGAACGTCTAGCGCATTTTGCTCTTTTTGATTATATTCCTCAATAAGTCTTCCGAATACCCCCTCACTCATATATGAATAAAGCATGTCCTTTTTGGGGGGAATGCATTCTTGTAACGATTTTATTTCATGCACTAGAGGATTTATTGCTTTGAAAATATCAGGCCGTAAAAAGGAAAATATATGCGTGATGACAGCTACAGGGATGCCGCTTGCTAAGAGTCCTTCAACAATCTTAGGAAATTCAGAATCCTTAATTGCATCTACTGTTTGATTAGTTCTTTCTTGTAAGTGTTGCGTTATTGTTGCATGTGTCACTAATGCATGCGTATAATTTGCTCTATCGAAACTAAATATACATTGAATATTAGGCTTTTCTGCGTAGTAAAGAACGATTTTTAATTTCTCTATATCTGTCAACTTATTGCAGCGCACTATGACGCTATGTGTATGGTTTGTGGCTGCTTTCATAAGCGATTCTACAGCTGGTCCTGGCAGGTTACAATCATGTAATGAAATTGTTTGTACTTTGCTCAATGAACCTGGGACTAGCTCAAGGTGCATGGGATTAAGATTAGAAAATTCACAAAGTTCTATTGATTCTAGATTGTGCGCGGCTTGAATTATTGCAGCAACTGTCTCTGAAGAAATATCGCATTTTTTGTTGCGAATCCTTTTGAGTTTAAGCAGGGCTCCATTATTTAAAGTAAGATGCATGGAGTATAAATCATAGCAAAGTTCAATATCCAGGTCTTCGAGGTTTGGCGCAGATTCAATCATTGCGGCCAAGGCATTTGCAGGCATATTACATTTTTTAAGATGTACATGTTGACACTTGCTAAGCCCATTATTCCTTAGATCAAGTTTCATGCCATCCAATTTTGACAGAGAACCAAGATTTAGAGATTCAATGTTTGGTGCAGATTCAATCATTGCGGCAAGGACATGCGCAGGCATATTACATTTTTCAAGATATATATTTTTACACTTGCTAAGCCCATCATTCCCTAGATCAAGTTTCATGCCGTCCAATTCAGACAAAGAACGAAGATTTATAGATCCAAGGTTTGGTGCGGCTTGAATTATTGCAGCTAAAGATTGCGCAGAAATATCCGAAGAATGAATATTTATATTTTTACAGTTGCTTAACCCACCATGTTTCAACTCAAGCTCCATATGGTTCAATGCATTACAATATTCAAGCTCTAATACTTCAAGATTTGGAGCAGCTTCAAGCAATGCAACTAAAGATTGAGCGGAGATATTCGAAGAATGAATATTTATGTATTTACACTTGCTTAACCCACCACGTTTCAACTCAAGCTCCATACGGTTCAATGCATTACAATTCTCAAGTTCTAGTATTTCAAGATTTGGAGCAGACTGAATCAAAGCAGATAAAGATTGAGCAGAGATATCTGAATAATTAATTTTTAGATTTTTTAGCCTGCTTAGCCCACCATCCATTAGATCAATTTGCATAGCATTTAATTTTTTGCATTCCACAATCTCAAGATGCTCAAGGTTTGGAGCAGCCTGAATTATTGCCGCGATTGCTGCTGTGTTAATTTTGGAACGTACTATATGCAATTCTTTTAGTTTAGGCAGATAATTGCCCTGTAAACTAATGCTCATGTCAGATAGATTATTAGAATCTTCTACACGTATTTCAACAATATTGGCGGTGTTTTGAAGTGCCACAGCTAATTCAGCTGAGGGGTATGAGGCATTTTTACAATCTATGTATGCATTCTGCAGGAAGTAGTTGTAAAAATGTTGCACTATAGTCTTAAATCTGATTATTAAGATCTTTAATATTCCTGTTATTATACTACTGAACACCTATGAAGCCTCGTGCAATATAGTCAGTTATCATCGTGACATATTAAAATATTTATGTCAAATAGAGTATATACACCAAGTCCATTCTGCAGCCAGATTCGCTGCGTCACGATTATATGCTGTTTTCAAGCAAATAATTTTCTGAATGGTTTATGGTTCACGTTTTCTCGCGCATTTAATGGAGCCATAGTCGTATCCTCGCCTATCTTACGTCGCTTATTCGGTTTTTGGATAAAGGAATCATTACGTTTCTTTGCACTAGATTTGGATGCAGCGCTATGATCCTCCGTGTATAACTTAGATTGTATGACTGTATTTAGTGCCTTG
>DALYEH010000125.1:4384-4664 GCA_031972715.1 Gammaproteobacteria bacterium | reverse complement strand
TTAAAATGCATAATATTGCGTCTATATTTATGCTGCAAATGCACCCAGAGTTGCTGCAGCCTACAATGTTAGAATTGCAAAAATATGCAGTGTTTTCGCAAGTGAGCCTATCTATAGTTGAGCATGCTCTGCCCACTATAAACGCTCTACAAGAAATAAAGAGCAAGATCCCAGAAATATATCCACAAACTGTGGAGCTCTTTTTTCCACATGATATAAATTTGCCAGCTTTAGGCGCTGTAAGCTTTACTAAGGGTTGTTATAGGGGCCAAGAGATAGT
>DALYEH010000125.1:1421-4332 GCA_031972715.1 Gammaproteobacteria bacterium | reverse complement strand
GCAGGTCTGCTAGGCCTAGCCGTAATTACTGATCAGATGGCACAGCAACCACTATTCGTAAATAGCGCGTTGCTTGTTATTAATCCTTAGTTACGGTTCATGAGTGCTATTCTACTCTGGGCGCATATGCGGGAATAAAATCACATCACGAATAGTTGGGGAGTCGGTCAATAACATCACTAATCTGTCTATGCCAATACCTTCACCTGCTGTTGGGGGCAAAGCATATTCTAGAGCACGAATGTAGTCGGCATCATAGTGCATAGCCTCTAAATCACCAGCGTCTTTATTCGCCACTTGTTCACGGAAACGTTCCGCTTGATCTTCAGGATCATTTAATTCCGAGAAACCGTTGGCTATTTCGCGGCCACCTACAAAGAGTTCGAAACGATCTGTAACCTCTGGATTAGCATCATTTTTACGCGCTAATGGCGAGACTTCTGTAGGATATTCAGTAATAAAGGTGGGATCCTGCAACTGATCTTCCACAGTATGCTCAAACAACTCAAATTGTAAACGGCCCAAACCCCAAATCTTTTCAATTTTGTACCCTTTTTCTAGCATATATGCTGCTAATTTTTCGCGGTCATTGATCACATCACTACTAATATCATGATTATATTTGCTTAAAGATTGCGGGATAGTTAATCTATCGAATGGTTTACCAAAATCAAAAGTTTTGCCTTGATATGGTACTAAGTTTGTGCCTAAAATTTCTTTAGTCAACAACTTTAGAAGCTTTTCAGTTAAGTCCATCATGTCGTTATAATCAGCATACGCTTGATAAAACTCTATCATTGTAAATTCAGGATTATGTCGCGTAGATAGGCCTTCATTACGAAAATTACGATTTATTTCATATACTCGCTCAAAACCACCTACCACTAAGCGCTTTAAAAACAACTCTGGCGCTATACGTAAAAATAATTCCATGTCCAAAGTGTTATGATGCGTCACAAATGGCCTTGCTGCAGCTCCACCAGGGATTACATGCATCATAGGAGTTTCCACTTCTAAGAAATCATGCGAATTAAAAAACTCCCGCATCAATTGAATCACGCGCACGCGTGTTTGAAACACTTTGCGAGACTTTTCATTTACTATCAGATCAACATAACGCTGTCTATAACGCGTCTCTTGATCAGTCAAGCCATGCCACTTATCAGGCAACGGACGTAAAGCTTTACTTAATAAGCGTACATCAGTGCTTTTCACTGATAATTCTCCAGTGCGTGTTTTAAACACTGTGCCACTTGCACCAATTATATCGCCTATATCCCAATCTAAAAATGCATCGTATTGCCCTTCCGGTAAATCTTCTTTGCGAATATATAATTGAATTTTACCTGACATATCCTGAATATGTACAAAGCTGGCCTTACCCATAATACGCCGCATCATAATGCGACCAGCTACTATTACTTGATTATGCTCAGACTCAAGTTCTAAAGCATCTTTTGCCTCAAAGTCATTATGGATCTGCGCTGCAAAATTCTCGCGTCTAAAATCATTTGGGAAAGGATTACCTAGAGTACGTAAGGCATTGAGCTTGCTTTTACGCTGCAATAATTGTTCATTCAAATCTTGTTCTTGTGGTACATCAGCTATTTTGTTTTCATCAATATTCATTTTATAATCCAGATTTTAAGCTTGCTTCTATAAAGGCGTCTAAATCGCCGTCCAATACTGCTTGAGTGTTTGTGTTTTCAACTTTAGTACGCAAATCCTTAATCCGTGATTGATCCAAAACATAAGAACGGATCTGACTACCCCAACCGATTTCGGATTTGTTTTGCTCTATTATATTTTTATCGGCATTACGCTTTTGCATCTCTAATTCGTACAATTTTGCCTTTAACTGACTCATGGCCTGAGCTTTATTCTTATGCTGCGAGCGATCATTTTGACACTGCACCACAGTATTTGTAGGAATATGCGTAATACGCACAGCAGAGTCAGTTTTATTTACGTGCTGCCCGCCTGCACCACCAGATCTATAAGTATCGATACGCAGATCTGCAGGATTAATTTCTATATCAATTTTGTCATCTATTTCAGGATATACAAACACAGCAGCAAAAGAGGTGTGACGTCTATTGCCAGAATCAAACGGTGATTTACGCACTAGCCTATGTACACCTGTTTCAGTGCGCAGCCAGCCATAAGCATACGGCCCCTCAACTTTTATGGTTGCGCCTTTAATACCTGCTACATCCCCGGCTGTGACCTCAATTAAATCTGTACTAAAACCATGCTGCTCGGCCCAACGTAAATACATACGCAATAGCATCTCAGCCCAATCTTGTGCTTCTGTGCCACCAGATCCAGATTGAATGTCCACAAAGGCGTTTTGATTATCCATCTCACCAGCAAACATGCGTTTAAATTCTAGATCGGCCACGACCTTTTGCAAGGAGTTTAGTTCAAGTTGTAGCTCATTATATGCAGCTAGATCTTGTTGCTCAGTGATCAACTCTAACCATTCTCTTGCTTCTTGGAACCTTTCTTCCAAATTCAGGATCGTACGTACGACGCCCTCTAAAACTGATAGTTCCTTACCCAAAGCTTGCGCCTTGGAAGGATTATCCCAAATGGTAGGTTCTTCTAACTCGCGTTTGACCTCTACTAAGCGTTCTGCCTTAGTATCAAAGTCAAAGGTACCCCCGTAGCTGGGATGTACGTTCGGTAAGATCAGCAAGACTGTTAGTTAACGGGTTTATTTCTAGCATTCGGCCATTATATCAATAAATAATTCTTAAAAATAGATCCTGATTTTGGCTGAGCCCGCATTAGCAATATACCCTGGGCGTACCTGAAGCTCGTAGAATAATTCCAGCTCCGAATTGTGGCTCACATCAAATACACAATCTAAGCCTAAACTCAGGCTGACCCTTGAGGGGGCATTCACATA
>DALYEH010000125.1:0-1358 GCA_031972715.1 Gammaproteobacteria bacterium | reverse complement strand
GAAAAATATGGCTTATCAATTTTACATTCCAGCTCGCCTCCTGCAGCTAAAGTCAGAATTTGCCTAAAAGCATTATTTTCAACATACAATGCAGCGGGGCTAGAACTATTTTCAGAATATCCAGGCGTATGTATAAAATTATATTGTATTGAGCCTATGGCATTTATGGTGGCGCATCTGTTGCATTTATAACCTTTGCCAAAGTTACCTAAAAACCCAGCCTGATAATCAGTATATCCAGCCCATGTACTAAAATCATTGCCAGTAATCAAAATTATTTTATTGTTAGTGTTATTATTTATACCTGCACTAAACATCCAGTCAAAAAATTTATCACTCTTATGACCAAAATCATGATCTCCATAAAGTAAGACATGATAACCTATGGTTCTAGTTTTTACGCCTGGTGACAGCTTAGTTTCTACACTAGTACTGGAGCGTGCTGCTGCTATACCTATCAAATCATTGAAAGTAACTTGCATATCTAAGGCTAAAATTGCACCTCCGGAATATGCTCTGTAACCAAAATTATTGTCATAAGGATCTTGATCGGCCATACTTCCGAAAATGCCCATCCAAAATGATTTATCATAACCTAAATCACCGGCAGCAATGCCATATAGACCATTTTGTGCATAATTTTTTCGCACCGCGTTCATACGATGCCCTATTTGCCTAAAAATTGCGTCTTGTTTGTGCACATTGGCACTTGAGCTGTTTAAATCAGGAATTAATTCGTTGATAAAATTATCGAGATCAATTTGCGTTAAAGCATCACCCAAAGCATTAACTAATATATATTGCGAATTGTTTAAAGGATTGAGCGACATGTCATGAATAACTGTACCAATAATAGGGTTTCTTGGATCTAGTGCGCTTTTAACTAATTGTATAGTAATGTTAGTAGCAGTTTGATTGATAGTCCAGGCATTAGCAATAGTATCAATAGGGATTGAATATGTTACTGGGTTAGGTGTAACAGTTGCGCCCGTGACCACAGTCCAGTTATATGTATTATTAGCTAAGGCATCAATAAAATTTGAAGTCACTGTAATGCCAGTGGCGCCTAAGCTTACTGCACCTGACGCGTTAATAGCTCCTACAGTACTTGCATTAGTAATAACAAATGCAGTTGATCCTGTGCTGGTATAGGAAGTTAAACTAAGAGTATTATATGCTGTTAATGTGCCAGAGTTAACTGCAGCAACTGTGCCTGTGACAGTACCACTAAATGTTCCAGCAGCACCGCTAGAAATATTAAACGCCGTATTTAAACCTGTGATGTTACCACTCACTGTTAAACCACCATTTAAAATATTTAAACTCATTACCTCCCCAAACCCTTAAATACAAGCTAT
>DALYEH010000124.1:4397-4681 GCA_031972715.1 Gammaproteobacteria bacterium | reverse complement strand
AGCAACTTCATTGCCTAAACTACCGGCTGATATACAGGCAGGAATTCACGCAAGGCGTGTGACACTAGGCGACGTGCAAGAAATAAAAAAAGTAACGGATGAGTATATAAACGCGACACAACAACCAACAGGTGCTAGCACACAAAAAACTGAGATCGAAAAGGAATTACACGAATTGCAAATACAGGGAAGTGTCAAGGCTCAGTTATTAAAAAAGCAAGAGGCATTAAAGGCATTACAAAAGCAAGAGGCGTTAAAGGAGCTTACAAAAGGGTTTAATAGCG
>DALYEH010000124.1:0-4376 GCA_031972715.1 Gammaproteobacteria bacterium | reverse complement strand
CACTGAAGCCTACAAGAGAGGCAAAAGCAACTGCAGCTACTAGCGGGCAGCATGATAAAATAAAGAAAGAATTAAACGAATTACTAGCACGTAAACATGGCAAGCAAGAAGTATTAAAACAACTTAAAGATAGATTTCATGATAATGGTACACTAAAAACACCACTAAAGTCATCAAACAGGACAAATGCATCTGTAACAGTAGATACAGGTCCTATTGATAAAACTAAAGAAATTCGAGTTAAATTTGATGAAGCTAGCACCGGTCCTAAAGTACAGATCGACACACGCCTGCAAAAAACCAGCGCAAGTAGACATACAGCAAAATATGCATCTGGCGAGAAGGGTGTCATAGATGCTAGTAAAGATATGCCTAAAAATGCTAATAATAACATCAAAAATGAACTCGATACCCGCATACTCAACAAAACAGAACAAGCACCGGAAAAATCCAATAAAGCAAAACGGTATGATGAAGCGACAGCAAAGCAAAATGCATCTAACATGCAGCGCATACTTGATACCGATCCTCAAGTAGAGCTCACTGGTGATGGTCTCAAAATCACTGTAGCAAATGAAAAAGAGAAATCAAAAAGAGACACAGTGTGCGAGGTTACAAACAATTGTACTACTTTACTCATATCATTAGATGCAGTACGTACTTCTGCTGCAAATGATACTGACAGTAACGTGGCGAAAGCATATAGTTTGGCTGCGCATAATTTTAAGCTTATGAAAGATGAAGCTGTGGGCACTAAATACGATACAAGATTTGCTAAAGTCGACATCGTAGAAAACGGCAAGCATTGCCCAGCTGCGACTTTTGAAGATGTAATGCTGTTGGTTAACACTTCAATCCAGATCTTAAGTCGTGGCTCCATCCCTACATTTGAAGGGCATGATTTTGCAAAGATCAGGGAAGAAGCAACGAAAGCTGACGCCGATCCTAAAATAAGTGCCTTGTGGGAAGTAATACAAGATATTCCAGCACCACGCAAAGCTACTACCGCTCAAATCAAAGCAGCACATGATAAATATGTAGAGAACTTTACAGGTGATGAATACAGAAAGTTAGCGCAAGAAGCAAGAAAGCCTGAAAGACCGCACTAGACCTAACCTAACCACTCAGCCACCTAACGTGCAAGCTCAAAACTTGCACGTTTGCTATTTAATCCTGCAAATTTTACATTTAAGAATTATGGTATAGACTTAGTGATAGGTATAGGTAACAACTCAATGGTGCAGAAACATGATGATGACGCAAACTTTTATAGCTACAATAGCATTTTCAATTGGTTTACTAGCCTTTTGTGCTGGCGCATGGTTAACTATTTGGGCAACAAACAATAACCAAGTGGCCGATGTTGCAGCTGCAAAATTAACCGGCTATTTCGTAACGATTTTAGCTTTAATAGCTTTAGTTTTTACTTCTTATTTCATAGCTACAGGTGTATTAGGTTCTAGCAGCTCAGTACATTCTAAGCCAATGAAAGCTGGTAAGCACATGAAACATAACTCAAATAAAACAACGGGGCCTCGTTATAATAAGCAATAACGTTACCTGATATAAAATGG
Source organism: Gammaproteobacteria bacterium (assembly GCA_031972715.1). GTDB lineage: Bacteria > Pseudomonadota > Gammaproteobacteria > UBA6186 > Azoamicaceae > JAGVLG01. Next base: position 2,802 of record DALYEH010000124.1, on the reverse strand, counting down.
CGGCTTTTGCCGCCATTTTTATTTGGGCTTTACATAAGTTTTACTAAGCCCCAAAACACTAAAGCGATAATTAACAGCCCGCTTATCACAACAAATCTATCGCGCAACACATCCCAGTTTTTGCGACAATAAAGGTAAGTACCAGGCGGATATAAGGTTGCAATCATCCCCCATATTACTCCCGCGCTATCAAATGCTTGCTTTACTAGTTGAATTAACAACATAACAGCAACAAGCAAACTAATTATGCTGATTACTCCTAAGAGCGTAACAAAATGCTCTAAAGCTCCGCCACCGTTCACAACAGTACTCCTTACTGTATACATACTTATAGATTATGTTGCCTTTGCTCATTCGTCAATTTACAAGGTTAACTAGATTATGATCTGCCTTTTAAGTTGCAAAACTGCAGCATTTTGCATACCATTGCAAGCTATCTGCCACTGAATTCTACAAAATATGCATGTAAAACAAGAATATGGAATAGCTGCACTTGGGATAGCAATCCCAGAATATGCTATGCCCCTTAGCGAATTGGCTAAACTACGTGGCGTACCTGCAAACCAATATACAGACAGCCTAGGCTGTAAGTACATGTCTTTGTGCGCACCTAATGAAGATGTAGTGAGCTTAGCAACTAAGGCTGCGCGACGCGCGCTGCAAAACTGGTCTGGCACTTTGGATCAAATCGGTTTGATAGTAGTAGCGAGCGAAACTGCTATTGATATGAGCCGACCTTTAAGCTCCTGGGTGATGAGCTCTCTAGGAATTAAAGGCAATATACGTGCCTATGAAGTAAAGCATGCCTGCTATGGCGGAACAGTGGCTGTACGCCAAGCATTAGAGTGGAAGTTATCGGGTAATAGTCGTGGCAAGGCCGCTTTAGTTATAGCCAGCGATGTCGCCTTGTATGCACCTGAACATTCTGGAGAGCCAACCCAGGGAGCTGGTGCAGTGGCTATGATTATAGATGAGCCACTAATTGCAGCTATCCATCCTACAAGCTACGCCTGGAGCGAACCACAATTTGATTTTTGGCGGCCTATAGGGCAACCATACCCCGAGGTTAATGGGCGCTTAAGTTTAACATCTTACATCAATGCAGTGTTACAATGCTTTATGCAAATCGCACCCCAAACAGCGTTAAGCAATTATTTAGATGAATTTACTTACATTTGCTTACATGTACCATTCCCCAAAATGGTAGCTAAAGCAGTCAAACGTTTGGGTGAATATTGTGCTTGGGATGCCGAACACACTACGCAACAATATATGCAAAAAATTTTTCCAACTATGTCTTGGAACCAACAAATCGGCAATTCTTATACTGCAAGCCTATGGTTTACCGTGGCTAATGCTTTAACACGCATGCAAGCCAAACAACAATTATTAGCTTTTTCTTATGGGTCCGGTTGTGGCGCAGAATTATTGACTCTGCAATGTACTAGTTCTCAAAACAATAGCGCGTGGAAAGCCGAGTTAGAAGCTGATTTGGCACAACGCACTATAATTGATGCAAACGTTTATCAGAATATTAGGAATAAATAATGACCTCATTATCTAAGTCTGCTCTTTGGAGCAAAATGCAAGACTATTACAACAATATCGGACCTGAGGCCTGGCAAGATGAATTAGTACCGCTACAAATTTCCAGTAACAAAAATTTAGCTCTAGCTTACGCCAATATCATCGTGGCGCAAATAAATGATTGGTACAGTAACAACCCTAAAACAGCACATGAAGAGCCATTTTACATAGTTGAAATCGGCGCTGGGCACGGCAAATTAGGCTTCTACATACTTAAGCATTTGCAAACACAAATGGCGAATTACAATCTGCCTTTTGCCTTAATTAAATTCATCATGACTGATATTGCAGAAAAAAATGTTGATGCTTGGTTGCAGCATCCAGCCCTACAGCCCTGGATAGAATCAGGTAGCCTAGATTTTGCAATTTTTAATGCTATGAGCGATAAACAAATCACTCTTAAGCATTCAGGAGCAGTCATAAAACCAGGCATGCTACAAAAACCTATATTTATGATCTGCAATTATTTGTTTGATTCGCTAGCACACGATGCTTTCCAAGTACGCAAGCATCAACTACATGAAGTACAAATTAAAATTTCTAGCGATGCTGACTGGAATAATTATTTTGCCAAAGCTAAATTTAGCTATGAATATGCACCAGTATCCACCAATTACTACCCAGATCCTAATCTAAATAAGATCTTAGAGCATTATACTCAAGAGTTAGAAGATGGCACCTTCATGTTGCCTGTTGGTGGTTTTGATTGCATAAAAGCTGTGCAACAGTTTTCCCAACAACATTTAGTTTTACTCTTAGCTGATAAAGGCCACGCCAGCAGTGAATTTTTTGATGACTTAGAAGAGCCAGATATTGATATTCATGGTTCGATCTCCCTGATGGTCAACTTCGATGCTATACGTCAGTATTTTGCTTATACAAATGGCGCAGCGTTTTTAATGCCAAACCTATCTGTAGACTTTCAAGTGGCTTGTTTTATCACTGCTACCAAGCAACCATATTTACATACCAAAAATGCTTTCTTACAGGCAATGTCTGGCGCTAGTCCGCAAGACATAGTAAATTTGTGCTATCTAGATGACGATGTAAACCCTAATTTCAAAAATCTAGATCAATTGTTGGCTATGTTAAACCTGACACATTGGGATCCGAATATATTCTATGACTTCCATGAAATGATTTTAGATCGCCTAGAAGTTGAAGAAATCACTGTGGAACAAGATAAAGCCCTACTAACCGGGGCCGCGCAAGCCT
>DALYEH010000123.1:0-4742 GCA_031972715.1 Gammaproteobacteria bacterium | reverse complement strand
AAATAGCGCATCTATATCACTTGCGAATACATCTGGAGTAGCTTTTGAATTAAATGGCTTCAATCAAAGCGTAAATACATTATTTGGCGGAGTCGTCTCTGGAGGAGACATCGTGTTGGGCGGTGGTAACCTAACAGTCACGCAGGGCACCAATAATAACTTTTCTGGCGTTATTAGTGGCAATGGTAATTTAGTCAAAGAAGGCGCTGCGACACTAACCTTAATTGGCAACAATACGTATAATGGTAACACCGTGATTAATGCTGGTGTTTTAAGAACGAACACAAGTAATGCGTTACCAAACAATACGCATGTCATGCTAGCTAATGTGTCCACAGCAAAATTAAATCTTGCTAATACCAATCAAACAATTGGTAGCTTATCTGGGGGCGGTGCTACTGGAGGCGCTATAATTTTAGGTAGTGGCACACTCACCATACAACAAGCATCAAATCAAACTTATGCTGCAGAGATTAGTGGAACTGGTGGCGTCACCTTAAACGGTACTGCTGCGTTAACCTTAAGCGGCACAAATATTTATACCGGTACTACTACCATTACTGCAGGCACTTTACGTGCTGGAGCAAATAATACCTTGGCTAACACTCCAGTCGTGATAGGTGCTACAGCAACTTTAGATTTAGATAGCTACAGCCAACAAATTGGTACGCTTGCAGGTAGTGGACAGATTAGCTTAGGATCTGCAACTCTCACTGTCACGCAGGGTACTCTAAATACATATTCTGGTGTGATCAGTGGTACTGGCAATCTCGTTAAAAATGGTAGTTCCACACTGATCTTATCGGGAGCTAATACATTTACGGGTACAACCACTGTGAATGCAGGTAAATTGCAGGCCGGGGCAACAAACGCACTAGCGAGTTCTTTAGTGTTAGCGGATACTACTGGCGTGGTGTTTGATCTAGACGGATACAATCAATCAATAGCGAATTTGTCTGGTGGTGGCACGCTTGGAGGCAATATAACTCTAGGTAGCGGTAACTTGTCTATCGCTCAAAGCGCAGCGAATAGTTATGCTGGCATAATCAGTGGTACCGGCAATCTAATTAAAAACGGCAGTTCAACCTTAACTTTAAATGGTATCAATACCTATTCAGGCACTACAAGCATTAATGCTGGTATTTTACAGACCGGTGTAGCGAATGCTTTGGCTACTTCTAGTGGAATAATTTTCTCTAACAGTGCCGGAGCTGAATTAGATGCTAATAGCATTACACAGAGCATAAATAATATATCTGGAGGCGGCGCTTTAGGTGGTAACATCACCTTGGGTACAGCTACTCTGACTGTAAATCAATCTGCAGCTAATACATATGCAGGGGTGATTACTGGTACTGGCAGTGTTGCTTTGAATGGTGCAGCAGTACTAACTTTAACTGGTGCGAATACGTATACTGGCGCAACAACTATTAACTCTGGCACGCTACGAGCAGGGGCAGTGAATGTGCTAGCAGCTAGCAGTCCAGTAATAATAGCTAATACTGCAGGTGCTACGTTTGATTTGAACAATTATGATCAGACAATTGGTTCATTATCTGGCGGTGGCCTACTTGGAGGCGATATCACTTTGGGTACAGCGAGATTAACGGTAAACCAGACAAGTAACCAGACTTATGCAGGTATAATTAGCGGTAGTGGAGGAGTTACTAAAGAAAGTTCGGCTGCCTTGACTTTTACAGGCAATAATTCATACACAGGATCAACTATTGTAAATGACGGTATATTGAGGGCAGGGGCACTGAATACTTTTGCTCCTAATAGCGCTGTGACTTTAGCAGATGTTGCAACCGCGCAGTTAGATTTAAACAATCATAATCAAACTATTGGCTCTTTGTCTGGTGGTGGCGCTATAGGTGGCAATATCCTGCTTGGCTCAGGCGTTTTATTGGTCAATCAAACAGCACCTGGCACATACGCTGGGCTAATTTCAGGGACAGGCAATTTGGTTGTGGCATTAGGTAGCACTAACACACTTACGCTTGCTGGAAATAATACATACTCTGGCACAACTTCAGTCCGCGCAGGTAAACTTAAGATCAATAGTGATACTAACTTAGGTACTGCACCAGTAAGCCCTGTAGCGAATTACTTGAATCTAAATGGAGGTGTCTTAGAAGTTGCGAATACATTTACATTAGATACCAATCGAGGCATAACGCTAGGCGCAAGTAATGGCAATATAGAAGTAGCTCCTGCCTCTGTGCTTACATATAATGGTGTAGTGGCTGGAAGTGGATCACTGACTAAAGCAGGTAGTGGCACATTGATTTTAGGTGGCACGAATACATATACAGGTGAAACATTTGTCACAGGTGGCATGCTGCAGGCTAATACAGTCAATATCATAGCAGCAACCAGTTCTCTAAATATGAGTAATGTTGCAGATGCTTCGTTTGATCTTAACGATTATGATCAGACGATTGGTGGTCTTGCCGGCGGTGGTGTTACAGGTGGTAACGTCTCACTAGGCGCTGCAAATTTGACAGTGCAACAAGTATCACCAGACACATATTCCGGTGTAATTAGTGGTACAGGCGGCCTTGTAAAAAATGGTGCTGGAACCTTAATACTTGGTGGTGCAAATACATACATTGGCCCTACAACAGTCAATAGTGGTACTCTGCGCGCGGGTGATACTAATGTGATTAGTAGCAGTAGCCAGCTAGTTATGGCTGATGTCAGCGGTGCAATGTTTGACTTAAATAGTTATGATCAAGAAGTTGGTAATTTGTCTGGTGGTGGAATTGTTGGTGGGAATATCCTTTTAGGTAGTGGAACACTAACAGTGCGTCAGGACGTGAGTAATGACTACTCAGGTATTATCAGTGGTACAGGTGGTTTGCACTTAGATGGCACAGATGTACTAGTACTTAATGGAGCTAATACCTATAGTGGTACAACTGCAATAACAGCAGGAACGCTACGTTCAGGCGCCAATAATGTTATATCTAATTTGAGCAATATAGAATTAGCTGATAATGCTACCGCTGTATTTGACTTGAATGATTTTGATCAATCAGTAGGCAACTTATCTGGTGGGGGTGCAACTGGTGGGAATGTAATGCTAGGGCAGGCTACATTGACTGTAAACCAGACCTCAAATACAGCATATTCAGGTGTAATAAGTGATTTTGCAGGCGGGAATGTAGTATTAAACGGTAGTGCTGCATTAACTCTTGCGGGTGATAATACCTATAGCGGCACCACTACTATTAATTCTGGAGTGCTACGTGCTGGTGCAGCAGATGTAATAGCAGATTCAAGCGAATTGATCCTCGCTAATGCTGTTGGAGCAGAGTTCGACTTAAATAACTTTAATCAAACGGTAGGCTCTATCTCTGGTGGTGGTGGTTCTGGTGGTAATATATCATTAGGTACAGCTGCTTTAACTGTAGAGCAGAATGTAGATAACACGTACTCGGGCATTATAAGTGGCACAGGACCAGTTATTAAGACAGGACCTGCAGTTTTAACGTTGGGCAACGTAAATACGTATACTGGAGCTACGACTATAGAGATGGGTAGGCTACAAGCTGGAGCTGTGAATACTATTTCCAGTTCAGTGCCAATTAGTATCGCCGGAGCTGCAGTATTTGACCTCAATGGTTACAATCAAAGTGTGGATACCCTGGTTGGAACAAGTGGTATGGGTACGAATGTAATATTAAATTCTGCTACTTTAGATGTAATTAATGCTACAGATTTAGTAATACAACCCTAAGTTCTGCAAACAATTTATGATTTTTAGCCCGAGAGTAGTGTCTAGGACTACCTCGGGTTTTTCATTAAGAGTGCATTATGCATAAACTTTAACATTAAATAACACACGTACATAGTTTGGGGTGCCCTCTATGCTAGCCTGATTTAATGGTACGCCCACAATAAAATCTACATTCACATGCTGCATCATATTCATTCTGGTTCCAAGACCAGTCGAAGCACCGGCTTCGGTCGTAGGCTGTATATCATTCAAATTCCAAACACATCCAGCATCTATAAAGGCAAATATTTGTGACAGAAGCTTTACTCTAGCAATAGACCATGCTTGGTAGCGTAGCTCTGCCAATCCTGCTATACCACGATCCCCAGTGAATTCAGCTGGTGCATAACCGTAACCAAAAGGTATACCACCATAACTAAAAGTCTCAGACGAGGGTAACGTATCAAACGCGTATTGGGCTTTAACAGCTAGCAAGGAGCTAAAGCGATTCGCAAAGCGGTGTGTAGATGTGCCAAATAATTCTAGCTTAGTGAACGTCAAATCTTCACCAATTCTTGATGGTGGGTTACCTTGCGCATCAAAAATTTTTAAACCTTGTACTACAGTGGCAGTAATAGAATTGTTGGTATAAAGACTTTGCATATAATCATAAGTTAAGTATGCGTTAATCGATCTGACATTATCTTTGAACAATGTTTGTTCTCCAAACTCAGTTGTTGAGTTTAAGAGTTTGAAGCCACCACCTACAAAAAGATTCTGCTTGTAGCTTCGAATCCATGAATAATTCAAATTTAATGTAGCGATGAACGCTTTACCTGGAATATCAAGTCCACCTAAACCTATAGTGCCCATATCTGGGGTTGTATGAGTATTGCTAATTGAAAAACTTCCACCTAGGCCATCACTATTTAGTTGCTGTTTGTGGCTAAAGGAGACGTAACGCATACGATTAGAATTACGACTCATAATGCCATTAATTGCAGTTTCACTTGCGTATAAC
>DALYEH010000122.1:4138-4754 GCA_031972715.1 Gammaproteobacteria bacterium | reverse complement strand
CAGCAATTATATCGTTAATAATTATTTGCTTGCCTGTTTTTGGGTTGGTCATACGTAGCCATGGTCCGCCCTCATACGGCGTGGCGCCATATTTACTTTGTGCTAAAGCATACCCCCAATCTTTAAAAGCACCCTCGGTAAACTTCATGATGTTACCTTTATGTACGATTGTCACGGTGCTACGGTCTTGATCAATCGCATATTCAATTGCCTTGGTAATTAGTCGCGTTGTACCTTCTTTAGATACTGGTTTAATACCTATGCCACAATGCTCTGGGAAGCGAATTTGTTTTACACCCATTTCTTTTTGCAAAAATTCTAGTAACTTGGTTACCTGTGCACTATCTGCCGGCCATTCTATGCCAGCATAAATGTCTTCAGAATTTTCTCTAAAGATTACCATATCTACTAATTCTGGATGCACCACAGGACTTGGAGTTCCAGCAAAATAGCGCACAGGCCTTAAGCATACATATAAATCAAGTTTTTGGCGCAAGGCGACATTTATAGACCTAATGCCCCCACCAACAGGTGTCGTAAGAGGACCTTTAATTGCTACTTTAAATTCTTTGATAGCATCTAAGGTTTCATCAGCAAGCCAAATGTCTGGACCATA
>DALYEH010000122.1:0-4126 GCA_031972715.1 Gammaproteobacteria bacterium | reverse complement strand
TTTTCACCCGCATATGCCTCCATCCATTTAATTTGCTTCTTGCCACTATATGCCTTAGCAACCGCAGCATTAACGACCTTCAACATCACAGGCGTGATATCAACACCGATCCCATCTCCTACTATGTACACGACTATAGGTTTATCTGGGACGCTTAGACTACCGTCAGGGCGCACTTGTATCTTTACACCATCTGCAGGTATATTAATCTTTTGGTATGGCATCCTCGCTCCTATACTGTGGTTCGTAGCTTTTATAGAAGTATATTCTATTCTAAATATATGCAATATAAATATAAATTAATTTTGGTTCTCTTGGCCCTAGCGTTAAGCCCTCTTAACGCCTATGCCTATATAAGTAAAGACTTTGCCTCTCAGCGTAGCCTATTTATGCAGGTTGAAGCTGATTTGAAGAAAGGCAAATTGATGAGTTATCAGAAGCATAAGCATACATTACAAGCTTATCCTCTGTACCCTTACTTAAAATATGAGTTATTAAAATCCGCCATCGCTGATATTAAGCACTCAGATGTGAGCGCGTTTATTAAGACCTATCACGACTCACCTTTGGCTAATAAGTTACGCGTGGAGTGGTTAAAGACTAAAGCCAATAAAAAACAATGGGCGGATTATCTAATTGCATATGACAAAGATGCAAACAATGACCTAGAGTTACAATGTCATTACCATAATGCCATGCTGCAAACTGCTAATGACAAATCATTTTACGATATGCTGCCAGAAATATGGTTACAAGGTAAGCAGCTGCCTAAAGCATGTGACCCATTATTCGAAGCATGGAAGCATGATGGTAAACTTACTAGAAACTTAGTTTGGCAACGCATAAAGCTGGCAATTCAAACTAATGAAATCAAACTAGCGCGGCATTTAGCAAAAAACTTACCGCATGAAGATACCAAGTTAGTAGAACTTTGGATCCGCACGCACCATGATCCACATTTAATTCATAAGCCACACTATTTCGACACACAGCACGCAGCTGTTACAGAAATGATTATTTATGCAATCATCAAAATTGCCAAAAATAGTCCTGAAGACGCTGTTCGTCTATGGCAAGAGTGGGAACGTAGACATGCTTTTAATGAGCACCATTGGGGTGTATTGGTAAAAGAAATCGCCCTTATGCTGGCTAAAAAACGCGATCCTAATGCTGAGAAGTGGTTAGAGACAGTTCCAAAGGAACTCGCAACCAAAGAAGTGACTGATGCGCAACTAAAGATAGCGGTTAGTAAGAATGGCTGGCAAACCATAGCAAAAGTATATTTAACGCTTTCAGAAGAGGAAAGCACAACCGATAAATGGCAGTACTGGTATGCGCGCGCTTTAGAAATGCTAGGGAACCGGGAAGCCAGTCAAGAAATATTACATAATTTATCGCAATACAGAAATTATTATGGATTTTTAGCTAGCTCACGCTTGTTGAAAGCTTACTCATTCAACCATGAAAACCATGATATCCCACAAGAAGTGTTGAATAAAATCTTACTTAAGCCAGCTATAATTCGAGCACATGAATTAAAACAAATTGGCCGCGCACATGTAGGAAAAACAGAATGGGTAAAAGCTCTATCTGATTTAAACGATCAAGAGCGCTTAGCTGCAGCTTCCCTTGCGCAAGAATGGGATATGCCAAATTGGTCTATTGTTGCATTAGCAAACGCTAGCAACAAAAATGATTTGGTTTTACGTTTTCCAAAAAACTTTTCAGATTATATACATCGCGAAGCAAGGCATAACGATATAGATCCTGAAGTGTTATTTGCAATTACCAGACAAGAAAGTGCCTTCATACCAAGTGCTAAGTCCCCTGCCGGCGCTATGGGTTTAATGCAGCTGATGCCTCAAACTGGCAAAATGGTGGCAAGACTCAGAAAAGAACCTTTACGCCATCATACAGAGTTATTAAAACCAGAAAAAAATATACGCTTAGGCAGCTACTATCTACGCATGATGCTAGATCAATATCAACAAAATCATGCCCTAGCGGCGGCGTCTTATAATGCTGGGCCGCATAGAGTAGCAAATTGGATCCCAGAATATGACATTCCTGTAGATAGCTGGATTGAAACCATACCTTTTAAAGAAACACGCGAGTATGTGCAAAACTTTTTAACATATACAGTGATTTACCAGAGGCTCTTAGGTAAAACGCCTAAGATGAGCAAGTATATGCCAATAATAAATGGGGTCAAACGCACTGCGAAAGCTAACCCGCTACAAGCGTTAACAAAAAAAAAGCTCATCAGCAAAGTGACTAGCAGTAAGAAGGTCAGCAAGCCTAAAACCTCAGCAAACAAAGCTAAAACTAGTCAAGCAGCGAAAACTAAATCCCAGGTTAAAAAAACAGTGACAAGCAAAGCCTAAAGCAAGCACTAAAAGTGCAACCAAAAATGCCGCCAGCAAAAAAGCAACTCAACCTGCTACTGTAAAGCCTACTAAAACTCCAGAGGCTAAAGTTGTTACGCAAAATAAGATAGAGAGAAAAGCTACATGAAGACTACAAAGCGTTGGAATATTTTAGTTATAGATAGCAACGAAGATGCAGTTAGGTTTTTAATTAATCTTTTAGATGCCTCTCCATATGATCTCACCAGCGTAGGTAACGGCGAAGAAGGGTTTAACTTATTGCTTAAAGAACCTGAAAAATTTGCGGCTGTCATTTTGGGTCAAAATATTCTGAACATGAATGGCGTACGCTTGCTACACAAAATTAACTCTTGCAGTCAATTAAAAATTATTCCTGTAATTATGGAAGCTTCTTCAGGCACACTCGAAGAGATGGAAATATGTATACGCGCCGGAGTTAGGTACTTTTTACCTAAGCCCATTGATAAAACAATTTTACCAACAGTAATTCAAACTGCAATCAGTGATCAAGAAAGATATAAAGCAGCTGAACAGGCTACCTGGCATACTAAACCTTTAAACACACTAATATCTGCAACTTTTAAGATCCAAACGCTGTATGAAGCGCAAGCAGTAACAAGTTTATTAGCTAATGAATGCCCTAACCCAAGACTTGCTGCAGTTGGTATTAGCGAAATTTTAGTCAATGCGATCGAGCACGGCAATCTCAAAATTACATATAATGAAAAAACTAAATTGCACGAAGGCATACAGTGGTTAGCTGAGATTGAGAGACGCTTAGCTTTACCAGAAAATGCTGATAAATATGTAACTGTTGTGTTTGAAAAAACTGCTGGCCATATTAATATCCGTATTACTGATTCTGGCCCTGGATTTGATTGGCGAGAATACCAAACTTTAGATAGTAAACGCGTGTTCGACAATCATGGCCGCGGGATTATCATGGCTAAAAATTTAGCTTTTGAAACCATGATTTATCATACCTTTGGCAAAATAGTTAGCTATTGCCATTTCTATCAGCGTATTTATTCACCAAATCTATTCTAGACGAAAGTTCTACTAACTCGCGTAGTGCGATTGCAAACATAGTAAATTCTGGCTCAGAAATTTTGAACTCACTAAGAAAAAACTCCCACCTTTGTAATAGATCTTTGTGCAGAGCCAGCCAATTTTCTATACGTTCATCTAGGCTGGTGCTTTTTGGTTGAGAGTTCAATAAAATATTCACGGTCAAGTTACGCTGTTCCTTATCAACATCGTCTCTATATGCGGCTCTAGCTAACGCCTCCCAGTAGTTTTTTACTGGCTGTCGCTTAATTAACTCGCCAAACCAGCCTAACTGCAGCCTGGATCCTACCTTATAGAATACTTTAGCAACTTCCTGTACATCAAAGTTATTTTGTCTTGTTGCTTCTACTATGTCCAAGGCAGTAAACATAGGATAAAAGTTTGCTGCCTTTTCTGCTAAAGACTTGCTTACCCCTGCACTGACTAGCTTTTCACGCGCTTGCTTTACTTCCTCTAACCAAGCACCACTTAAAATCTGTTCTAAATTATCTTGAAACATACATATTAAAGGCTTGTAGATCGCAATACTTTCCGCTATATCACAACCAATTGGTAAGTTGCTTACAAACCAACGTGTGGCCCTGCGTATCAAGCGATTCAAATCTTGCCAAATATCTAATTGTGTTTTTACTGTAGTTTTGCCGTGCATTTCCCAAATTTCTTGCAATAGC
>DALYEH010000121.1:1697-4772 GCA_031972715.1 Gammaproteobacteria bacterium | reverse complement strand
AGCAGGAAGTGCGAACAACACAGCCATCACAAGCAGATATTGAAGCTAGAATGTCCGCAGAGGTAGGTTACCGGCCAGCTGCTAGCAGCAATGAAGAAACATCTAAATTAAGCCCTTTGCAAAAGGCAGTATTAGGAGCAGATGCTTCGTTTACGCCGGGTCATGATGCAACAACGACCAAGCCGTCTAAGAAGGGACTAAGTAGATTACTACCTTCATTCAAATCTAGAAGGGGCAGCGAAGAGTCAGCAAATGAAACTCAATCGTCCCCAAAAAGCCCATCAAACAGAGGCTAATCTAGCCTTTAAACATCCCGGTGCTTAAACAGCACCGGGATCTTCCTATACCAGCTCTTGCACCCACTGTTTCACTTGCGCAACAACCTTCTGATCCCGCAACATGCATAAATGCGCTTCAAAATCTATGATTTGCTGCTGTTGCTTAGGGGTATGTTCTAAGATTGCTGATTGCCAGGGAAAAATCATGTTGTCGAATCTGCTGGCTATTTGCATATACTGTTTGCTGGAATGTACTATTTTGTTATGTAAAGCAGTTAAAAAACTGCTTCCGGGGCACATATCTTTAGCATTCGCTCCATTCCCTACAATGGAAATTTTAGTTCCGAAATAAGGTGTGCCAATAGTGATGATAGCTTTGACTAGATTTTCTTGATCTAAATATTCGCTGTAGTAGCTGCTGACTAGACCACCCATAGAGTGTGCTACTAAGATCAAGTGCTTACATTGGGTAGCTTGTTTAATCTGCGAAATTTTAGGTATCAAACTTTCCTTCGTAATATCTGCAATGCTTGCAAACGTAGGTGAGAGGTTCACAAGGAACATGGGGTACTGTAAGCTTTGCATATGTTTGCGCATATATAACCAGTCACTTTGATTACGGCAATAGCCATGTACAAATAAGATAGCAGTATGCTGTTCGGCTTTTACATTCACACTGAGATCTAACCACTTGTATGGCAGTAATATATATTTGCGCATAACATAAAAAAATTCGCACCAGAAATTACGTATATAACGGCTAATTGAAGCCGGGGGATATTCTGTTGGCCTGTAAAGAGATTTTAGATTGTAGTCTACTAATAAAAAACTAAAAATTAGTACTTCATTAAAAAACGCAAAGCCTACAAATAGAAGACAAAAAAATACAAAGGTGTATCCGATGATTTGCAAAATCATCGAGATAATCATTTTAAATGTGCTACGGTTGCGGCTTCAGAAGGGGTTTTTGCACTAATACTGATGGCATGAATTTCCTTACCCATTGCATCGCCTAACGCCGTATAGATCATCTTATGGCGCTCAAGTTGAGATTTGTGTGTAAAACTAGGACTAATAACTTCCACTGCAAAATGCCCACCTCCAGATTCTTGCGCTCCTGCATGGCCGGAATGTAAATGGCTCTGATCTACAATCTGGATCTGTGCAGCAAGCAAAGCCTGCTCTAAACGCTGCGTAATTAATTTGACCCTGTTAGTAGTCGGCATTGTCATTAAGTTTTCCGTTTGGCACTTGAGAGTGTTTTGCCATATAAATGGACTGTAAAACTATAAATAGAACTGTCAAACCCAGCGTGCCGAATAGTTTGAAATTTACCCATATAGCTGTACTAAAATTATAGACCACGTATAGATTGATTAGACCCATAATCATAAAAAAACCACTCCAACCAACATTCAACTGGCGCCAGATTTTTTCTGGGAGTTTGATGCTGGCTTCGCCCAATCTCTGGATAAAAGGTTTTTTTCCTATAAATTGAGAACCTATCAAGGCGATACCTAAGGACCAATACACTACAGTAGGTTTCCATTTTACAAAAATATCGTTTTTTAAGAGTAATGTGGCACTGCCTAAAATCAAAATACTCAAAAATGAAATTAGATTTACCTTTTGTATTTTACCGGTAGAAATGCGTAGCCATATTAGCTGTGCGAGAGAGGCAACTATAGCTACTTGAGTTGCGACCATAAGGTTGAAAAACTTATAAGCGGCAAAGAACAAAGCTATTGGTAAGAAATCTAACAAAAGTTTAATCATAAATTGGGAACCCTACTGGTCTAAATATGCATAGCTACCATTATACTTTAATTGAAAATGCTATGCCTGATCAATATACTTAACCAACAATGTACTCATAAGCTTGGTATAACACCCTGTAAAACGGACAATTTATGCCGTTAGGAAATTTAAATGACTGAAAAATCCCTGGCGCAAGAAGAACAACGCGTGGTATCGGGCATGCGCGTCACCGGACGCATGCATTTAGGCAATTACCATGGCGCATTAAAAAATTGGCTAGATTTGCAACATAAATATGATTGCTACTTTTTTGCGGCGGATTGGCATGGCTTGACTACAAATTATGAGCATGCTGCTGGTACTGCTAGTCAATGTAAGCTGATGATCATGGATTGGTTAGCCGCAGGTTTAGATCCTAAGCTTGCTAAAATATTTGTGCAGTCTGGTGTACCTGAGCATGCAGAGCTACACTTATTATTGTCTATGATCACACCGTTATCTTGGTTGGAGAGGGTGCCAACTTATAAAGATCAACAGCAAAAGATTAAAGACAGAGACTTATCTACTTATGGTTTTTTAGGGTATCCACTTTTGCAAACAGCAGACATCTTAGTTTATAAGCCAAAATATGTGCCTGTTGGTGAAGATCAGGTGGCGCATGTGGAAATTACTCGAGAAATCGCGAGGCGCTTTAATCATTTATTTGGACAAGAAGTGGATTTTGCTGCGCGTGCGGAAGAAACAATCAAAAAACTTGGCAATAAACTCGCTAAAGAATTTTTGCAACTTGTTACTCGTTATAAGCAAAATGGAGATATTGCAGCATTAGCTGAAGCCAAAACAATTTTAGATCATGCGCATACGGTATTGAATGCAACTGATTTAGAGCGTTTAGAGGGTTATATTACTGGGCAAGGCAAAATGATATTGCCTGAGCCAGAAGTGTTGTTGACCAAAATATCTAAACTGCCTGGATTAGATGGTCAAAAAATGTCTAAATCCTATAACAACACTATAGAGTTGACGGAAGCTCCAGCCT
>DALYEH010000121.1:0-1687 GCA_031972715.1 Gammaproteobacteria bacterium | reverse complement strand
GTGCGAGACGATCAGATCCTGGTAATCCAGAAAATTGCCCGGTCTGGGGTTTGCATAAAGTTTATTCTAGTGCCGAAGTACAACAATGGGTAGTGAGAGGCTGCACAACTGCAGGGATTGGTTGTTTAGAGTGTAAAGCTCCTCTAATCGACAGCATATTAGCTGAGCAACAGCCAATTATAGAGCGCGCTACATATTATGCGCAAAATCCAGAATTGACACAAAATATTATTGCAGAATCAACGCAACGTGCACGCGAAACTGCGCAAAAAACTTTACAGGAAGTACGTGTAGCGATGGGGATTGCTGAATGACACAAATGCTAGAAGCAACTGTAGCGGGACAAAAACTCACTGAATTTCCGGAAGATTTATACATTCCGCCAGATGCGATGCGTGTTATTTTAGAGGTGTTTGAAGGACCTCTAGACTTACTACTGTATTTAATTCGTAAGCATAATTTAGATATTTTAGATATTCCTGTAGCGCGTATTACGCATCAATACATAGAATACATAGAAACTATGCATTACATGCAATTAGAATTAGTGGGCGAATACTTAGAAATGGCCGCTTTATTGGCGGAAATCAAATCCCGCATGTTATTACCTAAACCCAAAGATCCTGATGCCGAAGAAGTAGATCCGCGGGCAGAATTGGTACGCCGTCTGCAAGAATATGAGCAGATCAAAGCAGCAGCAGAAGCCTTGCGTGAGTTACCTACTTTGGGTACAGACATGTTTAGTAGCTCTGTGCTATTACCTGATCTATCTGAAGTCAAAGCACATCCAGATGTGGATTTGGCGGAACTCTTGTACGCTTTCAAGGATGTATTGAAGCGTGCTGATTTACAAACCGCGCATAATATTGAAAGAGAAGTATTAACTGTGCGGGAACGTATGTCGCGCATCTTGCGCCAGCTGCAATCAGATAAATTTGTGAATTTCGTAGATCTTTTCGATTATTCTGAAGGACGCCTAGGTTTAGTAGTAACATTTTTAGCTATATTAGAATTAACCCGTGAATGGGTCTTGGAATTAGTACAATCGGAAGCCTTTGCACCAATATATGTGAGGTTGCGTAATAATGAGCAATAAAGATCAATTATCCCTAATTTTAGAGGCATTACTCTTCTCAGCTGGTAGACCTTTAACAGAGCAGCAATTGTTACAATTGTTAGATGAAGAGCAAAGACCAAGTTTGGGCGAGTTACGTGAAGCTTTGGAAGCAATTGAAAAACTATATGCAGAACGAGCCATAAATTTAGTGTCTCTAGCTAGTGGTTATCAATTCCAGTCCAAGCTGGAATATGCACATTGGATCCGCCGTTTATGGGAGGAAAAGCCCGCTAAGTATTGAAGAGATCCGTGGCGTAAGCATCAGCACCTCGATTTTTAAGACCCTACAAGAAGATAGGAATTGGATCCGCGTAGTTGGGCATCGTGATGTGCCAGGGCGCCCCGCTTTGTATGCAACTACAAAGGCGTTTTTAGATTATTTTGGTTTAAAAACACTAGATCAATTGCCGCCCTTGCCAGAAATTCTAGCCTTACAAGATATAGATATTAACGCGCAGAGTGTGGATGATAATCCTGCAACTAAACAAATGCAGTTACCAGAAATTTTTGCTGAGGACGTAGCAGAAGACGCAGAAACCGAGATCACCGAAGAAGCAGAGGTAGACATTG
>DALYEH010000120.1:0-4814 GCA_031972715.1 Gammaproteobacteria bacterium | reverse complement strand
CAAGAGCAGATCCACATAGAAATGGCTGATCCTGATTTTTATTCGCAACCAAAAGAGCAACAGGATAAATGCTTAGCTAGATTAGAGAAAGCGCAGTCTTTGCTAGCCGAGCTATACAAACGCTGGGAAGAGCTAGAAGGTTTGCAAAATCTAAAGAGCAATTAAAATTGCAGCTAAGACGAGAAGGCGATCAATATACCAAATTGCTGAATATTGGTGCCATAAAACTGTCCTTGCTGCGATTTGCCACCTTCATATTGTAATAATAATTGCAAAAATCTATTACAGTATTTTACTCTTTCATATTGCAAACCCACACGTACTGTGATTGAAGGGCTGAAGTTATTTTCTTCCCAAGAGTTTATGAACCCACCAGCTATGATCCGCATGCTATCTTTAAAAACAATTTTCTTGGAATATAGATCAACTCCTGCCGAAAATGCTAAACGTTTCACATGATTAGGATCAACATGTAAAATGCAACCCGCAGTAGCATAAGGGCTAAAATATGGGGAGTGTTTGTAACGTAAAAAGTATTTGAGCATTTCATAGCTTAAATTTATACGCGTAAAATTTGCCGCTTGCGGGCTGAGAAGAAATTCATCTCCTACATGTGAGCTTTGATGAAATATTTGTAATAGATGCTGGTATTTATCATGCACATGGCTGATTTCAAGAGCAACAAAGTAATCGGTATTTACAAGTTGGGTGGGCTCTGTACTGATATCCATAACGCCAAAGGCACCTGCCTGTACCCCGAATTCATAGGGATATTTGGGATTACCAAACTTTACCAGACCTATGTCTTCGCCAAAGTTGAAGATCCACAATGTTTTGCCAAAATCGCCTTTGAAATCATGCGATAGACCCATCAAAAACTTGGGCCAACGTGGATCGGCTATAGGCGCATCATATAAATTCTTTGGCGGCAGCACTTCAAGAATTTCTTGATCTGCTGCTAGACATGTCCCGCCAATAGTTAACAGAATAACATAAAATAATAAATTCTTACTTAAATTCTTTATCAATTTTATCCCAATCCTCATTCCGTCGGATCGGTGTATTTTCAGAAACCTTATTGTCTTTACGACGCTGCTCCTTGCGACGTTCTTGACTAATAGTACTATCTTTCTTAGTGCGACGATCCTTTTTTTCTTCACTTTCCATAATTAACTCCACAAACACACGAACTATAACTGTATAGCAGTTTTGTTGCCTAGTAAAATTCAGATAAATTATCTTATCCTATAGTATAAGCTTGCTTATAAAAAATGAGATACGTAACGCTGAATTACAGTTTGACCAGTACGCGCTCATGTTTCACTGCATTCCAAAGCTTAATATCTGCAACAGCATCTAAGGGAATTGATCCATTATATAAGTGGTAATACTTATTTTTACCCCCAGGGTTAGTCTCGTATTTAAGATCGCCTTGCAGTTTCTGCGAGTCAATTTTGGCAATAACTATGTCTGTTGTGTCCTGCCAAAATTTTTCTACAATAGTCCCTATTTGCTCTTCAGTGCACATATGTATGAAATCTGTATCCATGTTTAAGGGCTTTAAGTATCCTAGAGTTTGACTATGCTGCCAATCTGCTTGAGCCATAACTTTATAAATATACATATAAACTCCTTGCTATTCGAAACTATACTCGTCGCCATTTAAATTGAGGCGTTGTTACAGCTTTTGCTCGCAGCAGCCATGTATTATATATACACTCCTGCTGCTCGACGCAAGCTGCGCCTAGCCTAAATCTAAATGGCTTAGAGTATAGCTTCAAGATAAATATCTAAGTGTTTGTATAGGCGGGGACTTAAAAAGTTTGCGCGCCCCCATGAGGCTACCCAGCAGCATGGTACCAATACCAACACTGATCCCTAAGAGGATGATCCACCAATGTAATGGATAGTATATGGAGAAGTATTGCACAGATATGTACTTACCGCCTAACACTGCCAATAGAGATCCTATTCCGCCAGATATACCGCCTAGTAAAATATACTCAAGCACAAAGATCTGTATTAATTGGGACTTAGAGGCACCAAAAATACGCATTAAATTATTTTGATACATACGTATATGCATCCCTGAAATAAGTATAGCTAGTAGTAATAAAATCCCAATCAACAGAGTAAATGCCCATATGAAACCTATCACTAAAGACAATAATTGTAACACTGTTTGTGCTTGATCTAGCATAGCAGTGACGCTAATAAAGTTTATTTGTGGGTACTTTTGCACCATCTCAAGTAATAATGGTTCTTGATCCGGGCTCATGTAAAAGCTCGTCATGTACGTTGCTGGAAAATACTCTATGAATCCTGGATTATAAATAACATAGAAATTTGGAGTAAACGATCCCCAGTTTACAGTTCTAATACTTGTGATTTGCGCAGATATGTCTTCATTGTTAATAGAAAATGTTAGGATATCACCCATTTTTACGTTTAGACGTTCTGCTATTTCTTTCTCTATAGATATATAGGGCTTTCCAAGCTCAGCAGCAGTAAACCAAGAGCCAGCTATGATGTTGTTTTCATAAGGTAGTCTAGCAGACCAAGTAAGATTCAAGGGCCGGTTAATCCCTTGTCGTAAACCTTGTTCTGGCTCCATACTTACTTCTTCGCCATTGATCTTAGTTAATGAGCCACGCACCAGAGGGTAGAATTCATTGATTGTTATACCTTGCGAAGCTAGAAAATCAGAGTACTGAGTTGATAATTCTGCTGGAATATTGAGTGCAAAATAATTTGGTACATCTGCTGGGATTTGTGTTTTCCAGCTGCTGAGAAGATCATTACGCACTACAAATAAAACCGTAGCAACGCATATAATTAGTGTGAAAGAAAAGACTAACAGTAAATTGTGTTGTGTATTATAAACAATATTGTTAATCGCTAAGCGCAGTAAAGCTGGTATTTTATTGCTTAGATTAAAATGTAAGCGCCAAGCACTATTACGTGTAGTTAAACCGGCCCTATGCAGTATTCGTATTGGGGAAGTGTTAGATAATGAGAGTAATGCTGGTAGTGCAAAAAGCACAACCAATATTAAGGAACTGCTCATGCCTAAAGCTAATGGCCACAAACCAGGGTTAGATAATTCTAGATTTAAGTATTTGCTCAAGAACAGTGCTACAGTTTGTTCTATGCCAAAGCCAAGCAAACAACCAATCGATCCTATTACTAGTGCTATAAGTAACATGCTATTGCCATAAATCATTATAATTTGCTTTCTACTTGCACCAAGGCAACGTAGTACGGCTGCATCGATAGTGTGTACGGTACTATAGCGATTAGCAGCAATGATCACGGTAATCGCGCTTAATACTATGTTTACTGATAATGCTAGATAAAGATATTTGCTTGCTAAATTCAGATTGCGCTCTGAACCAGTTCTAGATTGCAGTGTTTGCACACTAAATTCTCCAAGGCCTGCGCTTTCTATCTTAGCCTGGAAGGATTTGATATTCGCGCTCTGGCCTGTGAAGAGCATTTTATAGGTGACACGGCTGCCAGGTAAAACAGCCTTAGTGCTTGCTACGTCCGCGATATTCATCAAGGCGCGAGGTGCGAAAGTAAAACCATCGGCGACTCGATCTGGTTCGGAAGTAAGTATCGCGCTGAAAACAAGCTCTGCATCTCCAACATGGATCTTATCCGAAACTTTCACGCCAAGCTGTAATACAGCGCGTGATTCTAACCAAATTTCTCCAGGATTAGGACCCCGTCTGCTAAGTTTGCCGCTCTGATCAAGTTGGTTACTTGTTTTTAGTTCTCCAAGTAATGGATAATTCTGATCTACAGCTTTTACAGAAGTCAGTAGAAAATTTTCTGCATTGGAGAGCATAGTGTAGAATGTTACGTTTTCAGAACTAAGTAACTCGTATTCCTTGGCAAGAGTTTTAAACTTTATGTCCAGTGGCATAGCTGCATTTATTACCAAGTCGCCGCCTATCAATGCGGCGGTGCTAACATCCAGCCGCTTCTGCACAGCATCTAAAGTAAAAGCAATTGCTGATAAACAGACGATAGCGCACAATACAGCTGTTGCTAATATGCGCATTTCCTGACTGCGATAGTCACGTAATATAAGACTTAATTTCTTAATCTAATTGCCCCTTGTTAATGTGTATTACTCTATTACATAGTTGCGCCAAGTCTGTTTGATGTGTAATGATTACTAATGTCGTAGCGTGCTTTTTATTTAATTCAAAGAGTAATTTAATAACTATTTCGCCTGTTTGTTGATCTAAATTACCTGTAGGTTCATCTGCAAATAGTATGACCGGTTCAGTGACAAAGGCGCGTGCAATAGCAACTCTTTGCTGCTCGCCTCCAGATAACTGGCGCGGTTGATGATCTATGCGGTCACCTAGACCTACTTTGTGTAGTAGATCCAATGCTTTGCTTTTAGCTTGGGGATCATATAATAACTCTAGTGGTAGCATCACATTCTCTAATGCAGTGAGATTATCAAGTAGGTAAAAATTTTGAAAAATAAAACTTATATTTTTGCGGCGCAGCAAAGTTCGCTCTTCTTCATTGAGGTTACCTAAAGGTACACCACCAAGCACTACCTCACCGCTTGTAGGAGTATCTAATCCAGCTAATAAACCCAGAAGGGTAGTCTTGCCAGCTCCAGAAGGTCCAGTTATCGCAAGGCTTTCACCTAGTTTTATTGAAGCGGAAATTTGATCTAAAATGACTAACTTGCTACCTTTAAGGTTAACTACTTTGCGCAAATTTTGCGCCTGAATAATAGGATCACAAGCTGTGAAATTAAGCATAATCATTCGTTCCATATTTCTAAC
>DALYEH010000119.1:0-4819 GCA_031972715.1 Gammaproteobacteria bacterium | reverse complement strand
GTTGAGAAGCAACCTTTAAGCCGCATTCAAAAAATCTCTGGTGCATTCTTGCATAGAAATTGGGTCAGTATTCCGCATGTTACGCAATTTGATGAAGCAGATATTACAGAATTAGAGTTGTTCCGCAAAGGACAAAAAGATATTGCTGATCAAAAGGGCGTTAAGCTGACTCCAGTAGTGTTTTTAATGAAAGCTATAGTTGCTGGCCTAAAGCAATTTCCTAA
This sequence comes from Gammaproteobacteria bacterium, assembly GCA_031972715.1. GTDB lineage: Bacteria > Pseudomonadota > Gammaproteobacteria > UBA6186 > Azoamicaceae > JAGVLG01. Next base: position 4,595 of record DALYEH010000119.1, on the reverse strand, counting down.
ATTTAATGCTTCATTGGCTGCAAATGGTGAAGAGTTAATTTTAAAACAGTACTTTCATATCGGAGTAGCTGTTGATACTCCATCTGGTTTAGTAGTGCCTGTGATTAGAAATGTTGATCAAAAAGGTTTATTTGAATTAGCTGCAGATTTAGCAGTAATCAGCAAAAAGGCTCGCGATGGCAAACTAACAGGTGCAGACATGCAAGGTGGGTGTTTTACCATATCTAGCTTAGGTGGTATTGGCGGTAGTGCTTTTACTCCTATAATCAACGCTCCTGAAGTAGCTATTCTAGGTGTTTCAAAAGCGCAAACCAAACCTATTTACATAGGAGATGAGTTTGTACCACGTTTAATGTTGCCTCTGTCTTTATCTTATGATCACAGAGTGATAGATGGAGCTGATGCTGTTAGGTTTACTACCTTCATTGTTGGCCTATTGTCTGATATTAGACGTTTACTTCTCTAAAAGGATGCAAATGCATGAGTGAACAATTAATGACTGAAGTGGCCGTTATTGGATCAGGCCCGGGTGGTTATACTGCAGCTTTTAGAGCGGCAGATTTAGGTAAAAAAGTAACACTAATTGAATATTACGACACTATTGGTGGAGTATGTTTAAATGTCGGTTGTATTCCTTCCAAGGCGCTTTTACACGCAGCAAAAGTCTTGAATGAAGCTAAAGATGCTAGTGAAATGGGGATTAATTTAGCTGCACCTAAAATAGATATTAAACAGTTGCGTGCTTGGGTTGAAAAACAAACGATCAAGCGTTTAACAGGCGGCCTAAGTAGTCTAGCAAAACAACGCAAAGTCGAAATTTTGCAGGGATGGGCAGAATTTATATCTGCGCACGAGCTACAAATTACTAAACCTGACGGCTCTAAAGTAACTTTAAAATTTGAGCAAGCGATTATTGCAGTTGGTTCCAAACCAATTAAGTTGCCATTTTTACCAGATGATCCACGTATCATGGATTCAACAAAGGCCTTAATGTTGGAAGATATACCTAAAGAGTTATTGGTGATTGGTGGCGGTATTATAGGTATGGAATTAGGTACCGTTTATGATGCCTTGGGCAGTAAAATTACTGTAGTGGAACTCGCGGACAATATTATACCTGGCTGCGATAAAGATTTAGCCCTGCCATTACTTAAACGCATGCAGAATCATTTTAAACAAATCATGTTGAACACAAAAGTGACCGCAGTAGAAGCAAAGAAAGATGGTTTATATGTGACTTTTGCTGGTAATGATGCCCCCACAAGCCCAGTGCGATTCGATCGCATATTATCTTGTGTAGGCCGCGCGCCAAATGGTAAAGAAGTGCAGCCGGGTAAAGCAGGGGTAAATGTAGATGAGCGTGGTTTTATTGCTGTAGATAAACAGCAGCGCACTAACGTAGCACACATCTTTGCGATTGGTGATGTGACAGGAAACCCAATGTTAGCGCATAAAGCTATGCCAGAAGGCAAAGTGGCTGCGGAAGTGATTGCGGGCAAAAAGCACTTCTTTGAGCCGCGCTGTATTCCATCAGTAGCCTATACTGATCCCGAAATTGCATGGACTGGTGTCACTGAACAAGAGGCAAAAGCACAAAATTTGTCTTATGCTAAAGGCGTATTCCCGTGGCTAGCGAGTGGTAGATCATTATCCTTAGGGCGCGAAGAAGGTTTTACCAAGCTAATAGTTGATAAGCTTACCAACAGGATCATAGGCGCGGGAATAGTTGGATCAAATGCCGGCGATTTAATATCCGAGGTTGGACTAGCCATAGAAATGGGTTGTGACGTGGAAGATGTGGCATTAACTATTCATCCACATCCAACTATATCAGAAACAATTTGCCAGGCAGCAGAAATTATCGATGGCACAATAACGGATATGTTAGTGCCCAAAAAATAGGATGGGTTTATGAAACAGTGCAGTATAACACGAACGCTTATTGGTCTAGTTGTATTGTGCTGTTCCTTTTCTATTTTTGCACAAGACACATTGAATATTGATGCTGCACAGCACGAATTGCAAAAAGCCAATACATATTTAGAACAAAATGTAATAAGCGCACAAAAGCTTAAAATTATACAACAAAAGACACGTGACTTGCGTCATCAAGCGCAAACCTGTATCGCAGCTGAAGTAGCCAATTTGTCCGAGTTAGATAAATTAGACGCTGATTTAAAGAGTATAGGCGTACAACACCCTAATTTTGTACAAGCCCAACACTATATTCAAACCAAACAGAGCAAAACAATCAAGCGTTTATTTGATTGTCGTTTACTCTCATTGCAAGCAGAAGACTTGCAAAAAAATCTGTATGCAAAAGCTGATACCTTATCGCAAGCTACTACATCTTTTGCTGGTATGCCTATATATGACGCTATATCGGGCATTTTTCTAACTATTGGTGTATGTTTGATTTTCACAGCGATTGTATATCTAGGAAACATAATTTTTGAAAAAGCGAAATTGCAAAATCTTAATATCCTTCGTCACCAACGTACCACTGAATTTATTATTTTCAAATTTGCTTTATATGCATTGATTGCAATATGGGTAATCTTGATGCTTATGCGTTGGTGGGGTGTGCCTATTAATGTATTAGAGCGTGTGAAGTATGGTTTGCTTGAAGGTGGTACTATTTATGGCGTAAAAATCATCCCTATGCGTTTAGTGTTAGGCTTGATGGTTTTTGCCTCGATCCAGATAGTTTGGAAATATACACTCTGCTTCATTTCTAAAAAGCAGCAATTTGACCCAGAAGATGATAACCATGTGGTCATAACTTCGATTTTATCCTACGTGATGTTTACTATTGCCTTATTACTTGGTTTATCCGTATCTGGAGTGAATTTCACCGGCCTTGCTATTTTTGCTGGGGCCTTAACAGTTGGTATAGGTTTTGGTTTACAGAATATTGTCAATAATTTTGTTTCTGGAATTATATTATTAGTAGAAAAAACCATTAAACCTGGAGATAGAGTCTTAATTAAAGGTTATGAAGGTTATGTGCGCAAAATAAATTTACGCTACACTCGTATTGCAACTACTAACAAAGATGATGTGTTAATCCCAAATTCAGATCTGATCACTACCCCGATTATTAATTTTGAATTTGAAGATAAGTTATCAAATATTAAATGTTTTGTAGGCGTGGCGTACGGATCTGACTTGGATCTAGTCAAACATACCTTAATCAATGTGGCCATTAAACACCCGGATGTATTGCATGACCCAGTCAACATGCCTAGGGTATATATAAATGAGTTTGGTGACAGTAATATTATCTTTGAATTAAGCTGTACAATCACCGATGTAAATCGTAAACATATAATATCTAGTGATATATATTTCCAGATAGCTGCAGCATTTAAGGAAAATAAAATAGAGATGTCATATCCGCAACGTGTTGTACATATTACGCAGGAGAGCTAATGCTAGCTAATTTAGAGTTTTTAGAGCCTCTTTCCAAGACTAGAAAGAGTATGTTTGCTGCGTATCGTATGGAAGAGCGAGCCTGTTTAGACGCGTTATTAGCACAATATAGTTTATCTGCGGCCCAGAATGACAAAATCCAAGCCTTGGCTGAAGAGTTTGTTTTAGAAATTAGGCGCAACAATACCAGTACACAGGGTTTTAAATCCTTGCTGACAGAGTACGATTTGTCTAGTGCGGAGGGAGTAGCTTTAATGTGTTTGGCGGAAGCTATTTTACGTATTCCAGATAAAAATACTATTGAAAAGCTAATCGCTGATAAAATATCGCATGCGGATTGGGCTTTGCACCTTGGCCGTAATAAATCTAAATTTGTAAATTCTACAACCTGGTCGCTTTTTTTAACCGGAAAATTATTAAATTTAAATGGGGTATTACCGAATCTGCTGAAGCGTTGTGGCGAACCAATAGTACGGCAGGCAGTGACTAGCGCAATAAAAATGTTATGTAAGCAGTTCGTGTTGGGACAGACTATTGATGAAGCTCTGCAAAATGCAGCACCGCTAGAGGCTAAAGGCTATTTTTTTTCATATGATATGTTGGGTGAGGAAGCGCGTACAGCTGCAGATGCCGATAAATACTTGCAGCGCTATGTGCAGTCTATTGAAGCCATAGGCCAGACTACAATCAGTCATGATGAATATGCAAATCCCGGAGTTTCTATCAAGTTGTCCGCTCTGCATCCCCGTTTTGAATGGCGGCAGAGATCACGAGTGTTGCAAGAACTTGTGCCCAAGTTAATAGGCCTAGCACAACTTGCACAACGTAGTAATCTAAATTTGACCTTTGACGCTGAAGAAGCAGAGCGTTTAGATTTATTGTTAGATGTATTTACCGCTGTATTTAATGATGATCGCTTTAGTAATTGGCAAGGACTCGGGATTGCGGTACAGGCATACCAAAAGCGTGCTACATATGTGATCACGTATCTGTGCGATTTGGCTCGAGCTAAAAAAAGACGTATTAATGTGCGCTTAGTGAAGGGTGCTTATTGGGATACTGAGATCAAACTAGCCCAGGAACGTGGCTTGAAAGATTATCCTGTATTCACTAATAAAGCCCTAACTGACATTAGCTATATTACATGTGTACAGCAGATGTTT
>DALYEH010000118.1:1478-4831 GCA_031972715.1 Gammaproteobacteria bacterium | reverse complement strand
TTGCACCCAAGGCTGGCTAATACGAAAGCGTCTTGTCCTAAACCAGCTGTTGCGTCTACTACATACAATGGTAAGCCATAAGTTTTTAAACCTATGGCGCGCGCAATAGGTTGTCCGCTGCCGCCACCATGTAAGCGACGGTAGTTATTAGCGTTTGATGCGAAATCTATATGTAAATCTTTATGCAACATTTTCGTCTTGCGCAAATAGAGTTTCTACAAAGTCTTCTGCATTAAAGGGCAGTAGATCATCTTCACCTTCCCCGACACCTATAAAGCGGATTGGTAAATTTAGCTTATTTGCTATCGCAAACACTATACCGCCCTTAGCAGTACCATCCAATTTGGTGATAATTAAACTCGAGAGTTGCATAGCTGTATGAAATTGTGATGCTTGTTGCAGGGCGTTTTGGCCTATTGAAGCATCTAATACTAACATAATTTCATGCGGTGCATTAGCGTCTAGTTTTTGTAGCACACGCTTGATTTTTTTTAATTCTTCCATGAGATTGCTTTGAGTATGTAAGCGCCCAGCGGTATCTACTAACAAAACATCATACTTGCGCGCAGTTGCAGCTTGTAGTGCATCAAATGCTACTGAAGCGCTATCTGCACCGGTATGCTGGCTGACCACGGCTATACCGTTCTTATCACCCCAGGCAATTAGTTGATCTATGGCGGCAGCCCTAAAAGTATCAGCTGCTGCTAACATGACTTTTTTACCCGTAGCATGTAAATATTTTGCTAATTTACCTATGGTGGTGGTTTTACCAGCGCCATTGACACCAATCATTAAGATTACATATGGTTTATCGCTTGCGGGGATTAACAAGGGTTGGGCACATGTTTGCAGCATAACGGTTAGCTCTTGCCTAAGCGTTTGTTCTAGTACTGCTGGATCTGCCAAATGTTTACGAGCTACCTGTTGCGTTAGGTTCTCCATAATGGTCTGGGTTGTTGTCACCCCTAAGTCAGCTGTGATCAATATTCGTTCTAACTCTTTTAGGAGATCAGCATCAATTGCCTTTTTGCCGCGTAGCAGATTGGCCAGTCTGCTGGTAAATTGCTGTTTGGTGCGTAATAATCCTGATATAAATTTAAACATAGCACTACCTTGAATGATGGTAAGGAACTAAACTCATGAGCGCTCAGTCTAGCATTAGAATAATAGGTGGTAAATGGCGCGGTCGTAAAGTGAGTTTTAAAACTAAAGATATGCTAAGGCCCACACCTGACCGGGTACGCGAAACCTTATTTAATTGGTTGGCACCGCATATTGGGGAGGCGACTTGTTTAGACTTATATGCGGGTAGCGGTGTTTTAGGGTTAGAGGCCTTGTCGCGTGGAGCGGCGCATGTGCTTGCAGTAGAAAGTGACCGCGAAAATGCTCAGCAGATAGAGTTAAACAAAGACACTTTGGGTGCTCATGAGTTGCTAGTAATCAATAAAAGTGTACTTGACTGGCTACAAGGAGCACCTAAAGTAGCAGACATAGTGTTTGTAGATCCACCATACAAGTTACAGTTGTTAGCGGGAACCTTTAAGATGTTAGAGGATCAGGGTTGGATCAATCCTTCAGGTTTTATTTATTTTGAGTTAGAACAGCCATTTGAAGAAGCTTTGTTACCTGCTGCTTGGTCTATATGGCGCAAAAGTAAAGCTGGGAATGTATTTTTTTACTTGGCTAGGAAACAATAATATATGCAGACTTATTTAGTAGGTGGTTGTGTACGCGATGAACTGTTAGGCTTAGCGGTACAGGATCATGATTATGTTGTGGTAGGTGCAACACCTGCTGAACTGCTAGCACAAGGTTTTTTACAAGTTGGTAAAGATTTTCCTGTATTTTTACATCCTAAAACTAAAGAGGAATACGCGCTAGCACGTACGGAGCGTAAAACCGGCCCAGGGTATTATAACTTTGCCGTAGATTATGATCCAAGTGTAACGTTGGAAGAGGACTTAGCGCGTCGTGATTTAACCATAAATGCTATTGCTAAAACTGTTGATAGCAAAATTATAGATCCTTACCATGGTCAACAGGATTTGCAGCACAAAGTGTTGCGACATGTTTCAGATGCATTTGCAGAAGATCCTGTGCGGATTTTACGCGTAGCGCGTTTTGCTGCGCGCTTTGCGCCTTTGGGCTTTACTATTGCTCCACAGACCTTAACACTCATGCAACAAATGGTTGAAGATGGAGAGGTAGATGCTTTAGTACCTGAGCGTGTATGGCAAGAAATGCAGCGTGCACTCTGTGAAGCAGCACCAGAAGTATTTTTTTTAACGTTACGTGAATGCGGCGCACTAAAGATTTTATTTCCGCAGCTGGATTGTTTGTGGGGGGTGCCACAAAAACCAGAGCATCACCCAGAAGTAGACACTGGTGTACATGTAATGATGGCGCTACAACAATGTGTAAAACTGACTGCTAAACCGCAGGTACGTTTTGCGGTCTTATGTCATGATTTAGGTAAAGGCAACACACCGCGTGTTGAATGGCCAAGTCATAAAGGACATGAAGAGCGCGGTGTGACCTTGATTCAGGATTGGTGTAATAAGTATAGGGTGCCGAATGAGTATCGTGATTTGGCTGTGAAGGTATCACGCTTTCATTTGCATGCGCATCGCATTCAAGAATTGCGTTCGGACACCATAGTTAAATTATTTAAGTCTTTAGATGCCTTCCGCAATCCAGATATTTTGGAAGAATATATCTTAGCATGTAAAGCAGATGCAACAGGTCGCTTAGGTAGGCAAGACAATCCATATCCGAATGCAGAGCAAATAAGACAAGCATATGCAGCGGCTACTAGTATTGATGTCAAACAGTTGATGCAACAAGGTTTACAAGGCGAGAAGCTTGGGCACGCAATTGATCAGGCTCGTGCAAATGCGGTGAAAACACAGTTAGGACGTGATAATTAGGGAAATAAAGTGCATCTAATATGGTTTCGATCAGATTTAAGAGTAATAGACAATCCAGCTGTGCAGGCAGCATGTGCAGATCTGGATGCAGAAGTGCGAGCAATCTATTTTATAACTGAGCCACAGTGGTTACAGCACGATTGGGGTACTAACAAAATTGGTTTTGTATTGCATAATGTTTTGGAGTTGCAAAATGAGCTTGCCAAACTGCATATCCCTTTGGAAATAATGTACTGCGATTATTTTAAAGAAATACCACGCTTGCTAATTAGTTACGCACAGAAACATCGTTGTACTGATTTATATTTTAATCGTGAGTATGAATTAAATGAACGCACACGCGACAATCAGGTGCAGCAAGCATTAAAATTAACATCAATAAAACTACATGCAACGGCTGAGCAATGTTTAATACCCCCAGGGCAC
>DALYEH010000118.1:0-1468 GCA_031972715.1 Gammaproteobacteria bacterium | reverse complement strand
GCCATATGCTGTGTTCACGCCTTTCAAAAAAGCTACATACAGCGCAATTCTAAATGCGAAACTTAAATTAATGCCTGCACCTGCCAAGCGCAAACAGGCTGCTACGATCAATCAGGACCATTTGCACAAATCCTTACAGCACTATTTAAGTAATCCAGTGTTAGAAAATTGGCCAGCCGGTTCCAAATCTGCACAAAACATATTGCATAAATTCTGCGATACGGATCTTTTGCATTACAAGGAACAACGGGACTTTCCAAATCTAGATGCGACTAGTAAGCTCAGTGCCTATCTTGCAGTAGGCGCTATCTCCAGTAAACAATGCTTTTTAGAGGCTTTGTATGCTAATGAAAATGTTTTTCCTGGTAATAACTCTAATATTATGTGTTGGATCGACGAGTTAATTTGGAGAGATTTTTATAGAAATGTTATTTATTTTAATCCTGACATATGTAAAGGTGCAAATTACAATAAAAAATATGACAAGATAAAGTGGAATACATCTGTGAAAGATTATAAGGCTTGGTGTAATGGTGATACCGGGATCCCTATTATTGATGCAGCTATGCGACAGCTTGTGCAAACAGGTTGGATGCATAATCGCTTGCGTATGATTGTCGCTATGTTTTTAACTAAACAGTTATTAATTGATTGGCGTAAGGGTGAAAAATTTTTTAGTGAACATTTGATTGATTTAGATTTTGCATCTAATAATGGCGGTTGGCAGTGGTGTGCTTCTACTGGGACTGATGCAGTACCATACTTTAGAATTTTTAATCCAATCACGCAAAGTCAGCGGTTTGATCCTAACGGCACATTCATACGTAAGTATTGTCCAAATTTAGCAAAATTGAATGCTAAGCAGATCCATGATCCTAGTAGTCATTGTAGTGCGCAAGCATTACGAGATATGCAGTATCCAAATATTATTGTTGATTTGAAAGTAGCTCGTGCGCGTGCCTTAGAGATGTATAAGGTTGCTAAATAGCGAGCTTGCAATCTGCAGTAGATGCTGCCAGAATAAAAACTCTACACCTTACATACTTCTAAGCATTCAAGACAAATAACTAAAGTTGAGAATTGTGCGATATTAGCTATCCATAGAATGGCGTATTTCTGTACCCACTTTGATCATAATTGGCTTGAAAGATATCTGCTAAATGGTCATCATTAAACCATCGAAGGGCGATCATTTAGTAGGAACTTAAAGTGTCAGACAAGGAAATGCAAAATTTCGAGAATATGGCGCAAATGCTTGAAGCACAAAGCCGCAAGTTACGCGACTTAGAGATTAGATTGCAAAGAGAAAAGCAAGAGAAAGCTAGTCTTGAAATGGATTTTCATCATTTATTAGATCAACTAAATGCCATTGTAAATATCCCATCTATGCACGATGATCAGCATGCGGTAACCTGTGGTTGAACAATAACAAGGGAAGTACGTGATCGTGCAGTTTGTTACTAAGCTT
>DALYEH010000117.1:2083-4864 GCA_031972715.1 Gammaproteobacteria bacterium | reverse complement strand
GGACCAATAATGCCTTAATAATCAAACATCATAACGTTACCTACCAAATTACTGACGTTGGAAAAGGCCATAAATATAAAATGCAAAACGTTATGGTATGTGAAAAACCTGACGGTAGTGTATCTCTAATATGTAGGGGTAAAAACTTAAATTACACCATCTATGGCGAAGCAAAATACAAACCTAGGTTTGCCAATCGCGATGCCATAGACCACATGCTCAATAACCATCACTTCCTTTTGCATCGCAATATTTTTACTAAAGGAACAACAAATAATGACTCAAATTGAATACACTTATAGGACATTTCTATCTGGCTCATAACAAGACATTTCTAATGGGCTATAACAAGATTTAGCTGCTTTTAATTATGTGCAAGCACACTTTTATTCGTTTGAGCCTTCGTGATCTTCATTTTCTTGATCTTCAGTTGAAAAATCATCAGCAAGCTGCGCATCATCCTGCAACAATGCCTCCAGATCCTCAAATTCAGGCAAATCGGGCAAGTTAGGTAGCTCTGCTTGATTAATAGGTGTAGGCACACCTCCATCCTCGGGTACTGCGCCTAATTTTGCTTTGCCGAGCATATGCGAATCGTAATACTGTTCTGCCCCTAGCATGGTAAGAGCTTGATTGACGCTATCCATAAATTTATGTTTGTTTCTGTCTAGAGATATATCTGGTGGATAGCTTGTAACTGCTTGCACATCATGCAGGATCCCATCGGCTACTTTTTCAGCAGTTTCGGCGTTAGCGCCACATAATCTTTCAATATGTTTTAGCTCTTCCATTGTAGAGCCGTGCCTGATTAAAGGTAGCGAGAACAATTCTACATTTTCTGCACCTATCATTTGCTCTACCATGTCTGTGACTTGTATAGGTGTAAAGGCCGACATATTGTTCGTTAAGGCTACATGTTCGTATTGAGCACTTAGTTCCTGCTGTTTCTCAATTTCACTTTCCAAGATCCCAAGTAAGCTATTCACGCCTCGCTCTATTTCAGAAATGCCTGGTGGTGAATGTATCAAACTATCTTGGATCAAGAGTATATCAGCGTTGGGGGCAATAGCTGGGATCTCAATACGTTTGCTATTTAAGATTTTGCTAAATTGTTTTAAACGAGTATCTAAATTCGTTAAAGTGCTATCACTAGGTACAGTTACTTTTAGCAAATGAGCAATACGCATACGTTTTACTGGTTTTGGATTAGCGTGAAAAAATTCTGCGCGTATGATGGTCGATTTAAAAAATATATGACATTGACCTTCGCGCTGTTCACGTAAGTCCAAAACCTCTATACGCTGCCTACGATCAACTGAAGCTGTTCTAGTATCTAGATAGTTTACCGTCATGCTGCCTGAATTTTGTTGAAAACTTTGCACATTAGTCACATATGTTTCACCAGCAACTTTATTGAAAAACTCCCAAGTTTCCTGTGGATCTTCAAGTTTCATACAAATTTTTATGTTACAGTTAGCGCCAATAGATGCAGCTTCTTCTTTAGATGCTTTTTGAAATGCCGGCAAATCTTGTCCAGCAAATATCGCAGAGAAGCCAAGGGAACGCGCCTGGGCAGGCACCACTGCAAACCCTTTCACAGCATAGTAACCATATTCGTCCATAATACACATATAGGGAGCAGGTGAATTTGTTGGTTTACGCAATACTACGTCCCTGTAATCCCCTTCTACAGTTTCGCCTAAACCAGCAGCCATCATAACTTTTAATGAGGCGATAATAATTTTACCCAAGTTTGAAAGTTCATCAGGAGATTTTTCAAGCGCTGGTAACAATACAAGCAGAATGCGTCTGTTTAAAACCACGTCTTTCAAATCTACTTCCGCTAAATTAGTACGCAGAATGTGGGCATAGGTATCTGCTAGGGAGCCGAAAATACGTGTTAATTGCATAGTTATAAAACCGTGCTGTTCCAAAACTTCGCCAGATTGCCTACCACGATTTTTAGGGTTATAACCCGGCAAATTCATTACATAGGTGCGAATAGGATCGGTAACTATAGCCGGTATATTACTAATATCGATCTCATGTCCATCGGAAATAACCGGGAACTTTTTATCTACTACTATAGCTTCTAGTTTTTCTAATAAAAAATATTCGCGTATTGTGTTTGCATCAAGTAATAATGCACCTTTGTCGCGCATATAAACTAAAATCTTCATTAAACTTTCTACAAAGTTTATGGCACGACCTTTCCACATGTCGGCATTACTATCCCCGCCACCGCCTGAATCCATAAGGCTTACCACCAGATTGGTGATCATACTAGAGGAACCACCGGTAAATGGATTCATGGTATTAGACATACGCGTTTCTTGCGCGCCTATAATATCTTTAGCACCAGTCATGAAGTTGATTAATAACAGATCATCATCACGGCCCATTTTGCGTACTAAAGAAAATACTTTAGCATAAAGACTATTATCCCCTTTACCATCTATGTAGATAAAACCACTGGCTTGTATGAGTGCATTGCAAGCAATAGAAACTAATGCCTCTGTTTTACCGCTACCAGTAGAGCCGAAGATTAGCACATGGGTACGCATGTCATCGTTGGAAAACCATAATTCTTCCTGCGTAGTACGATCATTGCCAAAAAAAGCAATACCACTGCTCATACGGGCTTTTTGTGTGCCTGGTATTAGATCATTGTAATCTAAACAGTCTGCGGATTTGGGTAATCTAAACGGTAAGACACTTTTTCTAGTGTAAGCGAACAAAAATAAACTAAAAAGCACTATAAAAATTATATCTGCTAGCGCT
>DALYEH010000117.1:0-2073 GCA_031972715.1 Gammaproteobacteria bacterium | reverse complement strand
GCTGGAAATATAAAACACAGCGCTATACCACTAAATGTGAAAACGAAATTTGTAGCAGGTAGGCTAAGAAATTCGGCAATACGTACCCCTAACGGTCGCGTATCGCGCGCTATTTGCTGGGCGGCACTTTCATGCTTCGCTTCAATCCCTCGAATTTCATCAACCACGTTCTATTCCATTAGTTGTGTTTAATATTTTATCCAGCTTCTACTTGTTTTAGTAACTCATCACGCTCTTCTGGAGTTGGTACATATATTATATCGCTTAGAGCAAGCTCTAAAGCTTTGGTAGCTTCCTCTACCATGGGTACACTTAAAGGTCTGCGTAGCGCACACTCAGCAAGATAGTGGGCATGTACGCCTGCTGCTTCACAAAAGGCTGTTTGACGGCCTACGTTATTCAAAAAATACCAAAATTTACGATCCAAAGGTTTCAACCATAGGAAATCTGCACTAGCAAATACGCCATCTTGGCGTGCATACAAAAGTAGCGCCATCATCACGGTACTTTCATATGCGGGTTGTTTGATAATGTCCTGCACTTCGCGGTTATTAATGTGTTTTTTCCATAGTTCATCCGCACCTGAAAAATCTAATTTATCAAGTACACCACCCTCGCATGAACGATTGATCTGTTGCAATAAATCACGCGCCGCTTGCGTATCTCTACAACCACGCCCAAGCATTGCAGCCAATAAGGCACGTCTATGGATAGGCATCTCTTCAGGCCCTTTCCAAAGCCTACCTAATTGTGAGGCAAATAAACGGTTAGCGCGTTGTTTATCTAGAACCATATGATAAACTGGGCCTTTAGATAAAACACTAGTTGGCATCTCTACACTAATACTGATTAATTTATATGCTTTGCAGAATTCTAATGGTGACTTGGCCATGGCCCAAATGCCATTATCTATATCAGCTTCATCTATATTTTGATTTAATACAGGATTAATTTGCGGCCAGACCTCAGATTCTTGTTTAGCTAGAGTATCCATAGTATATTTTTTGCGATAACGCATTTTAACGTTACGGCCATACATTAAATAAGCAAACAAGGCTAATAAAATTGTAATAGGCACGCGCAAATATTTACCAACAACAGTACTTAATTGGCCAGCATATTCTGTTGTAAGCTGCGAAGGCTGCATAACTTTAGTAACCTCTAGGGTACGCCGCGCATTTTCTTGAATTTCTAAAAGGGATGGGAAATTGTCAGGCAAAAAATTTATCACAAAAGTAATAACATACATTTCTAGCATACGAATTTTAATAAACACGTATTTTAGCTGCTCAGAAAATAACAGCCAGGTTATGAGCCCTGTAACAAATATAAACGCTACGATCCATAAAAGGGCCATAGAGTTCTTATCATCGCCTTGTCCTGCTCCGCTCATACTTAATCCAACATTAATTCGTCCAACGCCACCTGGTTGATATTTGGCGCATTTTGTACAATTTCTACCAGCACATCTGCGGCACATAACAGACGCAACGCACTTGGCCCTTTATCATCAAAATTCACAGTCACACCCAACATAGTGCCATCCGCCCGGCTAAAATCTACTCCAAGACCGTAACCTAAGCAAAATGAACATAATTGATCTGCTCTACGCATTATGGCAGGTAATAAACCTTTTTCGCTAAACGCATCCTCAGGCTTGACCACATTGCCTTTGATGGTATATTTACAGCCAAGTTCTTTGGCTATAGCTGCGACTTGTAAGCCAATTTGATTTTTGTTAGTGGTCATGCAAAATTCTCATTACACTTATGTGATATATATATAATAAGTCGTGTACCGGTAGTTGTCATCCCGGCAGTGTGCTATAGTCTGATTGATGAGATAATTTGGTTATATACACAATGATCAAGACATACAACAAAACAATTATATGTATCATAATGGGTGGCAGTTTGCTAGGGTGTTCATCTGCCTTGAAGCAAAATACCTACTCTTCATCTACAAAAATCCCATACAATTCAGTCGTTGAACAGGAATTGGTGGCATCAGCTAAAAAAATAGAAGCTTCATTAGCTCTGTTAGCTAGCACACGCGAAGAAGGCAACGTACCTT
>DALYEH010000116.1:1567-4925 GCA_031972715.1 Gammaproteobacteria bacterium | reverse complement strand
GGCGATAAAGCCGAGGTATCTTCTATAAAATCACCCAGACGCGAATCTTCATCATCACCAATTATAGTTTCCATGGAGATAGGTTCTTTTGCGATCTTCATAGTTTTACGGATCTTGTCTTCCGGTAAACCCATAACTTTAGCAAGTTCTTCTGGAGTAGGCTCACGTCCCATTTCTTGTAGCATCTGTCTAGCAACTCGATTTAACTTATTGATAGTTTCAATCATATGTACTGGGATACGAATAGTACGAGCTTGGTCCGCAATGGATCTAGTAATAGCCTGACGGATCCACCAAGTGGCATAAGTAGAGAATTTGTAACCACGACGATATTCAAATTTATCTACCGCTTTCATCAAGCCTATATTACCTTCTTGGATCAAATCCAAGAACTGTAAACCACGATTGGTATATTTTTTGGCAATAGAGATTACCAAACGTAAATTAGCTTCCACCATTTCTTTTTTAGCACGTTTAGCCTTAGCTTCACTAATCGACATGGCGCGATTTAATTCTTTTATTTCTGCTATCTCTAAACCAACGCGCTCCGCTAATGCTTGTAACTGCTTTTGGATCTGTATTACTGCATCTTTTTGTTGTGCAAGTTGCTCTGCATACGGAGTATCCTTGATGAATTTATTTATCCACTTTAAATTAGATTCTTCGCCAGGAAAGGTTGTTATAAACACCTGCTTGGGCATCTTGCCAAGTTTTACACACACATACATAGCTTCGCGCTCATACTTACGCACCTCATCAAGTATTAGACGCATATTAGCAATCAATGCATCGAACACACGAGGCACAAATTTAAAGCGCGTTAAAAACTCTCCTAACTCAGAGAAAGCGCTTTGTGCCAGTGGATTCTTACGGCCATGCTGTTCTTCTATTGCCTGTGTCTGAGCAATTAACTTTTGCAAGGCTTCAAAACGATTGATTATTTCCTCGATTGGCACACTAGGCACTGCAGCATCTTCGTCGTCAAGTGTTGCATCAATCTCTAACTCTTCTTCGTCAAGAGGCACTTCTTCAGTAACTTCTTCTTCAAACTCTACGGCAGCCGGATTGGCCTCCAGTTCATCATAATCTACAAAACCATTGATTACTTCATTGAAACGTAATTCACCATTTTTTACTTTTTGTAAATCTACTACTAATTCGGCTAAGGAACGTGGGTACTGTGCCAATGTTAATAACACATCACGCACACCCTCTTCTATACGCTTTGCAATCTCTATTTCGCCCTTGCGGGTTAATAATTCCACAGTGCCCATTTCGCGCATATACATACGTACAGGGTCTGTAGTACGTCCAAAGTCAGCGCCCGAACTAACCAATGCGGCCGCCTCTTCAACAGCTTCATCGCTAATATCTAACTCTGGCTCTGCTGAAATTACATCTGTATCCGCATCACTTTCCAGTTCACAAACCGCGATATCCAGATCCGCAAACATTTGGATCAAATCTTCGATTTGTTCGGAATCAAAATCTTCAGGCAAATAATCGCTAACTTCTGTATAAGTTAAATAGCCTTTGTCTTTGCCACGGGCAATCAACGACTTGATTTGGGCCGCTTGTTGGTCCCGATCGGTATAACTCATAATTATGCAATCTCTTAGTTAATTATCTAAACTTCAGGGCATTTTTATCTGCGATTTTACCGCGTATAGCGCGATTAATCTAGTAAAAGCCCCCTTTCCTAGCTTTTTTCTTGCAACATTTGCTGTAGTAACTGTTTCTCTGCTGGAGTTAGTGCGTTTTGTTTAGCCTTGCGTAATAATTCATCCATGGCCAACTCCTTTTCTCTACGTCGTAATATGCCAATAGCTCCTAGCAACTCTTCTTGTCTACCACTAGCCGGGACTAAATCTGCCACCCCGCGCAAAGTCGGCAAATCAAAATATTTACTCATTTCTACAGGCAGTTTATTTTTTAAGTCATTATCGCTGATCTCTGGATCAGTATGCAGTACACTAGCGATAGCACAAAACAAGGCACTGCCAGCTATATCAATACGTTCTAAACCCTGCAAATCCGGCAGCAAACCCAGTAAAGTACGATCGTTGATTAATAATGCTAAGGCGCGCATAGCAGGTGATATAGATTTATGCTTGGTCATAACAATATCAGTATATTCGCGTTGCCTGAATTGCTGCGCTGATTGCTTATTTCTAAATAAAGCAGGATCAATATCTATAGTACGTGCTAAACGGTCAAACAGTAAGGTCTTGAGCATACCATCTGGTAATTTCAGTACATACTGTTTCACTTGATTAGCAAACTTTACTCTATCATCAATCTGTTGCAAGTCGTATTTCTTGGTCAAGGTATCGAACAAAAAATCTGGTAGCGAAATCGCTTGCTTAATCTCTAACTGCATAGCCTGCAAACCATATTTGCGCACAAAGGAATCAGGATCTTCACCCCCGCGTAATAATAAAAACTTGATGCGATACTTATCTTCTAATAGAGGTAAACTTATTTCCATGGCACGCCATGCTGCTTTTTTACCAGCAAGATCACCATCAAAACAGAAGATTAGTTCCGGCACAGTTTTTAGTAAATACTGCACATGGTGTTCAGTGCATGCAGTGCCTAAGGTAGCTACAACATTGCTCACGCCAGCTTGATATAAAGACACTACATCCATATATCCCTCAACCACCAATACTGCTTGTGCTTTCTGTATTGCTTGACGCGCTTCAAAGTAACCATATAATTCATGACTTTTACTGAAAACTACTGTTTCAGGTGAATTTATATATTTAGGCTCATCTTGAATTGTTCCAATAGTTCTAGCGCCAAAGCCTATAACGTTACCGCGTCTGTCACGAATCGGAAACATAATACGGTTTCTAAATCTATCGTAATATTTGATTGGATCTTTTTTAACGAATAAACCTGCTTTCACACCTAATTCTTTTTGCGTAGGATTATTTGCAATACTATTTAATAAATTATCCCAACCGGGCGGCGCAAATCCTAAACCGAAGTGTTTCGCTGTCACACCAGTCAGACCGCGATCTTTTAAATAATCTACTGCTTGTTTTGCCACTGTTTGCTGCCGTAACTGTTGTTCAAAATACTTGGTCGCTTCAGACAGTACAGTATAGATCAATTTATGCTCGGCAGATTGCGCATCTTTTTCTAAGACTGGCATTGGCATGCCAGCTTGTGCAGCTAGTATTTCAACTGCCTCTACAAAGCTTACAGAATTATGCTCGATAATAAACTGAATTGCATCACCACTAACTCCGCAACCAAAACAATGATAAAACTGTTTAGAATGATTTACAGAAAAGGAAGGAGTTTTTTCATTATGAAAAGGGCAACATGCAACGTAATTCGCTCCTGCTTT
>DALYEH010000116.1:0-1489 GCA_031972715.1 Gammaproteobacteria bacterium | reverse complement strand
ACAATATCTATTCTAGCTAGTAGTGCGTGAATGAAATCTTCTGGAATACGTTTTAAAGACTCTACCACATGCTTAACTGGCTTAACCAGCTAATAAGGATTTAATGACTTTTGAAACCTCACTCATATCCGCTCTCCCCTGCAATTGTGGTTTTACAATAGCCATAACCTGGCCCATGTCTTTAGCGGTAGTAGCACCAGTTTGCTTTATAGCCTCAGCAATAATTTGCTGCACTTCTGCAGGGCTCAAAGCTGCTGGTAAAAATTCGTGAATGATGTCTAATTCAAATTGTTCGTTAGCAACTAAATCATCACGCTTAGCTACTTCAAACTGCTTAATTGATTCTCGTCGTTGCTTTACCATTTTGTCTAGAATTTGCAAAGCAATATCATCGGTGATCACAATGCGCTCATCAACTTCTTTCTGTTTAAATGCAGCAAGAATAAGTCTTATTGCACCTAAACGTTGTTTTTCCTGAGCGCGCATTGCGGCCTTCATAGCCTCATCTAACGCTTGCTTGATACTGCTTGCGGACATAACTTCCATACCTAGTCAAAATTCTAATGCTTTACAAATTAATGGCGACGGTCTCTAGCGCTATCGTCAAAAATTTGCTTTTCACGTGATAACTTTTTAAGTAATCTTTTCTTGGCTGCAGCAATTCTTCTTTGCTTCTGTACTGAACCTTTTTGATGGAATGCGCGACTACGCAATTCTTTAGGAATACCAGCTTTCTCTACGGCACGTTTAAACCTGCGCATTGCTACTTCAAACGGCTCACCTTCTTTTACACGTACACTTGGCATGTGAAACTACACCCCTTGTAAATATATATCTGTGTTTATTAACCAACTAATAGATGCCCATGGCACTATTCTGCACTTAGGTTGTCATTGTAAGACAATTCACCAAATTTGCAAGCTTTTTGTGTTAGAATTACGCGCATTATGAAGATATTAGGTATTGAGACTTCTTGTGATGAAACTGGGGTGGCGATTTACGACGCCGAAGCTGGCCTTTTGGCTCATGCTTTACACAGTCAAATCCAAACACACAAAGAATATGGTGGGGTGGTGCCAGAGCTGGCTTCGCGTGACCATATTCAGTATATCAGCATCCTAACGCAACAAGTCCTAGCAGATGCGCAGCTAAAGCACACAGATATAACTGCAATCGCTTATACACAAGGCCCGGGGTTGGTGGGTGCACTCTTAGTCGGCGCTAGCTTTGCCAAAGCATTGGCCTTTGCTTGGAACATACCCGCAATTCCTATCCATCACATGGAAGGACACTTGCTAGCTGCTTTTTTAGAGGTTGAACAACCAGCGTTTCCTTTTTTGGCTTTATTAGTGTCTGGTGGACACACGCAAATAGTGCAAGTCAATGATTTTGGCAGTTATCAAATATTGGGTGAATCATTGGATGATGCTGCCGGTGAAGCATTTGATAAAACAGCTAAGCTTTTAGGATTAGCCTATCCTGGCGGCCC
>DALYEH010000115.1:1387-4946 GCA_031972715.1 Gammaproteobacteria bacterium | reverse complement strand
CCTAGCTTTAGAAGAAATATGCACGCATGCCGAAACGGTGCTACAAAAACTAAAATTACCTTATAGAGTAGTAAACTTATGTACTGGAGATTTAGGTTTTAGTTCTGCATCTACTTATGACATAGAAGTATGGTTGCCTGGACAAAATGCATATAGAGAAATTTCTTCTTGTAGCAATACCGAAAGCTTCCAAGCACGACGCATGCTTGCGCGTTGGCGCAATCCTAGTACTAAGAAACCAGAGCCAGTACATACCTTAAACGGATCAGGTCTTGCTATAGGCAGAACTTTAGTCGCTGTTTTAGAAAATTACCAGCAAGAAGACGGCACTATTTTGGTTCCAGAGGTTCTGTTGCCATATATGG
This sequence comes from Gammaproteobacteria bacterium, assembly GCA_031972715.1. GTDB lineage: Bacteria > Pseudomonadota > Gammaproteobacteria > UBA6186 > Azoamicaceae > JAGVLG01. The sequence goes on along the minus strand of DALYEH010000115.1, from coordinate 4,581 downwards.
GTGGTGTAAGTAAGATCTGCTAAGATGTTAAATGCAGCGAATCGGCTTAGGTAAACCGGCAATATTATTGGCTTGCTGAGCTGCTCCACCAGGAAACAGCGTATGTAGATATATGCTATTGCCTTTTTCCGGCCCATATTGCTCTTTCACTGCATTCACTAAAGTGCGCATAGATGGTGATGCATTAAATTTAATATAAAAGGCACGTAAAAGATTAATGATCTCCCAATGATCTGCAGTTAAGACAATATTTTGCTTGGATGCTAAGAACTCGGCAACCTCGGGAGTCCAATCTTGTAGTCTGGCTAAATAGCCATCTTTAGTAAGTTGCACGTTCATATTGTTAATACTACATCGTGACTTTTAATTAACGCAGCAATTTGTTCACTAGAGACAATTTCGGGATCTAACAGCAGCTTATCATTAGCAAATTCCTGCATACTATTGGCGTCTACATATACATTTTTGATCCCAAACATATTTAGATCTGTATAAACTTTTGTAAAATCTTTAGCAACTAATTTGTCAGGTTCTTGTTTAGCCATAAGTTGTAATATAGCATCGCCCTTAAACAGCAAGGCTACTTCTTGTTCAAACGCACTTAAAGCTAAAGCAAATTCTAAACCTTCCAGGGCTTTAGAGTTTGCATATGGGTTTTGTTGCATTATTAATAAAAACTTTTTCATGCGTAAAACACCTTTTGCGCTGCAGCACAACTTTCTACTAATTCACCTATGCTGCCAATAGTAAAACCATCCGCTAGATTTTCTGAAACTATCCCGCGCCTCAAGCCAGATGCTGCGCAGACAGACAAGGGAATATTATGTTGTAAAGCAAAGTCTGTCCAAGCGCGCGTTAAATCAAATTCATCGGTTGGCATATCTATATATTTGTTGGCCACATATACACCATCAAATAAGAAATATATACGATTGATTTGAGCATTTTGCGCAATTAAGTCTTCGGCCAATTGTAGAGCATATCGGCCGTTAGTGAGGTGGTTTGAACTAACTATTAGAGTATAAAGCATATAATTAATCAATTGTTTAAAAAAATAAGGCCAGCGGTGCCGGCCTTATCTTTGCAGAATATTACCTAATCTCGTCTACCGCTAAGAGCAGCAAATATGTTTAGCAAATTCACAAATAAGTTAAATAATGTTACATACAAATTGATCGTGGCAAGAATATAATTTCTTTCCCCACCATGAATAATTTGGCTGGTTTGAAACAGTATATAACCGCTCATGATCAACACAATTGCCGAGGAAACGGTTAATTGTAAGGCTGGTACATTGAAGAATAAGCCCGCAATGCTAGCCAAGAAGGCTATACAAAATCCAACAAACAAGAAACCAGCCATATAGCTGAAGTCTTTACGCGTTGTCATAGCATATCCAGACAAGGCAAAGAAAATAGCGCCGGTACAGGCTAGAGCTGCAGTAACCAATTCTGGACCATTTGCAAAGCCATGAATGTACATATTTAGCATAGGTCCGAGCGTTAAGCCCATAAAGCCCGTAAATAAGAACACCGAGACTAGACAGAGTTGGCCGTGACGCTTGCAAGATAAAGTAAGCCAAACATGCCTATGAGCTGCGCCCAGAAAGGCAAAAATATTTGGAAATGCATGGATAAAAATGCTGTAAATGCACTAAATAGTATTGTCATGGACAATAGTATGTAGGTGTTTTTAATTACTTTATTGGTTGCTAATACACCTGGTGCAACTGCTGAAACGCTATTGATATTTTGTGGCATATGCAAACTCTCCCGTAAGCGGTGTAACATACTAATCTTGTGTATTATAACACATATTACTCATATATGGCCTAGAGACGCAGTTTCAAGGGTGAAAATGCAGGATCTAGCCAAATTCCTCTTCGTCCTCTTCTTCCTCATCCTCGTATTCTTCGTCGTCCTCTTCCTCTTCTTCGTCAGATTCCAGAGCTTCCTCGCAAATCATAGATTGGAAGAAAAGCGTCTCTGGTTCGCCGTTAGCCGACACTTTAAGTTGTACCACTAGGTCGGTAGCTAAATCATAGCCATCCTCTAAAGCCTTAGAGATTTGCTCTTCAAAAGCAGAGATGTTTTTGTCAGAGCCTTTAATAAGTTTGTATGGGGACATGTTCGCTCCAAATGTGATTTTAGAAGCAGTCTACCGCAATGCACTTTGTATTGCCATAGCAAATTTAGTGTACAATAGCAAATCAGAATTACTATAAATGTTCTAGTTTAAATTGCTCGTTGCTAACCTTTGCGTTGTTGTTTGACTATTTAGTACACAATGTGGAGTCTAGGATTTATGATAGTTAGGATAATTATGCACGGTGCCTTACAACAATATATAGCTAGAATTAATAATCATACTTTCACATCAGACAGTATTATTTTGACAAACTTAGCACTTGGTAGCCAAGATGTAAGCCAAGATGTAGCGGAGTTGATGTTAGCTCTTAGAAATAATCCTGATGTAGCGAAGCAGGTGACTTTAATCCAGCTTGATGGTAACAACCTAACATTTATAAACTTGCCGGATACTCTGTATAATCTAAAATATCTGTACTTAAATAATAACAAATTAGAAGGCATATGCATCCCAAATACATTCGTGCGCCTTAAAGAGCTTTATCTGCAGGATAATCTCTTAAAAGCAGTAGTCATACCTCAGACTATTGTGAAGTTAAACACGCTATGTCTTGGGAATAATTTCTTAACATTTATAAAGCTACATCGAGAGCTTGTTAATCTAAGTATGCTGAGTCTAGGGCGCAATCGCATTACATGCATAGATGTACCTCCAGAGCTAGTCAATCTCAGAATGCTGAGTATAGGGTGGGATCAAAAGGTGCATTTAAATGCTCGGGCAGATCTAGCAGAGACCCAGCAAATTTCGATTAACATACCCTTGCAATTAGCGCAATTGCACACTGTTTTCTTTGATAACGTAGATCAAATATCAGATGTTTCTAAAGTCGCTCTGACAGCGGTAAATTTGATGCGCGCCGTATTGCGGCAAAAAAAATTATTTATACTAGCGAGGGGGTGCAGATTAACGGTTCCCTCTTGAATGATATAGTTTTGACTGAGAACATTTTGGATGCATGTTTTGTGCCTATGTTAAATTTCAGCAAGTACTCAGAGCTTAAAGTGGGTAAAGCTGCACAAAAATTCATCCAATCACCACAAACGTGT
>DALYEH010000115.1:0-1377 GCA_031972715.1 Gammaproteobacteria bacterium | reverse complement strand
ACTTTGAATATGTTATATCTATGATAGCCCTGTATGTGTATTCAGTGTTTGCAGCTGAAATTACAAAAAATATCGCAAAATTTATGCCTATGCCTGAAACTGAATTTGCGAGTTCCAGTTTAATTTATTTTAAACATATATTTCAAAAATTACAGTCTAATGGTGTGCATATGGGTTGCGTAAATTTAAGTGCTTTACAGGCTTATGATGATAGATATCAAGAACTAGTCGCGAACAATCAAGAGCAGTACCACAGAGCGATGCTAAAAGTTAGAGATGAGTATAAATCCTTCAATGATGATAGCGTCCGCTCAAGACAACTAGCAGAAGATTTGCTTTTCTTTTCGGATCCAAAACTGCAAGCAACGCAAAAGAAGCCGCGCTTGAGCGGCTCCTAGTCGGATTCATCGGGTCTATAACAGGTAGATCTAACATCATTTCAGTTTTAAATTACTAGTGGATGGCTCTGCTTCTCCAACAGAGAGTTGCAGGCGCATTTTTTCTAACTCGCGTAATGTGCGCTGGGTGCGGATTTGAAATTTGTCTAAAGCATCTTGCCCTGCTGCGTTAGTAATGTGTTTGTCTGCTCCATTCATCAATAGTGAGTGCACTATAGGATTGCCTTTGAATAGTACGGCAACATTTAAAGGTGTATCGCCAGCGCTATTTTGTATATTGGGGTTAGCCGCTTTTTCTAGGAGCAGACGATTCAAATTTGGATTTTGTGCTAGATGTAATGGTGCGGTACCGTTTACTTCTTGTGCATTTAAATCTGCGCCTTTGTCTACTAGAAAACTGCTCAGGTTAGATATACCTCTGCGCATAGCTGTGTGTAATGGAGTTTGCATGTTGTCGTTACGTGCATTAATTAAAGCACCGTGGTTTAAGAGAACAGCTGCCATGCCAGGCGACAAACATATGTGCAACAGCGTGTCCTTTTTGGGACCTCGGACGCGTGGATTTCCGCCACGTGCGATGGCTTTTCTGGCTTGAAAGAGATTGTTGTCCTGCACTGCTCGAATTAATTTTGTGGTTTCTTTTGAATATTGCCCCGTACTAAAACTTTGATCGTTAGCCATATATCACCCTTCATTACTTAACTACTTTCTTTAACACTAGCAGGTATTGCCAAAGTCACAAGATTGGTTATTTGTCATTCTTATTATGTATGAAAAAAATATCGCTTACCTAGTTCAAATTTGTCTTTGTATTTAGTACACTGTGCGACGGAGAGATGGCAGAGCGGTTTAATGCGGCGGTCTTGAAAACCGTTGATGGGGCGACCCATCCCAGGGTTCGAATCCCTGTCTCTCCGCCACATTGAGTTATACCATGTTATATACAAGTAATTAAAAGCCTTTAAAATCAAGGCCTCTA
>DALYEH010000114.1:4411-4972 GCA_031972715.1 Gammaproteobacteria bacterium | reverse complement strand
TATTAAACTACAAAGGTATACATGTGGCTAGCAATCCAGCAAGCATTTTAGTAATAGACGACGAAGTAGGGTTACTGCGCAGTATAACTGCTTATCTTGAGGATAGCGGTTATGTGGCTCTAAGCGCTGAAAATGGTAAAGAAGGTTTGGAAATTTTTGAGCGCAGTAAGCCTGCAGTGGTGTTGACCGATCTGCATATGCCAGTATTGGGTGGTTTAGAAGTCCTAAACACAATAAAAAAACAAGATCCCGATATTCCTGTGATAGTGATCTCCGGCGCTGGAGAGATGAATGATGCTATAGAAGCGTTGCGCATGGGTGCTTGGGATTTTATTACCAAACCTATTTCAGATTTACAGGTACTAGAATATGCGATTAAACAAGCTTTAGAGCGTAAGCGGCTCTTAGATCAAAATAAAGCTTTAGCTGATAACATTGCGCATAACCTAAAGATTTTAGAAGAAGATCAAGCCGCAGGTCGTAAAGTGCAGCTAAGCCTCTTGCCTGTAGATGATTTGGCTATTGGTAACTTTACATTTAAATTTAGAATCATTCCATCAT
>DALYEH010000114.1:245-4401 GCA_031972715.1 Gammaproteobacteria bacterium | reverse complement strand
GTTGAATATTTCAATATTACAGGTGATATAGTTGGTGTGTATATCGCTGATGTTTCTGGCCATGGCGCATCCTCAGCGTTTATTACAATATTATTAAAAGGCATGATTGCAAAGTACTGTGTGCAATATCATGCAAAAAATGACGCTATAATTTTACAGCCTCAAAAGTTAATGAGCGCAATCAGTGAAGAATTTTATAAAGCGAAACTCGGTAAATATCTCACCTTAATATATGGCGTATTAAATATTAAAACAGGTGAATTTCAGTACGGGGTTGGAGGGCATTATCCCAACCCAATTTTATACAGTGCAGACGGCAGCGCACGTATGTTACCTGGTAGTGGCTTCCCTATAGGGATAATTCCTCTTGCGGAATATGAGACTCATAGTGTTACCTTATCTGCTGGCCAGCGTGTTGTAATGTTCAGTGATGGGGTTATGGAGGTCTTTATGCCTGGCAGTAATTTGACGCAGAAGGAAGAGGGTTTGCTTGGAGCCGTACGTGCAAGTAAAGGCGACATATCTGCTTTGCTGCGTACCTGCGCTATTACGACTAAAACTAATAGTGCTCAGCCCGACGATATAACAATTCTTGTCATTGGTCATGAGACTATCGAACAGTAATGGATAATACAGCGTCTTATAGTAGCGCATGATCAGAGCTATCTTTTTGCAACCGCAGCACTAGATCCATTTACAAACCTCAATTAGTGAGCTATATACCTAAGTAAGTCATTAACTAACAAGGGAACTGGTGATGACAGCTTGGCAAACATATAGACTGGCACTCACATTAGGGTTGTTGTACGCAGCTCTAAGCCCAATTTGTTTTGCTGAAAAACTAGAAGACGTGGTACGGCAAACAGTGCAGTGCAATCCCGTAATATTAATGAGCTCAGCCAATAAATACGCTGCTGCAAACGCAGTGCGTGAAAACACAAGTGGTTATTTACCAAAAATAGATCTATTTGCATCATATGGACGTGATCACAATAAGAACTTCTTTACACGCTTAGAAAGTCCAAGCTCTGTTGGGGGTGATGGATCGTTAACTTTAACGAAACGTGAAGCATATATAAGTATCACGCAGATGCTGTTTGATGGTTTTGCTGTACGTAGTGCGGTAGAGGCAAGTTCTGCGCAAGATAAGGGTTCAGCCTTTAATGTCTTGGCAAAAATGGATGAAGTTATTATGCAGGTAACTGCAGCGTATATTGACACCATAATGTTAAGATCAATATATATGCACGCTAAAGAGAATGTTACTTACCACCAGCGTATTGTCGATGAAATGACGCAGGGTAAACTACAGTATTTTGGACGCGGGGATTTGGAATATGCAAAAAGTCGTTTGTCTACTGCGCAGACAATAGCTTTAGATTTGCAACGCGATATACGTGATGCGCAAGCAGAGTATGTGCGTGTGGTGGGTAAAAAACCCGGGATCATGTATAGGCCGGAATCTCCGGATCGACAAATGCCTAGCAGTGATGATGCCGCTGTAGCCATAGCTATATGCAATAATCCTTTACTAAACATCGCCAAAGCACAAATTTCTGAGGCGCGCGCAGAAAAGCGTGGTGCTAAAGCTCCGTATTTTCCACGCTTAGATCTAGAATTATCTGGCAGTAACAATAAAAACGTAGATGGTTACAATCAAACCACTAATAGTTTAAGTGCTATGCTATTGTTAAAATATAATTTATTTAATGGTGGCAAAGACATTGCGCATGAGCGCAAGACAGCATGGGTATTAGAAGAAAAGAAAGAGCAATTGAACGAAACTCAGCGTGATGTAGAAAAGCGCACTCGCCAGGTATGGAGTGCGTATGTTAATTACAAAGGCCAATTAACATATTTAAAACAGCTTGTAGATACCTCTCAACAAACCCAAGATGCTTACTACAAAGAGTTCTCTGGCGGTAACAGAGATACCTACGAAACTTTAAAAGCAGCTGAAGAAGCTTTTAATGCGAAAGCTGGGTACGTGATGGCTCAATATAAAGAGCTGTATAGTCGCTTTATGTTATTGCACAGTATGGGTAAAATACGCGAATACTTCCATATCGCGCCCCCGCCATCTGTTAGCTTTCAGTCTGGTAATTGGATGACTGGTTATTAATGTAGGCGTTCATTTATGTCCAAACAAGACTATATTTTGCTAAAGCGCGGTTACTCGGTGTTGGGTAGGGATATTTGCGCATATTCAAATATAGATCTAAGTCCTAGTTATATATACTTAATTGCCGGTACACATGGAAATGAGCCAGAAAGTCTATATGTGCTGGAACAATTGTTTGCTTGGTGTAAAGAGCAAGACTTAAATAAAGCCTTATTGATAATACCAGATCTCAATCCAGATGGCGCTGCAGCTAAGACTAGAGTCAATGCGAATGGGGTGGATTTAAACCGGAATTGGCCAACCTCAAATTGGCAACCTACATACACAGAGGCAAAGTATAATCCAGGCATTGAGCCTTTAAGCGAACCAGAAAATTTATTTTTATATAATCTGTTTACAGAGCGCAAGCCAGAAGCAATTATATCTTTTCATTCTTGGAAGCCAATTTTAAATCACAATTCCTATGCAAAAGATATGGCACAATACATAGGTAATCTTAACCATTATTCTATACAAGATTCCATAGGCTATCCTACGCCAGGCTCATTAGATGCATACGCTACTGAGGAATTAGAATGTCCTCTTTTAACTTATGAGTTGCCAGAGCTTGTTACCGTGTCCTCAATGCAAGATATTTGGCAGCAAAATGCAGTAGCGTTGCATAGTTACTTTGGGCAGTTTAAACGTTAAATCTAAAATGAATCACATCGCCATCCTGGACTATATATTCTTTGCCTTCTAGACGCCATTTGCCGGCATCTTTAGCGCCTTGTTCGCCTTTGTACTGTATGTAATCAGCAAAGCCTATAACTTCAGCACGAATGAAGCCTTTTTCAAAATCGGTGTGAATTTTACCAGCAGCTTGTGGAGCTGTAGCGCCTATAGACACAGTCCAGGCACGTACTTCTTTTTCGCCCGCAGTAAAATAGGTTTCTAGGCCTAGTAATTTGTAGCCAGCTGCGATCAGGCGATCAAGTCCTGGCGCGTCTAAACCTAGCTCATGTAAAAATTCAATTTTTTCTTCGTTGTTCATGCCTGCCAAATCTGACTCTATAGATGCACAAACTGGCACTACTACAGCGCCTTCTTGGGCAGCAATGGCTTTGACTGTATCTAAAAATGGGTTATTTGTGAAACCATCTTCTGCTACGTTGGCAATAAACATTACCGGCTTACCGCTCAGCAGTTGTAACGGCTGTAGAATTTCTTTGCGTTCCACATCAGTAGCTGCGAAAGTGCGTGCAGAAGAGCCATTATTTAAATGCGTGATCAATTTTTCTAGTAAGCTTTTTGCAGCCAGTGCGCTTTTATCACCACCTTTGGCATTTTTACTGCAGCGTAAGAGGGCTTTTTCAGCGGTATCTAAGTCTGCGAGTATTAATTCGGTTTCAATAACAGATATATCATTAGCAGGATCTATTTTGTTTGCAACATGCACTATGTCGGTATTTTCAAAACAACGCACCACATGCGCTATGGCATCAGTTTCCCGAATGTGCGCTAAAAATTTATTGCCTAAACCTTCGCCCTGAGAGGCACCTTTAACCAAGCCTGCAATATCTACAAATTCCATTGTAGTAGGGATGATCTTTTGTGGCTTAACGATAACAGCTAATTGATCTAAGCGTGGATCAGGCATTGGCACAACACCTACATTAGGCTCAATAGTGCAAAATGGATAATTTGCGGCTTCTATACCTGCTTTTGTTAAGGCGTTAAATAATGTAGATTTGCCAACATTCGGTAGACCTACTATTCCACATTTAAACCCCATATTTTCCTCGTTGTTTATAATTCTACTATGTTAAGCTAGTGTAATTGGCTCATAACTTCTGCCCAATTACCCGCCACCATATCTGGGAACAAACGTATGCTATCTGCAATCGCTGTTGTAATTAATTCTTTATCTTGTTCTTGACTAAATTGTAATAGATTCATTTTCAGTTAATTTTAAAGATTCTTTAATTTTGTTTCCTTCGTTCAATGTAAAGTTAATCGGTTTCTCAGATGTACCAGATAGCTGATTAAGAAAGT
>DALYEH010000114.1:0-235 GCA_031972715.1 Gammaproteobacteria bacterium | reverse complement strand
TGATCTTTATGCCCAGGGTGGCCAATACCGATCCGTAATCTATAGAATTTTTCGCTGCCAAGTTGTGGAATAACATCGCGTAAACCATTATGACCGCCGTGGCCGCCGGCAATTTTGGCACGTATTATACCGGGCTCAAAATCTAACTCATCATGCACGATTACAATATCCTCAACTGGAATGGCAAAATACTGTGCAATTTTAGCTACAGCTTGACCGCTGTGATTCATATAGG
>DALYEH010000113.1:3291-5035 GCA_031972715.1 Gammaproteobacteria bacterium | reverse complement strand
CCAGCTTTTCTTGTGAAATTTTTCCACTTGCAACCAATTTATCTAAAGTAACGCCAGCAATATTGCTTAGTTCTACCAATGGTACCATGCTATCGCCATGCCCACCTAATACATAAGCTGCTACTTGATCTACAGACACTTGGAACTCCCAAGCCAAAAATGTTCTAAAGCGTGCTGAGTCCAAAACTCCAGCCATACCGACTATCTTTTGATCTGAGATCCCGGAAAATTTCTGTAATACACTTACCATCACATCTAAGGGATTGGTTACACAAATCACAAAGGCGTTAGGACAATATTGCTTGATCCCAGCCCCTACTTCACGCATAACCTTGGCATTCGTTTCTAATAAATCATCCCTGCTCATACCTGGGCTACGAGGCAAACCCGCAGTAACGATAGCTACGTCTGCTCCGGCTATATCTTTATAGTCATTAGTTCCGGTAATCGTGCAGTCTATATGCTCTATAGGGCCACATTGCGCAAGATCTAAGGCCTTGCCGCGGGCCACACCAGCATTGATATCGTACAAAACCACATCCCCAAGCCGTTTTAACATGGCTAAATGTGCTAAAGTACCGCCAATATTTCCAGCCCCGATTAAAGCAATTTTTTTACGTGCCATATGCTACCCTCTTACTTGGTAGAGTTTAATAGTTATATCAATAAATATAGATTAGATTGCGATCTATTTGTCGTAATGCGCTGGATATCCCAATTGCGCCACTTTGCTAGCAATAGCCGCCTTGGCTACAGCTGGTGGCACCACCTTGATCAAGCGAGGGTCCTGTGGTTTAGGAATTAAATACTTAGGACCAAACACTAGTTCTGTGGTGTTATGACATATATCCAATACAGACTGGGGTACTGGTTGTCGTGCTAGATCTTTGATCGCATGCACAGCAGCTATCATCATATCTTGGTTGATAGTAGTGGCTCGCACATCTAAAGCCCCACGGAAAATGTATGGGAAACAGAGCACGTTATTAACCTGATTGGCATAATCACTACGCCCAGTGGCGAGGATTAAGTCATCCCTACTCTTCAAAGCTACATCAGGCTTAATCTCAGGATCTGGATTCGATAATGCAAATACGATAGGGTTTGCTGCCATTGACTTGAGCATATCTGGCGTAATTAGATTTGGGCCAGAAACACCAACAAATACGTCTGCATCCTGCATTGCATCTGCTAGGGTACGCTTGCTAGTTTCGTTCGCAAACGCAAATTTATATGGGTTGAGATCGTGTCTTCCAGTATGAATCACGCCTTGCTTGTCTACCATATAAATATGATCTTTACGCAAACCAAGCGACGTTAATAAACGCATAGTTGAGCAACCAGCAGCACCAGCGCCCAAACAAACCAAGTTAATCTCGTTGATCTTTTTGTTTACTAAATCTAATGCATTTAAAAGAGCTGCAGCCACAATGACGGCAGTACCATGCTGATCATCATGGAATACAGGAATATTAAGACGCTCACGTAATGCGTGCTCGATTTCAAAACACTGCGGTGCTTTAATATCTTCTAAATTTATACCACCAAAAGTTGGGGCTATATTTGCAACTGTATTAATAAAAGCTTCTGGAGTAGCAGCATCGACTTCAATATCAAACACATCGATATCAGCAAAGCGCTTAAATAACACGCCTTTGCCTTCCATCACTGGCTTGCTAGCTAAAGCACCAACATTACCCAACCCTAATACAGCGGTGCCATCCGATATCACAGCCACCAAATT
>DALYEH010000113.1:2608-3281 GCA_031972715.1 Gammaproteobacteria bacterium | reverse complement strand
TTACCTTTAGCGGTATATTTGTAAGCGTCGTCTGGATTTTCAGCAATAGCACGCACTGGCTCTGCAACACCAGGCGTGTAAGCTAAAGATAAGTCTTTCTGGGTCTCGGTCGGTTTAGTGATTAACGTACTAATTTTGCCGGGCTTTGGAAATTGATGATAATCCAAAGCTGATTTTTTCAAATCATCGAATAGGCTCATGCTTTAGCTCCTTGTACTGGGCTAGATATTACTACTTCTCTTTCTTAACAGTGCCAAGCTTTGGCTCTTTTGCAGGCGCACCTTCAGGCTTTTGGCCTAATTTGCTAAATCTGCGTTTGTAGCTGTCTACCATACCGGCAGTATCGATAACTTTCTGCTTACCGGTAAAGAATGGATGGCAATTACTGCACACCTCAATGTTTAATGAATCATCTTGTAATGCTGAACCAGTGACAAATTCATAGCCACAGGAGCATTTCACTGTGATTGGATGGTACGATGGATGAATCTCTGCTCTCATAGTTAGAACCTCAACTTAATATTCTGCTCTTATTCATAAAATGCAAGGCTGGATCATAGCTGAGTATGTATTTAACCGCAAGAGGTATATACGCAGACAAGCCGTACTAGCATGTTATAGAACAATATTAAGTATCAGAACAGAATTAAGCATCGCTCCAATTATCTGGCTC
>DALYEH010000113.1:0-2598 GCA_031972715.1 Gammaproteobacteria bacterium | reverse complement strand
GTGTGGTTGGGGACTCAATAACCCAGAACGTTCCCTGCCTGGTTCTCAAATGCCACATATTTGTCACCTCTTTTTCGTCATTGAAAAGCGTGTAACTTCATGTCTTATTGTCGTAATATTTTAAGTAAAATGCAAAGTTTTAATGCTCAAATTTTGATATAATCATCGCGAATAGCAAAAATCGCACATGAGAAATAGAACAATGCTTGCAACACAACCTATTGGGATCTTTGATAGCGGTATTGGCGGGCTTACAGTCGCTAAGGCCATTAACCAGCATTTGCCAAATGAAAGTATCATTTACTTCGGTGATACTGCGCATACACCATGGGGTAGTCAATCAGCTACTGCCATTCAACACTATGCGACGCGCATCAGCGAAACGCTACTAGAGCAAAACTGTAAAGTTATAGTTGTAGCATGCAACACAGCATCTGCTGCGGCATATGATGCGGTGAAGCATGTAGTGAAGGATCATGCGTTACTGTTTAACGTTATTGATCCAGTAGTGGCCCATATTACAAAAAAACATCAAAACAAGACTATTGGATTAATAGGTACTAAGCAAACTATCCGGTCTGAAGCATATGCGCATAGGATCAGTAAGCAAGGTTACAATATACAATTGAGATCTTTAGCCACTCCTGTATTAGTGCCTTTGATCGAAGAAGGGTTGAGTGAAACGCCAGCCGCACAAGAAATTATTGCGCATTATTTAAACAATCCTTTACTACAAGAAATTTCTGCGTTAATTTTAGGCTGTACGCATTATCCGTTGATTAAATCTCAAGTGAATGCGTTTTTTAACAATAACATAGAAGTATTAGATTCTGCAGAATTGATTTCAGCAGTGATTGCAGAAGAATTAACAGCACGTGATCTGCACAACACACAGGCAAATAACTCATTAACGTTTTATGTTTCACATGACAGTGAGTTCTTTAATCAAACTGCGCAACGTTTCTTCCCTGGCAACATTAAGTTACAAACCTATCCTTTGTGGGAATAGGTTTGCTAAACTCACATATCAAGGGGTTACCACGCTAGAATATAAACTAAAGTTTGGGGCGTTAGGCAGCAAAATAGTAAACATGTACATCTTGTGAATATATTTATCAGTATATGTAAATGTCTGATCAAAAACATAAAATGATTGAGTTACATCGCTACTACGCACTGGCTCTCTGGTATGTAATATAAAAGCAACGCGCACAGCATATACTCTATTGCGATCTACCACTTCGCTACCTAATGTCCAACGATCTATATAGCCATTACCAGTAACATCTTCGCCATACCGTACAAACACTTGATCAAATACTTCGGGCGGAATAATCTGAGTACCAACTGGGGTATCATTATATGTGTAGTTCGTATTATTATTATGCCTTTCACAATAATATGCTGTTTCTGTTTGGCCACCCACAGTTATAGTACGTGAATAAAAGCGCACCTTGATTACTGTATTAGCAACTCCATACAAATCATTACAATCACGAATGGACCCGTTGGGACTACCCTGAAATTTCACCCATAACATATCTTGTGCATCAGGATTTATTTCAGATATAAATACGTCTTCTCCAGGGAAATAACTGAGTACTACCCCTGCTGGATCATTACTGTTTGGATAAGTGATTGTATCATAAGTACTGCCAGTAGGGCCATATAATGTTGAAGTAAATGGCACAAACGTAGTAGTATATGATGGTAAAACACCTGATGCTGATGGTGTTCTATATCCTGCTTGACTAATTATATCGCTCATAAGAATAGATGCATAACGTACAACATTATCCAGCTCATTCAAATTACGTGCTAATTGATAATTAGCTCGAGTAGCACCAAATATTTGTAATATGACTATGATCAAAAATGTTCCTAATGCCACGCCTATCAAAAGCGATAACATCGTAACCCCAGCAATACGTCTAAAGACTAAGCGCATACATCCTCCATGCTATTCTTGCAATCCTATACCTTCTAATGATCCAGTATCTTTATTATTCCCTGCAGCAAATTTCACCATTAAGCGCAACTCGCTTTCTGAATCTGCATAATGCAGTGCATCATCTAGTGTGATCTGTTTGTTCATGTATAGTTGAAAGAGAGCTTGGTCAAAAGTTTGCATACCAAGATTATTCCCTTTCGCCATATAATCTTTCAACAGATCTACTTGTCCTTTTTTAATACAGCTTTGAATGATAGGGGTATTAATTAAAATTTCTACTGCAACAGCTCTGCCCTTACCATCTATAGTTGGTATCAATTGTTGGGCAATAATGCTTTTAAGGTTCAATGATAATTCTAACCAAATTTGTGGATGTTTAGAAGCCGGGAAAAAATTTATAATTCTATCCAAAGCCTGATTTGCATTATTGGCATGCCAGGCATAAGTGACCCGTCTCAGCAAATTGTATCGCATATTCCATTGTATCTGCACTACGAATTTCACCAATTAAAATTACATCCGGTGCCTGACGCAAAGTGTTTTTAAGCGCAATACCGTATGATTCGGTATCTATACCTACCTCTCGCTGTGTAACTATACAATTCTTATGCTCATGTATATATTCTATAGGATCTTCGATAGTGATA
>DALYEH010000112.1:1074-5056 GCA_031972715.1 Gammaproteobacteria bacterium | reverse complement strand
ATAGTACCGGCGATATATGCATTCTTATTCCGATATGTAGTTAAATGGCTAAACAAACTTATAGGCGTTTAGCTTTTACAGTTCCGCTTTAGAGCGTCATAACACTTTTGCCCCGTTATAACGCTCTCTTCATTTAATACTCCCAGACACTTGCTTTAGAGCTGCATTTGCGATAAATTGCTCCTTCGGGCGCAGATATTCTACTTAACACGGTGCATAGGGTTTTCCTGCCACAGTTATGCACAAAGTTATCCACAGATTGACCCACATTTACACATGCATGTTAGCGAACTATTTTGTATATGCCTTTGGTATATGCGAAACACACTGATGCTGCTCAGCATTTGTAAAACAAACTTATACACAGATTGTTTTGGCAATAAACTCAGATGATTTTTGTTCTTTATTGTTTTCATACCTAACCTAAAATCACATCAATATAATTAAAAACCCTTGCAAATCAATGACTTACATAAAATATAGCTGAATTTGCAGAGCTGGCGATCTAAATTTACTCCCAAGTTATCCTAAGGTTATAAAATACTTGTACACAGAGTTATCCACAAGTTGGATTTACAACCATTGGAAATATGCCAAAAATTTAGACCAATGCTTATACTCGTGCTGTAAAATATTTGCTGTTTTGGCAAAAGTTATCCACAGTTTTTTAAGTTTTACAAAAAAAATTACTATTAGACCAAATAATGTCATTCAGGTATCATATGTTGCATTTGAAACATTATGTGAGTGACTTCTAAAAAACATGGAACCAAAAACACAGTTTATATTTGAGATTGAATCGACCGACACCGCAATTGACCTGCAACACTTACAATTACATACTGACCCATCAACAAATACGGAGGAAAAAACTTTAAAAGTACGTTTAGATAAATGGCTTTGGGCCGCTAGGTTTTTCAAAACACGGGCATTAGCGCGTTCGGCTATAGAAAACGGCAAAGTTTCTTATGACGGACAAAAAACTATACCTAGCAAAGAAATCAACATTGGCGCGACACTACTCATCAATCAAGGCAAATCAAAAAAAATCATTATAATTCGACAATTATCCACTCGTAGGCGTAGTACAGAAGAGGCAAATGCACTGTTTGAAGAAATATCAGCAAATAATTATAACAACCAAACAGCACTCGCTACAGTTGAGCAAAAAGATGCTCAAGAACTGGATAAAAAGCCACGCAAGATGGCAAGATTCTTACGCAGAGCACTGATATTAAGCGAAAATGAACCATCTCACGATTAGTCATGGGGCTATTGGTACCGCGCAGACATATGCACCAAGGTATCAATAGCCTACTTAGCTGCAAACATTGATGCAGCATCTCTATTAAAAGTTATCTACTGATCTTTTTGGGCCTATTGACCTGGGCTTCACTTTCCCTTAAATTGGAATCGTGAAATCCAGTTGCAAATTAAGAGTGTAGTACATATGAGAAGTAAACCATCTAGATTATCTATGTATTTAATTCAGTTTAAAAGCTTTATCTCAAAAATTTTTGCAAGCCAAGAAGTACGAATTGAAAACAATAACCAAGAGATTGCTGCACGCTTAGATCGTTTAGAACGTAATTATATTATTTTACTTAAACGTATATTAGAAATTGATGGGATCCAAATCGCAGCTAAGGCAAATTCTTTCACTAGCAAAATTATGTCTACTCCTAGTGACGACTTTAATAAAGGCTTAAATGAACCTGAGCCAACGATCCATTAATTCTCCACAAATATTAAAGGTCGCAGTACCTAGTCCTTTACGTCGTTTATTTGATTATCTAGCACCTGCAAGTAATCAAATCCCTTTAGTTCCTGGTTTGCGTGTGTTAGTACCGTTTGGTACGCGTACCCTGATGGGTATTATCATAGAAGTTACCGATAATTCTAGTATTGCATTGCATAATCTTAAAAGCGCTTATGAAATCATAGATCATGCCCCTTTATTCAATGCACAGTTGATGCAATTATTTCAATGGGGTAGCCAGTATTATCAATACCCTCTAGGTATGCTTTTTGATTCAGCACTGCCCGCCTGGTTACGCAAACAAAAGGCTTTAGATCTAGCGCCAATTAAAGTAGCAAATCTTGCACCTCTACCAGAGCTGACCTTAAATACCGCTCAGGACTTAGCAGTACAAAGTGTCAGTGGCAGTTTTGGTACTTTTAAAGCATTTTTACTAGATGGTGTGACAGGAAGCGGTAAAACTGAAGTTTACATGCAATTAATCTCTAAAGCGATAGAGCGTAAATTACAAACTTTAATTTTAGTGCCAGAAATTAACTTAACTCCACAAACGCTAGAACATTTTCAAAAGCGCTTCCCTGTACCAATTGCTGTCTTGCATTCACAGATTAGTGAAAAGGCGCGCGCGCAAGCGTGGCTAAATGCGCAACAAGGTCACGCGCCTATTATTCTTGGGACACGTCTAGCAACTTTTACACCCGCTCCACATTTGGGTTTGATCATTATTGATGAAGAGCATGACTTATCCTTCAAACAGCAAGATCATTTTAGATATTCAGCCCGAGATTTATTATTAAAACGAGCACAATTAGAAGGATGTCCGATTGTACTTGGTAGCGCTACTCCTTCTTTAGAATCATGGCATAACACTATTTGCGGTAAATTTCAGCATCTGCGTTTACCAGAACGCGCAGGTGATGCTAACAAACCCGTAGTGCAAATTATTGACGTTCGCCATAAAAAATTAGATGCTGGTTTAACCAGTGATTTGCTACAGCAGATCCAAGAACACGTAGATCAAGGCAATCAAGTTTTATTGTTTTTAAATCGACGCGGTTATGCGCCAGTGTTAATGTGCTATGCATGTGGCTGGCATCAGTTATGTAAACGTTGTGATAGTAATATGATCTTACATACATATGCACATGTAGTACGCTGTCATCACTGTGATGCACAACAGCAAGTTCCTAAAGCATGCACCAGCTGCGAGAGTACAGAAATTTCTGGTGTAGGGCTTGGTACACAGCGCATAGAGGAGTGCTTAGCAAAGCATTTTCCTACTGCACGTATCGCGCGTGTAGATCGCGATACTGTACACACTAAAAAACAATTGCAAACTTTGTTTGATGCAGTCCATGCAGGAGAAGTCAATATTTTAATAGGCACACAAATGTTGGCCAAAGGCCATCATTTTCCAAATTTATCATTAGTGGCCATCATTGATATTGATGCAGCATTATTTAGTGCAGACTTTCGTGCTACAGAACGTGTAGGCCAATTAATCACACAAGTGGCCGGACGCGCAGGTCGTGCCAATAAAATCGGCAAAGTAATCCTACAGACAACTCACCCCGATAACCCACTATTGCAGACTTTAATCTATAAAGATTACCATGCATACATGCAACATTTAATCTGTGAACGACAAGCTACTAATCTGCCGCCTTATAGTTATCAAGTAATGTTTAGGGCTGAAACTAAAAGTCCTAGCCAAGCTAGAAATTTTTTACGCGCAGTGCGTACTTTAATCGACGCAGAAGATCAACAGATCCAATGTTTAGGTCCTATTGCCGCACCTATGGAAAAGCGCCAAGGTTTTTATAGAGCACAGTTATTGCTGCAAGCAGAGAACAGACAAATTCTGCAACGCAAGTTGCAAAGCGTATTACCTAGTATTGAAACCCATAAACTATCACGACAAGTACGCTGGTCAGTAGACGTAGATCCAGTGGAGATGATCTGATACTGCATTATATGCCCTCTACTGGTAAACTAAAGACAATACTAAACTGCTAGGGCACTGATAGATGACTAACAAACATGTCAATAAACGTCTAGACAAAAAACGTAGTAAGAAGAGAAGCTTAATCAGAAATTTTATACCCAGGATCCCAAACTTTGGGCCTATGCTATTTGGCTTTTTATTAGGTGTGTTTTGTTCATTTTTAGCGGTTTTTATGTTCGCCACCACTGATATAACACTAAAATTTCCAAGCCTGGGCG
>DALYEH010000112.1:0-1064 GCA_031972715.1 Gammaproteobacteria bacterium | reverse complement strand
AGTAGTTGTTGCACCTACTCCCGTACAAGAACCTCGTTTTGATTTCTATACAGAGCTAGCTAAAAGCGAAGATAATCGTACTTTAGATATAAATCCAGCTCCCAAAGACTTGAAAATCAGCCCAAAGGCCATACATGGTTATATAGTACAGGCGGGTACCTATAGAAAGGCAGCCGATGCTGATGCTGTGCGTGCCAGACTCACTTTGAATGGTTATGCTGCCAAGATTGACCATGTAAAGCTAAACGACGGTAATTTGTTGCATAGAGTATTACTAGGCAATTTTAAGAATGAAAAACAAGCTAAAGATTTACAACAAAAACTTAAAAATTTACAAATCGATAGCGTCCTAGTCCTAAAATATTCAGAATAGGAGTTGTAATGGAACAGTATAGAGGCACCACTATTGTATGTGTGCGTCGTGGTAACAAAGTGGTTATAGGTGGCGATGGCCAGGTTTCGATGGGCAACACAGTGTTAAAATCAAATGCTCGTAAGGTGCGACGCTTATTCAATAATAAAATTATCGCAGGCTTTGCAGGCGGTACAGCAGACGCGTTTACTTTATTTGAACGTTTTGAAGCCAAATTAGAGGCATATCAAGGCAATTTAACTCGCGCTGCGGTAGAACTCGCTAAAGATTGGCGTTCAGATAAAATCTTACGCAGACTAGAAGCCTTATTGTGCGTAGCAGATCAAAAAGACTCATTAATCATTACAGGTAATGGCGATGTGATAGAGCCTGAAGAAGGCTTAATAGCTATAGGCTCTGGCGGCCCTTTTGCGCAATCAGCAGCCAAAGCATTAGTGCGCAACACTGATTTAGACGCAGAAAAGATAGTAATACAAGCCCTAGAAATTGCTGCAGAAATTTGCGTCTATACAAATAATCATAGAACAATAGAAACATTGGAAAACAACGTATGAGTTTAGCCTTAGCAACTACTTTAATTCCACAAAAAATTGTCGCCGAATTAAACAAACATATTATTGGACAAGATGATGCCAAACGTGCAGTAGCAATTGCCTTACGCAATCGCTATAGACGGATGCATGTGGATCCC